>NZ_JBNAGF010000005.1:0-301393 GCF_049801055.1 Primorskyibacter sp. S87 | reverse complement strand
GCGGCCCCTGTGACTTGTTCACTTCATCGTCAGGAATTCTGCGGCTCCGTTGCCGATACCTGCGACGGTGAGTTTGCCTGTTGCGTATGCGCCGGTATCGACGGCGATGATGCCTTGTGTGGCTTGTGGTTCATCGATGATGGTGTGGCCGTGGGCGATCCACATGCCGTCGCGGCGTGGGGTTCTGCCGAACTCGGGATGTCCCCAGAGCAGGTGTTTGGGTTTTTGGTCTTCGAGACCGAACCTGGGATCTGCGGCAGCGTGAACAACGCCGACATTGCCGTTCACGTAAGTGAGCGGCAGGGTGCGCAGCCAGAAGATCATCTCGGATCCCATGGCGTCGCGCAGGGCGTCCCGGGCCGCTTCGAGATCCGGGCCGCGGCTGGTCTCGGTCAGCCCGGCGATGCCAAAGCTGGCCAGCGTCTGTAGGCCACCATAGCGCAGCCAGCGCGGGCCGTGCTCGATCGGGTTTTCGAGGAAGGACAGCAGCATGTCTTCGTGGTTGCCCTTGATGCAATAGGTGTTTGGGCGTCCAAAGAGCTGGCGCAGCACCCCGGCACTTTCCTCGCCCCGGTCCACGTAGTCCCCCACCAGCACCACCGGATGCTGTGGCACAAGCTTGCTGAGCAGCCGACCAAGCAGGTCGGATCGGCCATGCACGTCACCGATCAGGTAGAACGGCACGTCAGGTGCGATGGACGGGTAGATCGGAGAATTGCCGGTTCCCTTGGCAATCCATGATTTCAGCATGCTCGAGCTCCGTTTTGGCAACGGCTGGTTGTGGTAAATCTAGCGCAGTTGCGCCGGAAGTGATACGCGCACCGCGCCAATTTGTGAAGCTTTCCGGCCAATTTGGTAAAGCTCTTAAAAAACAAAATGATAATGTTGAGTGAGCAGGTTTAGATGCGTATTGCCGCATGCGCGATACTGGGATTCGGCTGTGTATTGCTGGCCGAGGATTCCGTGCGCGCGCAGAATTTGTCGACCTATGGGACGCCGGGCCTGATCGACATGCCGTCGGCAGAAGTGCTGCCAACGGCCAATCTTGCGTTTACGGGCGCCGCCTTCAAGGACACTGCGCGCGGGACAATTACGTTCCAGATGCTGCCCTGGGTCTATGGCTCGTTTCGGTATTCCTACATCAAGGATTTCAACCGAGGCGGTGCCGAAAGCCGGTATGACCGGAGCTTCGACATCCACTTTCGCCTGCGCGAGGAAACCGCCCGGGGTCCGGCAATCGGCGTTGGCTTTCGCGATTTCGGCGGCACCGGGATCTATGGCAGTGAATATGTCGTTCTGACCAAGACCTTTGCCGAGCGCTGGAAAGTGACCGGCGGCATGGGTTGGGGCCGGCTAGGCCAACGCAACAGTTTCAAGAACCCGCTGGCGGTGTTTGATGACAAGTTCGAAACGCGGCCGCCGCGTGGAACAGGCTCTACAGGCGGTAAACTGGCCTATGATCAGTGGTTCCGCGGTCCGGCCGCCTTGTTTGGCGGATTGGAGTATCGCCTGAACGACCGGCTTTCCCTTTTGGCCGAATACTCTTCGGACGAATATCAGGAAGAGAAGCAGAAGATCGGGTTTGATGCCGATTTCCCCCTGAACTTCGGGGTCAACTACAAGTTTCGCAACGGCGTCAACATGAACGCCTCTTACATGTACGGCAACACGCTGGGCCTGCAGCTCTCCTATGCCTTCGATCCGCGCAACCCGCTGGCGCCGGGCGGGCTGGACCGCGCGGCCCCGGCGCTGAAGCCGCAGAACCAGGTCGCCGCCGAGAGCTGGAACCTGCCCGACCAGGACAGCGACATGACGGCCCGCGATGTGCTGCGGGCGCGGCTCGACAAGCAGGGCCTGCGGATGACCGGCTATGGGGTCGAGGGCAACCGCGCCATTGTCGAGATCGAGAACAACCGCTTTTCCGCCTCGGCGCAGGCGGCGGGCCGCACCGCGCGCACGATGGCAAACACGCTGGACCCGTCGATCGAGGTGTTTGATATCACGCTTCTGAAGAACGGCGTGCCGATCAACACCATCGAGACCCAGCGCAGCGATCTCTACGAGCTGGAAAACGATGTGGATGGCGCATGGCGCACGCTGGCGCGCTCGGTGATCCGGGATGAGCCTTACGGGTTGCCGCCGGGCACGGTGCCGGGTGCCTTTCCACATACCGGGTATCGCTTCGGCCCTTACCTGCGTCTGTCGTTCTTCGATCCGGACAACCCGCTGCGCTATGAGTTGGGGGCCGAGTTCAAGGGCGACTATGTCGTGCAGCCGGGCCTGTTCCTGACCGGTGCCCTGCGGGTGCCGATCATCGGTAATCTCGACGAGACCACCCGGGTCTCGGACTCGGTCCTGCCCCATGTGCGATCAGACTGGGCGGAATACGCGCGCAACCAGTCCAGCGTGTATGTCCAGCGCCTGACCGCGGCCTATCTCTGGCGTCCGGGTGAGGATCTGTTTGCGCGGGTCTCGGGCGGGTATCTCGAAGAGATGTTCGGCGGGGTTTCGGCCGAGATGCTGTGGTATCCCAATGACAGCCGCCTCGCGCTGGGGGCCGAGATCAACTATGCCAAAAAGCGTGACTATGACATGCTGTTCGGCTTCCAGAGCTATGACGTCGTGACCGGTCACGGCTCGATGTACTACGATCTGGGCAACGAGTATAACCTGCAGATCGATGCGGGCCGCTACCTTGCCGGGGATTGGGGCGCGACCTTCACGCTCGACAAGGAGTTCAACAACGGCTTCAAGGTCGGCGCCTTTGCCACCTTCACCAATGTCAGTGCCGAAGAGTTCGGTGAGGGATCGTTCGACAAGGGGATCCGGTTCGAGGTTCCGGTGTCGTGGCTGACCGGCAAGCCGACGCGGTCGACGGTCAAGCAGACAATCCGGCCGGTTCTGCGCGATGGCGGGGCGCGGCTGATCGTCGACAACCGGCTGCATGAATACACCAGAGACGAGCGCGCCGGGCGGCTGGTTGGACAATGGGGGCGGTTCTACAGATGAGACGAACGCTGGCCCTTGCCTTGCTGATGCCGCTGCTGGCGATGACCAGTGGCTGCGCCAATGACAGCAACGATTTCGTCGAGCTTCAGGCATTGCTGCAGCCCGGCAAGGCCCAGCCCGACCCGCGCATCCAGCCGCTGCTGGATGCGGATGCGCCGCGGCTGCAGGTGGGCTTTCTGGACAGCGGGCTGGCAGGCGTGATGCTGTTGGAGAACAGCCGCGACGGGGTGCGGACCTGGCTGTCGGTGGATGGCGCCACGCTTTTGACCCGGCAGGGCATGATCGTGGGCGAGCGCGGCTTTGGCGCGGGGCTGATGGCCTCGGACATCGCGCAGTCGATGGATGCGGTGCTGGGCGGGTACAGAGCCGAAACCGTGCGCTTCCACTCCTTCCTGACCGGCAACGACCGGACCGAAATGCGCAGCTACAAATGCGTGGTGGAAAACCGCGGCGACAAGATCGTGACGATCCGGGGAACCCCAACCTCCACCCGGATGATGCGCGAGACCTGCAACAGCACCGATCAGAACTTCGTCAATGTCTACTGGATCAGCAACACCTCAGGCCAGATCGTCCAGTCAAGACAATGGCTCGGCGACTTCGCTGGCGTCGTCACAACAAGGCAGGTGTCAGAATAAACAGAGCTGCACTTTGAGCCGGGACACGTTCAAAGCGACGGCTGACGACATCGTCGGAGAAGCGATGGGAGGCATCTCCGGCACAACCGAGAAGCTGAGCTACAAGATCGTTCTTTCCGAAGGCGCCGGTGGACATGTTCTGAACATCACCGACTGGATGTACCAGACCGGCAACGGAACAATCATGAACAGATCCAAGATGCGCAAATTCGGTCTAACGGTCGCCGAGCTAGTCGCCACCATGCGCCAGAACCCTGAGTCCCAGCACTGAAGACATAGACGGTCAGGTCTCCAGCTATCTCCTTTTAGCGATCATCACGTCTGGCACTCACTAAATCGGGTAAATCCACCAAGGGATATTGCAACTCAGAGGGAGTGTTCTAAGTGCCACATTACGGTTCGCAATGAGAGTACAATAGATGGCTGTTTCAACAGGTGACAAACTACCAGATGCGAAGTTCCAGGTCTTTGGAGATCAAGGACCTTACGAGGTGACGACTGATGAGGTGTTTTCCGGTAGGCGGGTCGCGGCCTTTTCCATGCCGGGGGCTTTCACAAGGGGATGTAGCGCCGTCCACTTGCCGTCGGTGGTTTCAGCGACCAACAAGTTAAAAGAAGCCGGGCTGGATGATGTTGTGATCCTCAGCGTAAATGATCCCTTCGTTTTGCGTGCATGGGGAGAGTCCACTGGCGCGTTCGCCGCAGGAATAAAGTTGCTGGCTGATGCCAGTGCCAGTTTCACAGAGGCTCTGGGAATGACTTTCTCTCACCCTCCAACGGGACTTCTCAATCGATCCCGACGCTTTTCAATGCTGGCCGAAAATCGGGTCGTCACGATTGTAAACGTCGAACCAGGACTGGACATCGCCTGTTCCACTGGCGAGGTACTGTTGGAACAGGTTTTAGGAAGTTAGCCCTCTAGGCGTTTGAGACCTCGGGCTGCGATCAGGCCAAAGTCGCGAACAAGCCGAGGCCGCTGTGCGATAACGGCTCGTCTTTCGTGGCGTCCAGGAGCGGAGTCGCGAAAGCTGTCAGGTCGCATCTGGACCACTACATCTGGAGGCTTTCCACTTGCTCGAAGCCAGGGAGCCAAGGGCTCGCCGAGCGGCTGCCGCACTGGTTGGGGAATAAACCGAGGACGTTCTGGCACTCTTCCACCTTAGCCGGCTGCTTTCTCGTCAAGAGGGGGCAGAAATAGAGATGTTGAGCTATTCCAGCTAAACTGGTCCCCTTTCTCACGTTATCGGGCGTTTGAGTCAAAAACCCCGGGGAGGTCTCCCTCAAAAATGCCCGAAATACCAAAAAGATTGGCAGCTTCTCGCAATACTCATCGAGCGTCTGACCTTACCTACGCTCTGATTTGCAATTGGAGCTTGAATTTCGATGGTTGATGAAAGCGGACGGTTGACGGCCGAAGAGGCGAAAGGCCTTCGGACGGCCAAGGAGCTTGAAGGACACCTGGTCTGGCTCGATACGTTCACACCCGCAGCTTTGGGCGTTCTGGCCATCGCATCCGGCATTTACACCTACCTCGGTGTTTCCTCGCTTCTGGAGGACAACGGAGCAGTGTCCTTCTTCGCCGCTGTGGCCTACTCGATTGCCGTATCGGTCGGCATTTTTGTGTTCTGGAGCTACATGCTGCGGCTTCTGCCTTCGATGCGCAGCGCAGGTGGATTCATTGGCCTGACTGTATCAACGATGGTCGGCTCGCTCGCGATCATCGCCATGTCCAGTTGGCTGAACGCGGCCGCGCTCGCAGGTTCGGCTGCAGTTGAGCAGCACCTGGAAAACACTGTTCGGGACTACCAGACCGCTGTTGAGCAGGCGCATGATATTGCCTTGCGTGGGCAGGCTCTGGGGCGTGAAGTGGAACGCGCGCGTCAAAGTTTTGAAGAACTGGCAGAGCTGGAACAGTCGGGCAGCCTGTCCGGAACCGCCGGTCGAGGCGCCGTGTTCCGCGTTCTGACCCAGAAAACCGAGGAACTGCGCAACCTTGAAGAGCAGATCGCAGCCCAGCAGCCCCTGATCGAGGACGCATTTGCAGATGGCAACGAGATCCTGGGGCGCATGCGGGAACTCACAGTGGCGCCGGGGCCCGTCGATAAGCGGTCGGTACAGTTCTCCGAGGAGAGCGTGAAACTGGCTGGCGTTCTGTCCCAGTTGAATCAGTACAGCGTGGCGCCGCTGGTCGTGCGGGCTGCGGCGGACCTGCCTGCTTCGGTGGTTTTGCCGGAACTGGACGGCAGAAACTCGACTGTACGCGATGCCCAGTCCGCCACGATCACTTCCGTGCTCGACGCGCTCGACCAACGTAGCAAGACGTTGAAAGACGCCGCAGAGGAAGTGCTGGAAATGGAGCCGCCGATCGAGACGGCCTATAATCCGATTTCCAGTGCGGATGCCGTCATCCGCTACGCCCACAACTTTGTCCCGTCTTGGGCGGGCGCGATTGCGATCGACCTGCTTCCGGCCGTCCTGGTATTTGTTCTGGCCATCACTCAGGCCGCTATCCGAAGTGGACGCGACGGCATGAGCATCGAGGAAACCCTCACACTGGCGGATCTGAAGGCGGCCATGAACGCCATGAAGGATGTTGAACTGACAATGGGTGCCGCGGATGCGGCGATCCAGGAGCGCTCCACTGCGAAGGATGCTTAAGGATGCGGTTCCTTCCAAAGTTTGGTCCCAGGACGGGGCTGAAATATGTGCTCCTTGCTCAACTGGCTCTGGCAGGGCTGCTGATCACCACGGATGTGATTGGCAGCATCCAAAGCCCATTCCGCGAGAAGCTGGTGCTGCCAACCGGTCCTGTGTCTCCTGGTGATCAAAGGCGGGAATACCGGACGGATAAGCCGGTTCTGAGGTTGACCGAGCCTGGTGAGCTGGCGTTGCCAGACCGCTTCCCGGCCAGGCTCACGTTCACGAAAAGTTACATAGATGGAATTGGTATAGTCCTTCTCCTGACCGGAGCCATCGAAGAAGGCGACGCAGACCGGTTCGAAAGGCATCTGGCTGGTATGAATGAAACGCCAGCGCTCGTTGCCCTGCACAGCCCCGGCGGGTTGGTTGGCGAAGCTCAGTTGATCGGCAGGCAGATCCGGGAGGCGAACCTGGTCACTGGGGTGACACCTGGCGCCTCCTGCGTGTCCAGTTGTCCCTACATTCTGGCAGGCGGCCTGGAACGGCTCGTCTCACGACGCGGCATAGTTGGCATGCACCAGCACTACTATGAGCAGCCGAGGCTCATTCCCGTCATGTTTGCCGTTGCGGACATACAGGTCAGCCAGGGAGAAACGATGGCGTTTCTCATCGAAATGGGGGTGGACCCGTCCCTGATGATCTATTCGCTCAAGACCCCGCCAGAGGAGATCTACGCCCTGGTCGAAGATGAGCTGGCAAAGACGAATATTGCAACCGAGATCGTCGAATGATCAGACATGTGATGATGGTCGTACTTGCACTTTCTGCCACGCCGCTTCTGGCCGGTGGGGTGCAGGTGCGGGACGCCGATACAATTGTTGTCAGTGGAACACCTGTGCGCCTTCAAGGCGTGGATGCGCCAGAGTTGGGCACCGCAGCCGGTCGCGATGCGAGGCGCTGGATGGTCAATTACCTTGGTGGAAAACGTGTCACCTGCGATCTGACGGGTGAGCGAACCCATGACCGGTTTGTCGGGGTGTGTTATGCCGATGGCAATGACATCGGGGCTGCCGTCATTGCAGCGGGTCACGCTCTGGACTGCCGGAGGTATAGCGGCGGTCGGTATCGCCACCTGGAGACACCCGCGGCGAAGTCACGGCTCCGTCGAGCCGGGTATTGTTAAGCCAGTCTCCGCAGGGTTTCAATAGTCAGACATGCCATCCCAAAATGCCTAATCGGGCTTATGGGCCGCCCACACTCAAAACATGATATGCTTAATTAACAATTTCTTACACAGGACGAACTCCCGCGACTCTACCTAAGGTAGTATTTGGCTTTGTTTCGGGAAACCAGACTGAATCTTGATCCAGCGGTTCAGGGCCTTGCGCCGCTGAGCTTCCGCCTCACGTCGATATCGGGTTGTAAGGCGCAACCTGTTCTCTCCGGCCGAAGCATTCAATCGGTCAATCCTCCTGGCAACCCGAACCAGGGCCCGGAGGTCTTCATCCAAGGAGGCAATTGCTTCCTTTGGAAACCCGTCGAAAAGCCCCTTCTCCTCCCTGCCCAGTTCAAGGCTCTGCACAGCCTCGGCTTCAGCAACACGCGCCCGTTCGAGCCTGACTTCTGCTTCGGCTAGGGAAAGGGCGGCCTGGTACCTTGTATCCGAAGAAAACGGGTCAGGCCAAGCCTCCGGATCGTCCAGGATGATCCGGTACCATTTCTCAACTTGGTCGAAAGCCAGAGGAGACGTCAGCCCGTGTCTCATAGCGTTGCGGGACACCTTGTCTTTACCGGCCCTGGTCTTTGGTCCGGTGCTGGCACGAGCATTGCCGCGATTGGCCGATATCTGGCGCTCAGTTGTCATTTATCAGGCAACAGGGTTGCATCCTCAATCGGCGGTGTTGCGACCGCCTTCAACCTGTCAAAATCTTCGCGAAGGCGGCGGCGCCGGATCTCTAGCTCGGCCAATTTGCGCTCGTGGGGTTCTAGGGATTTTGTGGCAGATTTATACGCAGCGGCCAGCAATTCGCCAGGATCGATGCCTTGGTCCTGCAGCCATCGAAGCGCAACTCCGTGGTTCTCGGACGTGCGATCCAGAAAAATGGTCGTCAAGGCCGATCCCTCCTCAGTCTGGTAATTACCGTATCCAAGAGTACCCACTTCACCTTTTTCAAAGGTGCCTTCGGCAAACTTCCTGAGTTGAGTACGTAGCAGGCTGTCCCTGATCCGTCGGTGACGATGCACCTCCCACTCCAGGGCCACGAGGTTTTCGGCCAGAGTTATTTCGTAGGGTGAAGAAGGTGCCAGGTCCAGCAGGAACGCCTGTCGAAGATCTTCGAAACTCAGGGCGTCTTCTCCGGCAAACAACACCATGCGCGGGATCAGATCGAGAACCGCGTTCTCCGCCTTTTCCTTATGTTGCTCTGGCAGGTTGTCTGTGGCCATCTCTTTCGAATCGCTGCGTCTTACCTTCAGTCGAATTCAGCATAGCGTTCCCGAAATGTTCTATCAACATTTATACAAGATAGTGTAGCAACAACTCAGCGCGCTACTAAACATGTCCGTGCCAGACTGTTTTGAGCGGGCTATCCTGTACAACTGTTCAAGCTCCAAATGAATCACTGAAGGCAACCTACAGCATCAGGAATCCGGGTGATCGCCATTAGGCCTTGCCGACCTATTTGCATGGATCAGAATCCCCGGAACATTGTCGGGAGAGACCGTGAATTCGATGCCTGCAGTTTCAAGAACAGTTTTGATGGCCAAGATGGAACTCTTTCTCACTTTTTCATCTCCCCCATCCGCCTCGGCAGTCTGGATGGTGCGAAGTGATAGCCCTGCTTGTTTTCCTAAGAATAAGGCAGACCATCCAAGAGCGCTTCTCGCACTTCTGATCTGTGCTGATGTTATCATTTGCACTCATTGATCTAACTTGCGCATTTTACGCAAGTATGTAGTATTTATGCATGTCAATATTACTCGACCACGATTGGCGGCAGGAATTCAACCGTCTCCAAGGCGCTTATTCGTCCTCCACCATGCGTGGGTACTACAGTGACACTGAGGCCTTCGTCACTTGGTGTGCAACGGAAGGACTACCGACGCCCTTCCCGGCCAGTGTGGAAACCGTCTGCCTGTTTCTGGAAGATCAGGGCAAATCGCTAGCACCCTCGACAGTCAGACGCAGACTCTACGCCATTCGCAAAGTTCATCGGCTGCTACGCCTTCCGGACCCCACTTACGATGAAGACATCAATCTGGCCTTCAGGCGGGTCAAACGCAGCAAACCGATCCGTCCGAAACAGGCCAAGGGTCTGACCAAAGACTATCTGGATCAGTTTCTAAAAAATGAACCTGACACACCGTGGGGGTTGCGCAACCGGGCCATGCTTTCCCTAGGCTATGAGTTGCTGACCCGCCGCGCTGAGCTGGTGGCGCTGCTCGCCGAGGATATCGAAGAGCTCGGGGATGGAACGCTACGGGTTTTGATCCGTCGCAGCAAGTCGGATCCGTTTGGCGCGGGAAGAACCGCCTTCACCTCTCAGCGCACTGCCAGGTTTGTTCGCGATTGGCTGGACTGGCGGGGAGATTACATCCCCTGGCTGTTCTGCCCGATCTACCAAGGCAAAGCGGTCAATCGCGATCTGAGTACGACAACCGTCAAGCGCTTAATCAAGGACGCTGCAACACGTGCTGGGTTGGATGCCGCAGAAGTCAATGCATTCAGCGGGCATTCCTTACGTGTCGGCGCGGCTCAGGATCTGCTGAAGAGAGGCTTCGACACTGCGGCCATCATGCGGGCGGGCGGGTGGAAGTCGATTGGCGTGCTAACCCGGTATCTTGAAAATGCGGAGCACAATGTTTGGGTATGATGTAGGGCATTGTGTGTAAGCCAAGGAAAATGCCCTCCAAATTCACCGCTACACTATGAGAGTTATTACTCGCTGGAGTTTTGGAACCGCTTAAGATCAAGACAAGGGGCGACCGACAGCGTCAGTGACGGCGTGCAGTTTGGAATCCATCCCGCCTTGGATCGGCCATACAAGCGGTCACGCCCCCTTTTTCAGGCCCAGGCTGGAGGCCATGCGGTGTGTCTTGAGATACGTCGCGTCAATCATCAGGGTCTCGGTCCGGCCGCCTTGATCGACCAGTTCCAGAAGCATCCGAGCGAAGATGCCTTTCTCGCTCCATCGCTTCCACCGGCTGTAGAGTGTCTTGTGCGGGCCATATCCCGCAGGCGAGTTCCGCCAGCGCAAACCATTGCGATTGATGAAGATAATGCCGCTCAACGCGCGGCTTGCCGTGGGACTTCGGGAAGAATGGTTCCAGCTTGGCCATCTGGGCATCGCTCAGCCAGAAGAGGTCGTTCATGTTACCGCTCCGTTGTTCGAGCCGTGAATTATGACCAGGGGGAAGATTCAGTGCATCCTGACCCTAGGTTCGTGCTATTATTGCCTTATATGCTCCCAGAACCCATGCAGTGTAGGCGAACAGAAATGTTAGGTTTCTTCAAAAACATGTTTGAAGCTATCTGGGCTTCACAATCCCTCAAAATACAAAACGACGAAGTGACTCGATTGGACACGGCGCTTCATTTAGGAGACGAGCCAATTATTTCCAAGGCAGATTCAATGCCTTGGGAACGAGATGAAAATGAAGCCTTGTATTGAGATCTTTAGTTTGTGTTATCGGCGCTGCATTCGGCGCCACCAAGCGGCTGCGCGCAGAAGTGTCTAGCCCCATTTTTGGCCATTTCGGATTAGAGTTTCGGGGACTGGTGGGCGCATGTTGAGGGCCAGATGCGGTCGGGTGGAGTTGTATTGCCTGAGCCCCTGACTGGAGTTCCTCCAGTTTTGTGTAGAGTCCGCCCGACCAAAGGACGGACCAATGAAGATGAGGCTCACCGGCGAACAGATCATTCAGATGATCAAGGAGCAGGAAGCCGGCAAACGGGCTGTTGACGTGCGCAGGCACGTCGTATGCTGACACCCCAGATTGCCCTCAGATCATCAACAAGTTCGCGGCGACGAGCAGGCCTTAGAGCTTTAGTTTGATAACTTCCAGCAACATCGCCTGAGTAAACTCAACTCATACATTATTCGTTACGCCGCTCTCCGTTCATAGAGTTTCTCATATAATTCTAGAAAACGTTTACTCATTTTTTCCCGAGAGAATTCAGACTCAAACCGCTTGCGCCCGTCCATTCCTATTCGCAGCATCTCTTTTGAATCGGTCAATAGACCATCCAAAGCTCTCGCAAGCGCCTTGGGGTTATTAACCGGTACAGTCAAACCACTGGCATTGACCCAAGGGACACCACTACCAGGGATGTCAGTCGAAACGACGGCAAGCCCCGCACGCATTGCCTCCAGCAAAACAACACCAAAGGCTTCCCGCCGATTAACGGAAGGCAGGCAAAAAATTGCGGCCTCAGCATATAGTGTTTGAAGGCGATCAACATCTACTCGGCCCATAAACTCGATTCGATCAGAGACGCCAATTCGCTTCGCTTGGGCTTTCAACGCTTCTTCGTCTGGGCCCACCCCAACAATGCGAACCGTTGTTTCGCTCTGCATATGAGCGACAGCCTCTATCAACACCTTCAGTCCTTTATAGGGCACCAGTCGACCGACAAAGAGCACATCCCGCCTAGGAATCGGTTGAATATCGGGGGTAAAATCGATGTCGTTGATCCCAATTGGAATGAACTCAACTCGATTCTGAGAATGGGTCAGCGTTCGCGAAGCCGTGCCATATGCCTCTGATGTAGTCACCACCCTGTCGGCCCGACGCAACAGTACGTGTTCTACAGGACGTACAAGGTAACCTAGCAACCCTTTCCTCTCGATATCTGCATGCCAATGAACCACCACTTTGACTTGGCGTGGTACTCGCAGCACGGCCAGCGCTGCAAACACGTTGGGTGTGTGTACATGTACCACGTCAGCATTCTCCGCCGCGCACGCGCAGGTTTTCAAATAGCTTGCAGACAGGGGTTGCGAAGACTTCTCGGCCTGAACCTTCATTCGTCTAATGGTCAGGCGTCCTTGTTTGTCCACTCGAGCCATGTCGCGGGTAAAACATACCACCTCAACTTCGTGCCCAGCGGCGGCGTGGTCCTCGGCTAAGGCTTCAGTAACGCTTTCGATGCCACCATATTCTGGCGGAAAAAACTTTGCAAAATGCACGATCTTCATGAAGCGATTTCTCCTAGAAATATCAGCGAGGCCGCGCCCACGGTGCAAAAGCCCACCGTCATCCAAAGGCGGGTGAAGCGGTAACCCAGTCTAGAGGAAGACCAGCATTGAACTGTGTAGTAACCAACCATTAATCCAAAATGACCAAGGACAAAGGCAAGCAGTGTATTTTCAACATTTCCTGACTGAGCGCTGCTCCAAGCCCAAAACGCAAGCAAACTTAGCCCGCCTCCAAGATAGGGCCCTGTTTTTCGTGCTACTCTCCCCGCAATCTGCAACCTTGAATTGATCAAGTCGTTGAGCGCAATGGCTGACCATAGGATGGTCTGCACCAGCAGGATCAGGCCTTCGGTACGGTAAACTGTAAAGGTCTCTGTGAAGCGCTGCCCCAAAAGCCAGCCAAGGTGGGGCTCCAGCAACCAGAAAGACAGCGCCATCGTGGTCACTCCTAGCACAATCACCGACGCTCGTTTGCGAAGAATCTCGTCCGACCAAGAGAATAACTGTCGGAAAAAACCGATGGTCAGCACCTGATGGCCCACTAGCGGTAGCGTAGTAGCGCGATATAGCACAGCATACAATCCCACGGCTTCAACCCCTGAAATCTGCCCAAGCAGCAACCGTCCAGAGGAAGTGATGACCACTGCAAGAACACTGGTAACCATCAGTGGCAGCCCCAATGCTATGTTTCGCTTTAAGTCGGCCAACGTACAGGCGCCCTCGCGACTTTGTCGGAATTGCGTCAGTGTTACGGTCAATAAAGCAGCGGCATAAAGAAAAAGCGCAAAGGAGATCGTGCCGATGGGCAATCGGTTTCCGGACAACACGATCACACCGGCGCCCGTTACAGCCACAGCCCAGAATCCGGCCTCGACAAATACAGCGCGGGTGGAATGCCCATCAGACTTAAGCGAGGTAGCCCATAGCCCCTGTAGCATTAGTACCCCAATGCCAAGAAAAACCAGCACCGGGACCGCATAAAGAGTGCCCAATCCTATCGCCGTACCCAGTGCCAGCAACAGACATCCTCCACCTAAACCCGTCAGTAAAAGCAGTAGTGTGTCCCAACGGCCCTCAATCTCGTCACGCAACCGGATCAGCGGTACAGTTCCAGTCAGGCCAAAGCAAACAACAATCGCGCCTATTGCAGCGAAGGATTGAGCCAATTCGAGTTGACCATAGCGTTCCAGTGGCAATAGATTCGACAGCAGGATTGGCGAAAAAAACAACAGCGCCCGTGCGGCAGCAAATCCCCAAAGGAAGACTATTGAGTTAAGCGCTAGCAAAGGGAACAAGCCTGAGGCAGGCTATCACTAGGGAGCTTGGGAACGAAAGAGCAGCTCGGGCAGCTCCAATTATCGGCTGTTTCCAAGGATTCTCGGGTATCACGGGACACTCATTCCTAGACTAAACTGGGATCCCACGAGCAACCCGGCGTGTCGCGATCCAGAAGAGAACGAAAGCATTGATGACGTACATCCCCTGCGCAGAAACGGCGAAATTCACCACCGGCATGAAAAATAGAATAACGCACAAGTATGTATAAAGTGGGTAAGCTCCGACGTCTCCATGATAGGCCCCACGTCCGACCATCCGAGCCAAAAAGCCAAATAAGAACATCACCAACAGAGAGAACCATCCAAAGTCCACCCAGAGAGGCCCCCAGAAGCTGGTAAAGATCCCAACTCGGGGAAACAACTCGAACAGGTCCGGTTCTGACGCCAGGCCCAGAATGCTTAGGAACTTGATGTAGGGAGAGAAGTGTAGGGCACCAGCGGAAAATACCTGTGTATCGGCCATACTCCAAAGGATCTGAAATTCAGGGATCGAGTGCACGTAGTATTGTGCGATCGGCAGGAGCCCGATCGCAATCTCCCCCAACGCGCCACCGTTTTGTATGAACTGATACATCAAGTCATTTGGGACTATCGTGTACGCATAACCAGAACGAAAAACCGATTCCAAAACATCGAAGGACATCTGGTCCAACCGCCATGTGAAAGCAAATACTGAAACGCTCAGTACGGTTCCCAATCCTACCAGCATTGGCACCACAAGTTGCCGTGGGAGGGCGCGGCCCTGAAACAGGGTCAGTGAGATGCCAAAATAAATCATCGCAAGGCTGACCAACATGAAGCTTCTCGAAAACAACACTAATGCGTCTAGTGCGGGTATCAAAAAGACGAAAGCTGCCAATGCCAGCTTCCAGCGATAGCGCGGCAACACATGTGCTCCAAGCAGGATGAAGATAGGTAAATACCCAAAAGGATAAAGTACACCGCCGACCAAAGCCAACTTTGTTGCACCGCTCTCCATCAACATTTCCCGCGCCTCAAGCCCGGTAAGGCTACCAACTCCGCGCAGCAAGTATTTGTCCACTAAGCGTAGAAGATTGCCTGCCATTCCCAAAAATAGCGCAATCCAGAACAACCGGTTTTCCATGCGTTTCAAGCGGTCAGTCCGTACTAGTCGCGGCGGCCCACCTACGCGAAATAGATCAGCCGACCGACTACCCAGCAGCAATGCCACTATTGTCAGCCCAATAAAGACCAAGCTTCCAAGTTCTATCGGCACCAGTATTTCAAGTGGACTAAGAAGGTAGACCAGCGCATAAAGGCCGATCCCAAGGAACAGGACGTTTTCTGGTCGGTATATCAATAGAGGTAGACCAAATTTAATTCAGCTACTCACATTCACTTACGATTTGCTGTTTTTAGATAAACACGATTGATCCATGGGTCATACGAAGCCTCAGCAGGCATGTCGAAAACCGGCTGCTTGGGCGCATAAGGAAGTGGGTTCAAGGTGTAAACCACCTGAAATAGTAACCTGTGCCCGGATTGAACTGGCTGACCTTTGTGGATACCGTACGTATCTTCTAGGAAGCCCTCGCCCGCCTTTGAGGTCATTGTGCGGATGTTCTCGGCGCCGAAGATACTGGCCACTTCTTCATCTTCAAACCGCCGGATCTCTGTCAGCTTGTTCTGAGGAGCGGATCGCAGCACGTATTTGTGGGGGCCGCTTTCCGAAGTAACATCTGTCAGGTAGACAAACAGCTTAACGAACCGCCAGTCGTCCACGTCCCGATGAAAATTCTCGGCTTGCTGCGGGCCGACTTCGGTCGCGTAGCTCCACCAAGCGGCCATGTAACCGATAGTGGGCTTGCAACCCAGAAACTGGCTAACAACATCGAGAATGCGCGGATCGTTGGCCAATTCTAGAAGGCCAGGCGCGTTTATGATGTCCTGAGCGTCATGGTGGGCGATATGCGCCTCAGGGGGCCGGGCATCAGACAAAGGCAGGAACTTCGGCACCGACGACCGGTATGGATCACGGACCTTTTTCTGCTCAAAGTAGCTCGTTAGATCGCGGGCTTGATTGGCGCTAAGCAGCTGGCCTAATTCATGTAAGCCTGAATTGGTCAATTTCTGTAGCCCGACTTCAGCACTGGCCAGATCGGACGGAGTGTAGGCTGGTTTGAAACCAGCTACTCGGCGGGCCAATGCAGCCCTGCGGGCTGGATTGCCGACCTGGCGCTGCAGATAAAAGGTCCACCAACGCGGGTCTTTCGCAATTTCCGCGATGCGTTCCATCTTTCCCATATCGTTACTCCTTGAATCTGTTCGCTTTGATCGGGCGGGCCGGGACACCGGCGACGATCACGCCCGGAGGGACCGAACGGGACACGACCGACCCGGCGGCGACCACGGCGTTTTCGCCGAGTGTCACGCCGCCAAGAATGACAGCTCGCGCGCCAATCCAGACGCCCTTTTCAATGGCTACGGGTTTGGAAATATGTGTGTAGGGCGGTTGACCGGTGGAAAAATCCAGCCCCGCGGTTTCAATGATCACATCGCGCGAAATCCGCACGTCGTCCCCCATGGTGATCGGGCTGTGCGCGCCCAGCGACACGTTAGACCCGATGACCACACGGTCCCCCAGATGCATGTTCTGGGGGTACTTCAGGTCCACGTCATGCGCGCAGACACAGCCGATCCCGCGGTCGCGCACCAGCGCGCCAAACCGCACCCGGCCCCAGAGCCAGCGCAGCCGGAACCCCAAGGTCATCAGGGCGCGCACCAAAAGCCCCATAGGGGCGGTGCGCAACAGGCTGCGCTCAAGGTGGAGCAGGCACTGTTTCATGGTGCTCAGGCCTCTTCCAGAACGTCCCAGGAGGTGGGGGTATTGGCCTTGATAGCGCGGGTGACGCGTTTGCCGATCACCGCATCGGTGTGTTTGGGCGGCAGGCCATGACCCGGACGGACCGAGCGCACGGCCTCGGCGGTGACGACATCGCCGGGCGCCAGATCCCTGACGAAATACAGTGACCGGCGGAAAGTCACATTGCCGACTTCGCTGGATTTGCGGCCATAATCGACGCGGCCCACCGCCTCCCAAGCGGTGCGGGCACCGGTGCAGAGCTGGGTGAACTCCGTCGGTTCCAGCGAGAAGCTGTCATCGGGTCCGCCGCCGGAGCGATCAAGCGTGAAGTGTTTTTCGATCACCGAGGCCCCCAGCGCCGCGCTGGCAATGGCGGTGGTGTTGTCGAGCGTGTGGTCCGACAGGCCCACCGGCACGCCCCAGCGCCGCGCCATGTCGGGGATGGTGGCAAGGTTGTAATCCGCTGCCGGGGCCGGGTAGCCCGACACGCAATGCAGCAAGGCAAAATCGCTACAGCCACCGTCGCGCGCCGCCTGCGCGGCTTCTTCGATCTCTTCGTCATTGGCCATGCCGGTGGAGATGATCATCGGCTTGCCGGTGGCGGCCACGTAACGGATCAGCGGCAGGTCGATCACTTCGAAGGAGGCGATTTTGAACGCAGGCGCGTTCAGGTCCATCAGCAGATCCACCGCCGTGGTGTCAAATGGCGAGGAAAACATGGTGATGCCATGCCCCGCCGCGCGGTCAAACAGCGCCTTGTGCCAGTCCCAGGGGGTATGCGCCTCCTCGTAGAGGTCATAGAGCGTGCGCCCATCCCACAGCCCCCCCTTGATGCGGAACGCCTCGTCATTGCTGTTCAGGGTGATCGTATCGGCGGTATAGGTCTGGAGCTTGATCGCATCACAGCCGGTGGTGGCGGCGGCGTCAATGATCTCCAGCGCCTTGTCGAGCGAACCGTTATGGTTGGCCGACATTTCGCAGATCACATAGGGCGGGTGGTCGGCGCCGATTTTGCGGCCGGCGATCTCGATGGCTGGCCGATTCACTGGACGGGTCTCGGTCATTGCGACAGCCTTTCTGTCAGGGTTCGGAGTTTGGCGGGGCGCAGGGCGGCCCAGTCGTCGGAAAAGAGGGCAAGGCGGATCACGTCGTCAAACGTGCCGCCAATCAGCACATGGGCGCGGAACAGGCCTTCACGCTGAAAGCCAAAGCTTTCGTGCAGTCCAATCGAGGCTGCATTGCGCCCGATGGCTTCTCCGCTCAGTTTGCGCAGGCCAAGCGGACCAAAAGCCTCGTCCATGGCGGCAAGGCTCAGCAGGGATCCGGTGCCTTTCGGAGCATCGGGGGCGGTGTAGAATCCCCATGTGGCGGTGCCTGTTGCGGGTGCAATCTCGGAAAAGGCCACATATCCTAGCGGCTGGCTCTGCCATTCGTAGATATAGAAACAGGCCTTGGGACTGTCCTTGACCCGGCTCCACCATGCGCGATGCTCGTCCATGGTGATTTCATGCTGGGTGTACATATTCCCACGAATAGAAGGATGATTGCGCCAGTCCAGAACACGGGCCAGATCCGGCTCGCGCATTGGGCGCAAGCGACCGAAATCGCGATCAGGCATCGGAATTCTCCATCAGGTGGGCCGCAAGGCGGCGGGCTCCGGCCCCATCGGTGAGGGTGGCGGCGCAGCGTGACATGCTGCGGTAAGAATCAGAAACGGCCAAATGCTCCAGCCCAGCACTGAGTGCGGAAGCGAAATCCGGCGCATCGGGAAAGGGAAGGGCTCGCGCCATGTCTTGTTTGTCCATGTGGGACGCGGCTGCCATCTGGTTGTCGGCAAGCACCACCTGCAGAGTGGGCAGGCCGAGCGCGCAGCGTTCCCAGGCGGTGGACCCGGCCGCGCCGACACACAGATCCGCCTGCATCATGCGCACCCCCATATCCGAAACGCCTGCGGCCACCTCGGTGGGCATGGGCATCTGCCGGGCCTGTGTCTGCACCGCCACCAGATGCGGCGCGCTGGCGCCCATGATCACGCTGATGTGCATCTGCCGGGCGGCGGGGGCCTGTGCCAGAACCTCAAGCACCCGCCCGGTGGCGTTGTCCCTGTCGATCCCTCCCAGCGTGACCAGCAGCTTCCGGGGCGTTTCAAGCGTGTCCCGGCGGGCCAGCGCCTCGGGCCGCAGCCGGGCAAATTCCGGGCGCAGCAGGGCATGGGCCGGGCCGATCAGCCGGGTGCAGCCCGCGGGCACCCGCCCGTCATAATCCGCCGCCTGCCGTCCGGTGTTCTGATCCAGCAGCACATCCGCCAGATGGGACCGGTCGGCGAGATCGTCCACCACCAGGAGCCGGATGCCCGCGGGCCGCGCGGCCTGCTGCCACGCCCGGTCCAGCGCGTAGTGATCCACCACCAGCCAGTCCGCGCCTTCGGCTTCGAGCACCGCGCTGGTGGCGGCGGCATCTGCGCGCCAATCCGCCTCAAGCCAGTCCGCGTGACCGGGGGCTTCGGGATGCGCCCCGTAGGGCACCCCGGTGTTGCCGGGCAGAATGTCCACCCGGTGGCCCCGCCCGGTGATGGCGGGGATCACATGGCCGCGGTGGTCGCGGGTGACAAAAACGGCCTCCGCCCCCTGATCGCGCAGCGCGTCCGCCAGGGTCAGGCAGCGCATGACATGCCCGGTTCCGATATCCAGACCGGCATCGGCTCGAAAGATGATGCGCGTTGCGTTCATGATGTCCCCCGCCCCTGCATGGTCCCTGCCCTAATTCAGCCGGTTGAACCCGGTATGACACAGGGGGCCCTCCAGAAGCGCCTCCAGATCTGCCTGCCCGGACTGGCATTGCGCCACAAGCGCCATCACCTCGTCGAGGGCGGCAAACGTGAGGTCAAGCACGTCAGGCGTATGTGCGAGCGAGGCGTAGAAGGCAGGCGGTGCGAGGAAGCCGCGCCTGAGCATCTCCTGGGTGATCAGGGTCTTGTAGCCCACCGGGTTGTCTCCCGGCACCGACCATGTGGTCAGGGACGGCAGCCCGCCGATGGCAATCCCGACGCCATGCGACGCGGCCAGATCCGTCAGCCGGGCGCGATAGGTATGGCCGGTTTCGGTGATCCGGGCCCAACTCTGTTCGCGCTCCATGACCTCCAGCGTCTTCAGCGCCGCCGCAGAGCCGATACGTTCGGTCCAGAAGGTCGAGCTGATGAAGGTGGATTGCGCGGCTTCCATCACCTCTCGGCGCCCCACGGCGGCGGTCACGGCATAGCCATTGCCCAGCGTTTTGCCAAAGACGGCCATGTCCGGCTCGACGCCGTATTTCTTGTGCAGCCCACCAAAGGTTTCGCGGAAGCCCGAGGTGCATTCGTCAAAGATCAGGACAATGCCATTGGCATCGGCAAGGGCGCGCACCTTGTGCAGGAACCCGTCTTTGGGTTCGACATTGCGCACCACTTCCATCTTGATCACGCCGATTTTGCCGGTGGCGACCAGCTTTTCGAGCGCCTCAAGGTCGTTGTACATGAAGGGGAAGGTGCTTGCGGCGAGGCTGCGGGGCACGCCGCGCGGGCTGAGGCCGGGCAACAGGTGCCCGTCAAGATTGGCGTCATCGGCAAGGTTGGCGGACAGATACCAGTCGTGCCAGCCGTGATAGCCACAGATCGCCACGCCATCGCGCCCGGAGGCGGCTCGCGCGATGCGCACGGCAATGGCATTGGCTTCGCCACCGGAGCGGGCAAAGCGCACCATCTCGGCCCAGGGGGCGTTGATGTCCACCAGACGCTCCGCCAGCAGAACCTCTTCGGGGGCGTTCAGGGTACACAGGTTGCCTTTGGTAACCACATCGCGCACGGCGGCGTCCACCTCGGGATGGTTGTAGCCCAGCGTATTGGTGCCAATCGCCATGAATCCGGCGTCAATGAGTTCGCGCCCGTCCATGTCCCAGACGCGGCACCCTTCGGTACGCTCGAAATAGGCGGGCCATTGCTCGGGCAGGTGCATCTCGGCGCGTTTCGACAACAGCATGTTGCCGCCGGGAATGACCTGCTTGGCGCGCTTCCACAATTTCTGTCCCTTGCCCGTGGTCGCTCCCTCGTTGCGTTTGATGGCGCTGTTTGCCTCGAAAAGCGCCGGCTGGCTGTCGTACAGGGCCACCAGCCGGTCCAGTCCGAAATCAAGATCGGGTTGCCCGTCCTTGCCGGACATGGCCCCGAGCACCGCCCCGACCACTTCCAGATCGGCGGGTTCGTCCACCGTCAGCCGCAGCGCCGACAGGTCGCGCGCGGCGCGGATCACATCGCGGCGGATGCCGTCCTCGCGGCGCAGGAACGGCGTGACATGTTCACGGTCATAGGCGTCACGGGCCTCGCGCCCCGCCCGCATCAGGCTCTCGGCGGTGAAAATCTCAAGGTCGAGACCGTCGGGGAAGGTGGGCGGGTCGGTGTTCGACATATAGTCGATCTCTCCGGCGCGGGCCTGAAAGGCCAGCACGGCGGCATCCACCAGCTCGGGCATGACAAAGGGGCAATCGCCGGTGATGCGGAGCACGGTTGTCGCGCCGCTTTCCCCGATTGCCTTGATATAGCGCGACAGCACGTCGTCTTCGCTGCCCCGCACCACCCGCGCGCCCTGTGCGGCGACATGGGTGGCCAGCGGATCGTCCACCGGTTTTTCGGTGGTGGCGAGAATGATTTCATCCACATGGCGGGCCTTTGCAAGGCGGCGCAGCAACAGGTCGATGACCCGCTGACCCGCAATGGTCTTCATGACCTTGCCCGGCAGGCGGCTGGAGCCCATGCGGGCCTGAATGATGGCAACTGTTTTTGTCATGCCTCTGCTTTCTGTGGCGTGGCGGCCAGAACCTGCGCAATGGCATCCGTCACCTTGCCGATGTTCTCAGGCGACAGGCAATTTGGGTCATAGGTCGGTTCATTGATCGTGCCTTCGAAGCTGTCGGCCACCAGTTGCGCCAGAAGATCGCCCCCCCGCGCGGCACTGCCCCGGCCCGCGTCAGCATCGGCCAGCAGCCGCGCCACCGCGTCTTCGGGGGTTTCGGCGTGGAATTCCGGCAGGTGGTGTTCCAGCACGGGATGGCGCAGCGCCAGGCAGCGCCCACGGCCAAACACCGCCTCGAACCCCACCGTCCCGGAAACCGTCACCGCCCCGATACAGGCGGCCTGTGCGTCGTTCATCGGGCAATCAAGCGGCAACAGGACAACCCGGCGCTCGGAACGGGCCAGCTCCAGCATCTCGGCCGAGGCTTCGTATTTCGATTTCGGATTGGCCTTGACCGCCACCGCGCCATCCGCAGGCAGGGCGGCGAGCAGCCGCTGCACCAGCGCCACCTGATCACTGTGGGGGCGGCCCCAGACATCAATATTGGCCTCGGGCTGCATCTGGAGCGGATAGAGCACCACCGGCCCCGTCGCATCGGGCATCCGCGCCAGCGCGGCCCAGCTCTCAAGGTTCTGTTTCAACAGGCGCTGCAGGGTCAGCTTGCGCGCCGGTGACGGCGTGTTGAACCGCTCGCCACGCAACCAGCCCAGCGTGGTTTGGGCCTGACCGGCAACGCGGCGCAGCTGGCGCATCCGGGCCGCCATGGGGCTTGGTCTGGCCATGTAGCTGGGCAGGCTGCGGCCCTCGGAAATCGCCCCGGCCAGTTCGGCCAGCCGCTCCGGTGCCCATGTCTCGTTGCTGCCCGACACCGGGATCTGGGTGTCGCCATCAAGCACATTGAACCGCCCGCCGGGATAGCGCGTCATGGTGGGATGCAGATAGGGGATCGCCCGGCGGCGGCATTCCGCGATGCTCAGAAGCTCGTGCATGAGGGTGGGTTCGCCGATCACCACATCGGGGCGCAGAGCATCGAGCGCGGCGGTGATGCGCCGGGCATAGAAATCGTAATGCCGCGCCCCTGCCCCGAAATACTGCCGCCCCCGGTCGGTCGAGACCGCGTCCGGCACCGGCATGTCCACCATGTCGGCGGCTTTGGGAAAGCCCAGATCAAAGCGCGTGCCGTCCCCGGTGGGCGGCGCATAGGCCGGGTTCTGGATGATCCAGCCGATCTCGTGCCCCGCCGCCGCCAGCCGCTCTGCGACCCCGGCCCAGAAGGCCGTCTTGCCCCGGTTCTCGACGAACGTCACGCGCATGGGATCAGCTCTCCTGCGGGAAAAACTTGGGATTGAAACAGCTCACCACCACCCGGTCCTGGGGTTCGCCATTGATCAGGTGATGGCCCTTCATGGTGGCCTCGATCACCCAGTCAGCCCCGGTATAGGCCTTGATCGAGCCGATATTGCCGCTGGCGATGCCGCCGGAGACCTTGCGCATCCCATGCACGTCAAAGGCCACGCGATTGCCCAGCCGGATCGCTTCCTTGGCCAGCCCCTTGCCCCAGAATTCGCGCGCGCCGATGACACAGACAAGATCGGACACGAGGTGGTTCCACTGGATCGGACCCACCTTGATATTGCCGACATGGCGCCCGCTTTCCTTGTCGAAAATGCCGTACATGTAGTGTTGCTTCGCGGCGGCCCCGGCTTCGATATAGTCGATCACGGAGGCGCGGGTCAGACGGCGGGAATCGAGGAACTCGGTGACGGTCTCGTCCTGAAACCAGTCCAGATAATCCTGGCTGACATCATCCGGGGTAAGACGGCGCAGAAAGATGCGGCCCCCGTCTTCGTATTGTGTGGACAGGTCCTGATCGGGGTCGTTGGTCTGGGTGGTCATGGTGTGGGCCTCCATTGCCTCGGGTCTGTCAGTGCCTTTGTGACCCCTTCAAAGGGGCCGAATGCCGGGGCGGGCCGGTTCTCCAGCGCCTGCACCGCCTGCAGAATATCGTCCAGCTGTGCCGGTGTGTCGGCCCCCACCGCCACGCGGGCGATGGCGGGGCTGGCCAGCAATGGCGCCAGCGCGCCCTGAACCGGGGTGAGCCCCTGCGCCGCGGCCTCGGCGCGGAACTGTTCCAGCGTGGCGCGCCACGGGGCAAGATGCGGCGGCAGCGCCGTGGGATTCCCCAAAAGAAACCCCTGAAGGAAGGCCGAACGCACATGCACCTCGACCCCTTCGGGCAGGGCTGTGGCGTGGTCATACCAGGGGTCCAGCACATTGGCGGGCAACTGCACCAGCGTCAGCGGGAAGCGGACACAGAGATCGGCCACCGCTTCGGCCTCGTAGCCCGACACGCCGATGCGCCCGACCCGGCCCTCATCGCGCAGCGCGCAAAGCGTTTGCCAGATGCCATCGCGCGACAGGTCTTCGGCATTGTGCAGCAGGTAGCCATAAAGCCGCGACACCCCAAGCGCCGCGCAGGAGGCATCAAAGGCGGCCTTCAGCGCGGCCACCGGATCGGTTTCGGCGCGCAGGTCCGGGCATTTGCTGACGATCTCGAACCGCGTGGGCGCCCCGGCACGGGCCAGAACCGCCTCGGACGTGCCATAGGCGCGCGCGGTGTCAAGCATGGTGATCCCCGCGCCCGCCGCCCGGTCAAGCATGTCGGAAACCTGCGTCAGAGGCACCTGCCCCGTGGCGTTGAATGCGCCGTAGGAGATGCCGAACTGGACAGTGCCTAGCATCAGTTTCATGTCAGCCCGGCGTCTGTCCTGCGGTCTGGTCCGCGCGCAGGGCATCATGCAGACGGGCCACAACCTCGTCCTGCTGTGCCTCTGTCATGGTTGCATAAAGCGGAATGCTGATGGCGCGGCTGTAATAGGCTTCGGCCTCGGGGAAATCCCCGTCGGTGAAGCCCAGGTCGCGATAGTAGGGCTGTAGGTGAACCGGGATGTAATGCAGGTTCACGCCGATGCCCTGCGCGCGGAGTGCCTCGAAGACCGATCGACGGCGCGCCGCATCATGCAACCGGATGACATAGAGGTGGAACGCGGAGCGCGCACCAAACAACCGTCCGGGCAAGTCCAGCGGCAGGTCCATCAGCAGCCGGTCATATCGATCGGCGAGCACGTTGCGAGCGTCGATGTATTCCGCCAACCGTTCCTGCTGGCTCAGCCCGAGGGCCGCCTGCATCTCAGTCATGCGGTAGTTCCAACCTAGTTCTACCTGCTGGTAGTACCAGGGCCCGTCAGATTCATGGGTCATTCGTTCCGGGTCACGTGTGATGCCGTGACTGCGCAATAGCTGCATACGGGCGGCCAACTCCGGGTCATTGGTTAGCGCCATGCCTCCTTCCGCGGTGGTGATGATTTTCACCGGGTGAAAGCTGAAGATGGTAATGTCGGAGTACTGGCAGCAACCCACAGGCTGATCGAGATAACTGCCTCCCACTGCGTGACTGGCGTCTTCAACTATACGGATGCCGTATGGGCGTACAAGTTCTGCGATATTGCGCATGGCCGAGGACTGGCCGCACATGTGGACTGGAACGATGACTTTGGGCAAGCGACCCACTTTATTTGCCTGTTCCAGCTTGGCCGCCAGCGCCTTCGGGCACATGTTGAAGGTCTCGGGGTCGATATCGACAAAATCAACGTCAGCGCCCACGTAGCGCCCGCAGTTGGCTGAGGCCACGAACGTGATTGGTGTAGTCCACAAAAGATCGCCCTGACCCAGCCCCAACGCGGCCACGGCCACGTGCAGCGCCGAGGTAGCCGAATTCACCGCCACCGCGTGGGCTGCACCAGACTTTTCCGTCAGCGCCGCCTCGAACTGCGGCACCACCGGGCCTTGCGTGATGAAGTCAGACTTCAGGACCTGGATGACCGCATCGAGATCCTCCTGCCGGATGTCCTGGCGACCATAGGGTATCATCAGATCTTACCGATTTTGCCCTGGTTGGCGTCAATCCAACCCCGCAGTTCATCGTCGGTCATCCACTCGGAGTTGTTACCGCTGGAATAGACGAAATCCTCATCCACGCGCTTGCCGTCCTTGATCCGCCTCGGGTCCACGTCCCAGCCGTTGATCTGCGGAAGAATCTTATAGTGCTCAGCATACTCATACGTGAAATAGGAATCCTCCGCTCCGACCATCTGCTCGTGGATCTTTTCGCCCGGGCGAATACCCACGACTTTCTGATCCGCTTCGGGAGCCAGCACCCGTGCCACGTCGGTGACCTTCATCGAGGGGATCTTCTTCACATAAATCTCGCCGCCTTCCATGTCGTTGAAGGCGTGCCAAACAAGTTCCACACCCTGCTCGAGCGAAATCATAAAGCGTGTCATGCGGGTGTCGGTGATCGGCAGTTCACCTTGATCGCGGATTGACATAAAAAATGGGATCACCGACCCGCGCGATCCCATGACGTTGCCATAGCGCACCACGGCAAACTGAGTACCATGTTCACCCGAGTAAGCGTTGCCCGACACGAAGAGCTTGTCCGAGGCCAGCTTGGTCGCACCATAAAGGTTAATCGGGCTCGAAGCCTTGTCTGTGGACAGAGCCACTACTCGCTTCACACCCTTATCAATGCAAGCGTCGATAAGGTTCATCGCGCCGTTGACGTTTGTCTTGACGCATTCAAATGGATTGTACTCGGCGGTAGGAACAATCTTTGTAGCCGCAGCATGGACGACGTAGTCCACACCGTCCAATGCTCGGTATAAACGCTCTCGGTCACGGATGTCGCCAATAAAGAATCTTACGCGATGATCACCCTCGAACTTCTTGGCCATGTCCCACTGCTTCATCTCGTCCCGAGAGAAAACAATGATTTTCTTCGGATTGAATTTTTCCAAAGTCATCGGAATAAAAGTGTTTCCAAACGAGCCAGTGCCGCCCGTTACAAGAATAGTGCTGTTCTCTAGCATATTTTCGCCTTCTGAGACTCTTTTCATTTTGTTTTGACAGTTTTAGAAAACTGAATGGCTACCGGCTGGCGCCGTTAGGATCGGCGATGTGATTTTCCAGATACTGAGGTACGACGTCTTTGGTGATGGCGCCATTTGTGGTTTGAAGTACCCTCTGTCCCAAAACGACAGCACCAAAAGCGCCCGCGGATCGCGGAAACTCGCGCTGCACCTTGTAAGACGAACGGCCCTTTATCTTGTGCACCAGATCCGGAGATAGGAGTTGATATCGAGATCAGTCACGAAGGTGATGGCCACGTCCCGGCCCCTGAAAGTCTCAGCGAAGGCAGATGGACCAGGAGCATTTTCGACCAGGACAGCGACCAGGAGTTTCAGGATACGACGGCGTGACCAGCCCATTTAGATTTTCTCGTCGCCACCAAACAATTGGCCCAACGCCCAATGCGTAATAGGACATTAGAGTTACGACGCATAGTTCGCTTGATGAACATGACGATAATCAACTTAAAATTGATCTCTCTCGCTTGGGGATATTCGATGCCTTGGCGATGTCCCCCTACCCCTTTCCGGCAGCATTTGACCCCATTTTCGCTGTAGGTTGCCGATCCCAAAAGGGCCGTTCCCAACGCATCTCAGGTTGTGCAACTCACGCGTAGATCCGACTCGAATGTCCGATAACGTATAAATCACCAATCTCGAAACCAAAGACATGACCGCAGCGATCCCCGATTAGAGCGCAGAAAGCGGAACCAGGCCCGAAACGCCACGCGATCCACGACACCCAGCATAGCTACCGCACAAGCACTGCCTCGCGCGGCGCCTTGCATGAATGGAAATCCGAACTGAGACTGAATCAGCAGCATCTTCTGAGCTTGGTCGATACCGCAATGCTGCGGAGGCGAAAAGCCCTCGAGTGCAGAAATCAACCCAAGTGACATACAGGGCACTAACCGCACGGACATGGTTCAGGCGTCAACGTTTGTTGCGAATGGCGATGACGTCCTTGAAACTACGGGCAAATGCATCTCCATCCACGCTTGCCTGCCGTCATTGACAGCCAAGACCGCCAGTCCTTTGGAGTGCGCACTGCCCCGAAAGCTAGCTTCACTTGCGATAACCCGCGACCACCTTCTGCAACGCGTTGCAGCTGGAGATGCTGCCTGCACGGTTGTAGTATTTCTCTGCGGTTTTCATCGTGGCGTGTCCCAAAAGGTCACGGATAATACCGACATGCTCGGGATCGAACTCGGCGATGGAGGTTGCTGCAATGTGCCTGAATGCATGAGGGCGCAGTTCGACCCCGAGGTGGGTTGCCGTGACCTTGGGCAACTCGCGAGACAGGCCATCGGGAGTGATCGCCTCACCGTACTGATTGACCCATAGCGCCTTCAACCGCCCATCACCGACCAAAACCGGCCGATATATGTCAAGGTACAGCAGGAACGGCTGAACCAACTCTTCTGGGAGACCAAAGCTGCGGCTCAATCCGTCCTTCATATCCTCCTTTCTGAAATGTACGATAACACTTTCGGCGGAGCGCTCGACATGGGTGGTCACCGTCATGGCCAGCAGTGCCCGGCGTCGGACAGGACGGCAGATCAGGAACCCGATCATCAGTGCCTGCCGAAAGTAAATCGCCCGTTTGAGCGGCCGCAGGTCGGCGTCTTCGACTTCCGCCATACGTTGCAGGCTCCATTTGAAAATCTCGCCAGCGGACAGGTTCAGGATCGGCTTCAAACGATAGGCATTGGCTTCGTTCTGCAATCGACGGCAGAGCGTGTTCAACCACCCCCAATCCCCGGGGTAGGTGTTGGTGACAACGAGGGTCAGTCCGGTGACCAGATTTGCGACCGACCTGGGCTGCAACCTGCTCTGGGCATCCAAAACGAACCTCTGGACAGTTTCTCGCGTCACTCGCTGGTCGGGGGCCTGCGGGACCAGATCTTTGTGGTTACGGTGAAGATAGGAGAGCCATTGCCCATAGGCCTGTTTGTGCATTTTCTGGGTGCCGTCGGACCAGTGGGCGCCCTTCCCACCATCGTCGAACAGCCCCGCCGGTGTGACCAACGCGCACCACGCGCGTTGGTCTGCCTCGGGCCAGTTGTCGTACTTGAGGACAATCGGCACGGATTTCTCAAAGGCGGTCATCGCGTCCCCCGCAACTTGGACAGGACGGTCTTGTCGTACTGATCCAGCGCCATGGCATTGGTCAGACGGGCATAGAACGCCATGGTCGTTTCGAGGCGGCGGTGACCGAGGAGACGACGCACCGTCTCGTAATCCCCCGGATGCGCGTCCAGATAGAGTTTGGCCGCGAAGTGGCGAAACAGGTGCGTGTGCACTTTGAGGCCCGTTTCGCGGTAAATGAGGTCGGAGATACCCCCAGAGAGCTGGCCAGCACTGCGAGCGCCGCCGGACTTCTTGGGAAACAGTGCGCCGCCAGGGTGTTCGGACAGTTTCGACCTGAACTCCCGCTGGTAGGTCGTCAGCATCCGGGCGGTGCCCTCGTTGAGTACCACGTCGATCGGTGTATTGTTCTTCACGTCGGCGCCTTCGATGTGAATGACATACTTCAAATTCTTGCCACGGCCTTGCTCGTCGAAGTTCTTATCAAGGTCGAGACCCGCCAGGTTGCGTGCACGCATCGGAGCACACAGAAGCAGGGAAATTACCACCGCGTACATCGCATCCAGCGCCGACCGCGCTTTGTCGGGATTGGACTTGGCTCGGTCCATCAAGATGTCTGGCAGGGCGACGAGACGGGCGATGTTCTCCCAGTTGTCAAACTGAGCCAGCCGGGTCACGTTCTTCTCAGACATGGCATAGCTACCGGCACCGGTTTTCAGAACCAGTTTCCGCTTGTAGGCGGAAATGGTGTCCACCGTCTCCTGTGGGGCGCCTGAGTAGTGGCGGGCAATACCAAGAAGTGTCGCGGAGATGTTAACGAGACCGACCGGCGGCTCGCCACCGTTGCGCTCAACAATGCGCGTGAAACCCTGTTTGACAAGTTCGGGTTTCAGCACCTGCCCGAGGCTGCCCCATGAGGCGGCTTGGTGTCCGCAGTCGACCAGGGCATCGAGGTACTGCCGGATATGGGCTTTGGTGTTGCGCAGACTGACAGGCCGCAGAGCGCGAGCCGGACCACTCTCATCGAACATGTCCGCGTGCGACAGGCGCTCGAGATAGGTTCGGATATCGTCCTGCAAAGCCTTGGGGTACTGCTCCAGGGGTCGCGTTTGGTAGCGGTCCAAGGTCGGGACCTGCAGCGGCTGGAAATCAAGACTGTTGTCACGCAGAATGCGGTTCCAGGAGAGGATCATCTCCTTGACGATCACGTTCGGATCTTTCGACAGAATGGTCTGGGTCAGCTCCGCACGAAACTCGTCCATGACCTCGTCGGTCACATCAGCGGGTTCGGTCCCACCGCGCATACAGAAACTGACGAACCGGGAGAGAGACCAGGCATGCTGCTTGACTTTAGCCTTGCCGAGGAAGTCCAGCCAACCCGGGCTGCGGTCACTGGTCTCCGTTTCGGGAATGACATTGGCCAGCACCAGCGCCCGTCGCAGGTCCGACTTGATGTTGGACCACGACTTGGACGTCAGGCCCGCCTGCACCGGGTGAACGGTCATGAGCTTGCCGCGCAGGACCGGCACATCCGTGGGCAGCGCGTCCGGACTGACGTTGAGAATATCGGCCACGCGATTGATCGCCGAAACCAAGTCGCGGCGACAGGTGGGGTCAAGATAGGCACTCCGCTTCAGGAGGTCGATCACGCCCTGCAAGGTGCGGGGCGCAGTGTTCGGTGTGATTGTATCGATGTACATTTCGGTTTCCTATGTTCGTTCAGATTGATGGGACTTGAGCGGACAAGGCGACCCAAGGCGGGTCACGCGCGGACATTCGGGAAAACCCAGTCGTGAATTTAAATCCGAAGTTTGCCAGCGTATTTTCCCGACGATGGGAAAATACGTGACATTTGAGGACATTAGAGGATATTGGCCATTACGCCGTTTCCACGGGCCTTCAGGAAGGCTTTCAGGTCGGCGCGAGCAATGAGCCATCCGCGACCGGCCCGGGTTGCGGTGAGTTCACCAGCCAAGATCCAGCGGCGGATCGTCTTGGGATCTTTGCGGCACACCTCGGCCGCCTCCTTGACCTTCAAGAAGACGGCGTTGTGCGGGAACGGAAGGTCAGCCATGCCGACTTACTCCGCCACAGCCGCGTTCATCAGGGCATCGATCAGAGCATCGATGTCCTCGCGCTTCCAGACAGCGATGCGCGGTCCGAGCTTGACGGGCTTCGGGAACCGTCCCTTGCGGACGCCCTCCCACCAGGTGGATTTGCCAACAGGGATCGGGCCATCGGGTGCGATAATCTCCGGCAGGCGGAGAAACGGTTTGGGGTTATCGGATGTGTTTGCCATGGGCTTTTCCTTTCGGGTTGGGTCCGGAAAAGTCCTAAATTGTCCGTGATAGCCGTTGGGCGAATTCGCTGAGCGAACAGCGATTTGACTATTGCCGCAATGACTACTTGCTCAGGCCGAGGTAGTCCTCAACACGAGCCTGCTCATCGGCTGTTAGTACATCAAAGGCTTCTCTAAGCCTGTTGCGCACGGTTTCGTCGTCCAACTTGATGCCCATGTCTTCGGCGTCTTCCACTATCTGTTTGATGGCGGATTGTCGGGTGGCTTTTGGTTGATACTGGTACTGGGCAATCGCCATGGCGAGCGTCGCTTTCAAAAGTTTGTTGTAGCTGCGACGTAGTCCACCATCTCCGGCTACCGGTTTCTTCCCCAACACACCATTCGACGGGGGAGTGTGAACGCCCAATTTTGCGACCTCGTCTGCCAAGTGTTCGGGCACTGCAATCCCTAGCCTCTTTGCGATCTCTAGCGCCTTCACAGGATCAATTTGGCGCGGGCCATCCTGCCCGCGATACTCGAATTCCAACGCATCCCGCACCTGCCGCCGCTGCAGGTCCTTGAGGTCCAGAGGCAAATCAACCGGCAAGTTTTTGACCTTCCAGTGATCAAGTCCAACGAGCAAATACTCTGCTTCCTCCCAAGTCCAATAGGGGACCGAAGCCCATCGTTTCGCATCAACCTCGGTGTCGGCTTCCACCTTGGGACTTTCCGTCATGCTCTACCTCTCTCCGTTGCAGCCCGCTGCACTTCGTCCAACTGATCGGCCCACCATTGGGACATCCTCACGCGTTCATCCCAGTATGCACCCCTTGCATAGGCGCGTCGCACGTCATTGCCTTCAATATGCGCCAAAGCCCGCTCAATGGCGTCGGGGTTCCAAAGGCCACTCTCGTTTGCGAACGTCGAGAACGTTGCCCGGAAACCGTGGGCTGTCATTTCCTCCTTGCCAAACCCCATCTTGCGAAGGGCCTGGTTGAAGGTGTTCTGGCTCAGTGGCTTGATCTTCAGGCTTTGAGACGGAAGCACAAGCGCATCCGGATGAGAGTATGCCTTGAGCTCTTCGAGGATCGTGATTGCCTGCGTGGGAAGCGGTGAGATATGTTCAGTTCCCATTTTCATCCGCTCGGCGGGAATGCTCCACCTGGCGGCATCCAAGTCGAACTCCTTCCAGGCAGCAAGCCTCAGTTCACCAGGACGAACATGAAGAATGGAAAGAAGTCTCAGGCCGAGTGCAACCACCCGGTACCCGCCATATCCATCTATGGCGACAAGGAGTTCTCCGAGCCGATCCCTGTCAGTGATTGCCGCACGAGATTTCACCCACTTTCGAGCCAAAGCACCCTTGAGCGGTTGGGTCGGATCGTCGGTGGCGATGCCGACCGCGATGGCGTACCTGAAGACCTCGCCGATAATAGACCGCAGCCTGTTGGCGGTATCGAGGTTACCCTGCTTTTCCTGCTTCTTCAGAACCGCCAGAATTTCAGGCGCCGAGATTTCCGTGATCGGTCGTTCCCCTAGCGCCTCCTTGGCCATACCAAGAAGCCACGCCTTCTTCTTGATCGTCTGTTCGGCACGTCCCTCAAGGCGTTTTTTTTTGGAGAAGTTCGTCTGCAATTGTGGCAAACCGACCGTGAACCTCGATCGAGGCCGCACGTTTCCGCTCCCGCTTCACCTCGGACGGGTCGATGCCCTCAGTAAGCAGCTTAGGGGCATCCCGTTTGATCGCATGTTGCGACCCCGATATCCACCCCCAATTTTCTCGGCTTGGGGTGAACAAATACGGAACATGATGGACAACCGTGGAATGAAATCATAACAATAACAAACACATGGGACTCTACTGGACTACCGTGGAGGTTGTAGTGGTGCCCGGGGGCGGAATCGAACCACCGACACGAGGATTTTCAATCCACTGCTCTACCCCTGAGCTACCCGGGCACCGGAGCGGCGTCTGCCGCTGGGTGCTGGCCTTCTATGCCGTGCCAACCCTAGTGTCCAGAGGGATTTTCAAGAAATTTTAGTGTGGACGATTGCGCTGGAATTCTTCGGGCGAAGCGGGTGCTTCAACCTCTTCGTGATCCTCCGAAGGCAGCGCATATGATCCGTTCAGCCATTTGGCCAGATCTAAATCCGCACAGCGCCTGCAACAAAAGGGACGGTAATTCGCGACCGTTTTCTGACCACATGTCGGACAGCTCACTTCAGAACCTCCCGCAATGGCACCCGACCGCGTTTGCGTTGAAGTTCGAAATGTCCCAATGGCGTCCAACCTGCGAGGATCGTTTCCTCGCTATCGGCCCGGAAAGCAGCGCGGAGCGATGTTTCGAAACCCCGGCGGTCTTTCTTGGGCATCGGGGCGAGATCAAGCGTAATCTGCCCGCCCAATCCACGAATGCGCAAGGCGCGGGGCAACGCTTTGGCACATGCGAAATTGGCCTTTTGCCCAGCAGCCAGCGACGTGTCGCTTCCGGTGTTCACGTCCACGGCAACCAAGGCTCGCGTTTGTTCTATGTAGAGCCTGCCGCCGCCCGGCAAGGGCTCCGCCGTCCCCTGCGCGACGTCAAGTGCATCCAGAACCCCATGCGTTTCAAAGCAGCCGGTTTCAGTCACCACATCAGCCGGATCGACCCAATCACGCCATGCCAGTGTATGAGGACTGTCTCCCTCACTCAGGAGAGCCGCCTCATTGCTCGTCTCTTCCATGACTTGGGCAGCTAGATCAGCCATTGCAGCGATATCTTCGGCAATTTCTTCAGCGTCGGCGCCGGAGCATCCAGAGCGCAGGATCAGCCCAAAAGGGCTGTCTCCCATTTCCGTGTGCGCGATTTCGAGCAGACGGTCCCGCTCGTCTTCATCCCTGATTGACCGCGAGATGTTGAGCCCCGGCGCGCCGGGCGTGACAATCGCGTATCGGCTTTTGAAAAGCAGCTTAGTCGTCACCGGAATAGCTTTGCCGGGCTCCGCATAACCGGTGACCTGAACCAGCAGACGTTCTCCCGGGGCGAGCCCCTTGACTTGTCTTAGGAACGCCGGGCCATCGGGGGTGGTCAGGAACATGCCCCCCTGCCCTTTAACCGGCCGCTCGGCCCGGGCGCGATAGATGGTTCCGGGCGCCGGCGCATCCCCTGCGATGAGGAAATCCTCCAACCGTCCATCCACCATCAACGCAGCGGCCTGGCGATCGTTCAAGTGATCAAGCAGGATCGTGCGCCCTTTCATTTTCCGTCTCCATGCAAGGGGTGCCCGGCGGCTTGCAGCAGGGCCGCTGTCTCGGCAAGTGGCAGCCCGACGATACCGGTAAAAGAACCACTTATCCAAGGGATGAAGGCACCGGCTGGCCCCTGAATGGCATAGGCTCCGGCCTTTCCCTGCCAATCATTGGTGGCGAGATAGGCATTGAGCTCAGGATCTGAAAGCCGCTTGAATCTGACATGACTGACCACGTCGCGTTGCCAGATCTGATCTCCCCGGCGCACCGCGACAGCGGTTATCACCCGGTGGCGGCGGCCTGACAGTGCCAGCAGAAACGCCGCGGCTTCGCCTGCGTCAGCGGGTTTTCCCATGATACGACGCCCGAGCGCCACGGTGGTGTCTGCGCATAGCACCACGTCGTCATCGGCCGCTTCGACGGCCTGCACCTTTTCCGCAGCAATGCGGACACAGTAAGGGCGTGGCAGCTCTCCCTTCCTGGGATCTTCGTCAATATCCGGAGGGCGTACGGCATCGGGCACCAAGCCGAGCTGGCCCAAAAGGTCCAGCCTGCGGGGGCTGCCCGATCCGAGGACAAACGCCATTTGGCTGGCGTTACTTGAAACGATAGTTGATCCGACCCTTAGTCAGATCATATGGGGTCATCTCGACCTGAACACGGTCGCCTGCCAGAACACGGATGCGATTTTTGCGCATCTTGCCCGCCGTATGTGCGATGATCTCATGGCCGTTTTCCAGCTCGACCCGAAACGTCGCATTCGGCAGGAGTTCCTTCACGACACCGGGAAATTCGAGCGTATCTTCCTTGGCCATGTTGTCTCCATCTTAAGTTGCTCCCGCTCGGTTGCGGGACGTGCGCCTAAATGGGGCTATTTCCCCTGTTTTTCAAGGGCTCAATCACAAAAGGCGCGATTTTGTGACTGATTGGACCCGCGGCCCCTGCTCTGCCCAATGGGTTCGATTCAAAACCCTGCCTTCGGCGCGAACATGGGCTATTGCAGACAGATCAACCTCTGCAAAGGTCCAGCCTGGTTGATTCAAATTGCCTTCGGCCATCATGCCGGTTTCCGGAAAGCCCACATCAGGTGGGCCGAATATCCCGCCCATTCCGGTATTGGCGTCCACCGAGGCTGACCAGTCATTGCCACCGACAATCGACGACATGACCGAAACGCACTGGTTTTCCAGCGCCCGCGCCATGGCACCGATTCGCACTCTCCAGTAACCCGACAGCGCCTCGGTGCAGGAGGGAACCAAGATCAGATCCGCCTCGCAAAGTGCCCGACCCAAAAGTGGAAACTCGCTATCGTAGCAGATCAATACCCCGATCTTTCCCAGCGCCGTATCAAAGAGCTTCAATGGACCGCCCGGCGCAATGTTCCAAGGATCCCGTTCGAAACGCGTCATGACCTGTTTGTCCTGATGATCCCGCTGGCCACCCGGTGTGTATAGCTCGGCCCGGTTTACCGGGCGGCCGCCACCCGCTACCACCGGAGCCGATGCGCCGAGGATATGCACGCCGTGTGCCGCCGCCAGCTTCAAATGAAGTTCTGCGACATCTTCCATCCGCTCAGAAACCGCATGGATCGATCGCTCCAGATCGCCTGCAACCTCTGCCCCGGCCAGCGACGACAATTCCATCGCACCATATTCCGGGAACACCAGCAGTTCGGCGCCCTGCTCCGCAGCTTCGGCGACCCAGGTCGAGACCTTGTCTTGGTACTGAGACCAAGTTTCGAGCCAATCAAGCGGATAGGCGGCAGTGGCAATCTTCATAGGGCTCTCCGATGATTTTGGGTCATTCTGACCGGCACTGCGGCGTCAGGCAAGCCGGGCCCGCATCCGAGGCACGGATCAAGAATACTGGTTCCGCCTGACCCGGGCCGGGAAATGCCTTATGGTTATTCAGATCCTTGAAAATCCTTACCGCGTTTCGACCGGCTCTCCCCAGCGGTCTTTCAGATGCCGGATTATCTGATCGCGGGTCTGTCGGTAATGCCCCAGCTTGTCCTCTCGTGATTCACCCAATCCGGTCGGATCCATGATCGGCCAGTATTCTACATCGAGATGAAAATACCGGGTAAGCTCCAGCGCCCGCCGCTGACTGGCCGGGGACAGGGCCACCACCAGATCAAATGAGCTGAGATCATCGCCCCACGCTTCCATCTCCCGAAAGGAACGGGAACGATGGCGGCTCAGTTCCACGTCGATCTCTTGGCAGACCGCGATACAAAACCCGTCGATCTCCATGTCGTTGCGCACTCCGACGGACTGGACGTAAGTATCGGACCCATAAAACTTTTTCATGATACCTTCGGCCATCGGTGACCGGACCGCGTTGTGATCGCAGCAGAACAAAACCGACTGCGGCAGCGGCAACACCTATCAGCCTCCGAAATGCAATACGCAAATCAGCGTAAACAGCCGTCGCGCCGTGTCAGTATCAATCTCGGCTTTACCTTCCAGCCGTTCCTGCAAGACCCGGCTGCCTTCGTCATGGATCCCGCGCCGGGCCATGTCGATGGTTTCAATCTGACTGGGCGGCAGGTTTTTCACCGCGTTGAAATAGCTTTCGCAGATCTGAAAATAATCCTTTACCACCTGACGGAACGGTCCAAGAGACAGGTGAAACTCTGCGGCCTGCTCCTCGGCCTCTGTGTGAATGTCAAAGACCAGCCGTTTGTCGCGGATCGCGAGGTTCAGGTGATAGGGGCCTTTGGGCAATGGCCGATCATCCCGTTCGGGCAGAGTAAAGGAATTGGCCTCGAGCAGATCGTACATGGCGACCTTGCGTTCCTGTTCGATTTCAGGGGTCGGCGGCGCAAGGTTGCTGTCGTCCAGTTCGATGTGACTGATATGGCTCATGGTCATGCCTGCTCGGGTCGGAATACGTTGAGTGACACCTACACCAGCTTCTCAACCTCGGCAACGCGACCGAAACACCGGGAATTGTTTTCCAGTGCTGAGGCACCTCGGGCTCAGCGCCAATGGAGACGCGAGCCCGCAATACCTTCTGCCCGTTACTCGTTCAGCCGGTTCAGACGTGCCGTGACCGACAAACCGTGCGCTTCGAGACTCTCCGACTTTGCGAGGCATTCGGCGGCAGGCCCGACTGCTCGCAACGCTTCTGGCGTCATCTTGCTGAGCGTAGTGCGCTTGAGGAAATCCATCACGCTGAGGCCAGACGAAAACCGCGCCGAACGGGCTGTAGGCAGCACATGGTTCGGGCCACCGACATAATCGCCAATGGCCTCCGGGGTATACTGACCAAGGAAGATGGCACCGGCATGGATGGTTTTCTGGCTCAGGGCCTCGGGATCGGCGACACATAGCTCCAGATGTTCAGGGGCAATCCTGTTCGACAGCAATGCAGCCTCATCCAGATCACGAACCGTGATAATAGCCCCGTAATCGCGCCACGACACCCCGGCGATAACCCGGCGTTCCAGTGTTTCGAGGCGCTTGTTGACAGCGTCGGCAACCCGGCGACCAAAACCGGCATCGTCGGTGATCAGAATGGACTGGGCGCTTTCGTCATGCTCGGCCTGACTCAGCAGGTCGAGCGCAATCCAGTCGGGATCGTTGTCCCGATCCGCGATCACGAGAATTTCCGAAGGACCGGCGATCATGTCGATTCCAACCTTGCCGAATACCCGTCGCTTTGCTGCGGCGACAAAGGCATTGCCCGGCCCCGTAATCTTGTCGACCGGCCGGATCGTTTCGGTGCCATAGGCAAGGGCGGCGATCGCCTGCGCACCACCAATGCGATAGATCTCATCGACCCCAGACAACCGCGCCGCCAAAAGAACCAGCGGGTTCGCCTGCCCGTCCGGGGTCGGCACAGCAATGGCAAGCCGCTCAACACCTGCCACCTTTGCCGGGATCGCGTTCATCAACACCGAAGACGGATACGAGGCCAGACCGCCCGGAACATAAAGCCCCGCCGCCGAAACCGCAGACCATCGCCATCCGAGTGTAGCACCGGCCGTGTCGGTCCACTGTGCATCTTCGGGCATCTGACGTTCGTGATAGGCGCGAATTCGGTCGGCGGCGAGCTCCAGTGCAGCGCTTTCCTCCGACGGAACGTCGACGGTAGCCGCATCAATTTCTGCTTTTGAAAAGGCCAGCCGGTCAGCGGTAAGATCGAGCCGGTCAAATCGCGAGGTCAGCTCGATAACCGCCGAGTCCCCCCGGCTCCGAACGTCCGCGATGATCTCCGCCACGACGGCATCCACATCTGGGCTGTCTTCGCGCTTGGCGCTCAGAAGCGCAGCGAATTCGTCTTCGAAACCGGGTGTCGTGCTGTCCAGAAATTGAGGCATTGGACCCTCCTTTTCCGGGGGTTTAGCCGCAGCAACAGCCGGCCTCAAGACATTGACCGCAAAGCGCGGCGAAGAGCCCGGCCAAGCCCTGTTGATCGAAGTCGTCGCCGGGGCGGGGCAGGCCGACTTATTCGGGGTGATGTGGCGCTTGTCTGGATGGCGCCACATAAGGGCGTGTGACATCCTTGAGCACAGCCTCGATTGCCTCGACTTGCAAGCGGATCGCACCATCGCCGGCCAGTGTGAGCAGGATCTGCCCGGCACCGTCTTCCGCTGGTTCGAAATCAACAGCCAGCAGAGACAAGATCACATCGTTGTCCGAACGTTCGATTCCCTGGCTCGCGACGCCCAGCACGTTATCAAACACCAACAGGGACTGTACCCGCTCATAGTCCCGCCCCCGCCGTTCTGCAGCGGTCTGGTCCTCCCAACGGAACCGGTTCAACAGCAGCGCAAACCGGTGTTCTCCGGGTCTCCACGCGAGTTCGGTCACGGGAAACACAGCGTCCTGGGTCAGGGTCGAAATCACCTTTAGATCCTCGGCATCCTGTGCGCCGAGATTCAGAGGGGTCTCCCGCCCGTCTTGGAAAGTTGCGTCTGTCATTGGCCCTTGATCCGTTCAATTTTTGCGCCCACGCCCGAGAGCTTGCTCACCACATGCTCATATCCGCGGTCAAGATGATACACGCGGCTGACAACTGTCTCTCCTCCAGCTGCCAACCCGGCAAGGATCAGCGAAACTGAGGCTCGCAGGTCCGTCGCCATGACCGGTGCGCCCTTGAGGCGCTCGACACCGGTTACCGTCGCGGTGCCACCATGCACATCAATCTGCGCCCCCATTCGTATCAGCTCGGGCGCATGCATGAACCTGTTTTCAAAGATCTTTTCCTCCAGTACGGAAACACCGTTGGCCGTACACATCAGCGCCATCATCTGCGCCTGAAGGTCTGTCGGGAAGCCGGGAAACGGCTCTGTTACCACGTCCACCGCATTCACTCGCCCATTGCGCTGCGCCACTTTCAGGCCGCGCGGGGTTTCCTGGACATGTACCCCCGCAGCATCAAGTTTTTCGATGAAGGCCTGCAACAGATCAATCCGCCCGCCAAGCAACTCCACTTCGCCGCCGCAAATCGCAGGTGCCAGCATATAGGTGCCCAATTCGATGCGATCGGTCACCACAGGATGCGTCGCGCCATGCAGACGGTCTACACCCTGTATGGTGATCTCCGAGGTGCCATCACCTTCGATCTGCGCGCCCATGGCGCGCAAACAATCCGCGAGATCGACAATTTCCGGTTCGCGCGCTGCTGTTCGGATCACGGTTGTGCCTTTGGCCAGCGTTGCCGCCATCAGCGCATTTTCCGTGGCTCCGACCGAAACAAATGGAAACTCGATTATGCCCCCCTTCAATCCACCGGGGGCCTTTGCGTGAACATAGCCGTCCTTCAGCTCCATCTCGGCGCCCAGCGCCTCCAGTGCCGTCAGATGAAGATCCACTGGCCGCGCACCGATTGCGCATCCTCCCGGAAGAGAAACAACCGCCTGCCCGTCTCGGGCAAGCATCGGACCCAGAACCAAAATCGATGCCCGCATCTTTCGAACGATATCGTAGTCGGCCTTGTGACTGGTCAGGTCATGGCTCGACATGGCCAGAACTTTTCCATCCTGCAGGCTTGAAACTTCCGCCCCGAGCGATTGCAGAAGCGTTGTCATCGTTCGGATGTCAGACAAACGTGGGGCATTTGTAAGGGTCAGCGGCTCTTCACTGAGCAGCGTTGCCGGCATCAGCGTCAGGCAGGCATTCTTGGCGCCCGCAATCGGGATTTCCCCATTTAGCGGGCCGTTGCCCGTCACTAAAATCGAATCCATGCTCAACCCTCGCTTTTATCCGGTGTTTCACCGAGCTTTTCATCGTCCGAAGCGGATCTTGCCCGCGCCTGAGCCTTGCGTCTGCCGAGATTGGCCTTGAGCGCGGCTTTCAGCCGTTCTTCGCGTTTGGACGGCGGTTTTGCCCCGCTTCCGGTCGTTTTCTTATCTGCCATGACCCCTCTCTATAGGAGAGTAAAAAAACCGTCCAGATTGCCCTTGCACACTGTCCCGTTTGAGTCTAATCACCCGCCCACGGCGCTGCTGTAGCTCAGAGGTAGAGCACTCCCTTGGTAAGGGAGAGGTCGAGAGTTCAATTCTCTCCAGCAGCACCATGAAATCAGTGTCTTAGGAAATCTGCATGATGCCCAAGTATTCTTCGGGCACCCACCAGGCACCCACATTTTCGTAGAATGCTCTGCATTGTGCCTGCCGTGTCGCCCATGCGGTGTTGGTTGCTTTTAATGCCGGAACAATGAGGCGAGTTCCGCGAAAGTGGTCGCGGCGTGCCACCCGCCTGGGCCTCACGCTCAAATCCCGAAAATCATGCTTCCCGCAGCGATTTCTTTCGCTGATGGGCTAATTTCCGTGCAAACCCTCCTGTTAACACGGACGGTCTGTTTGATCTTTGAAATTTCATCTGGAACCCAAACGGGAGAACGCAAGATGACCGAAAAGATCACGCTGCCTTTGAAGTCCGATCCGAACGCATCGCTTGCTGAAAGACTGGCCCATCCCCTCGCTTGCAGCGGCGGACGCATCGAACCCGACAAGCTCTATTCCCCAACCCAGGTCTCTGCAATCCTGGGTGTTGGCCTTTCGACGCTGCGGCGCTGGCGCGCGCAGGGCACAGGTCCGATGATCACGCGCTTGGTGCCCGGAGGGCCACCCCGTTACCGCGGGCAGCACGTCCTAGAAGCACTTGAAGAAGCGGCGGAGGGGTGAACTATGAAGACCGCGCTGCTCCGAAATTTCACTCCGCACGGATACGCACAGAAGGTCTTCGAGGAGAATGCTGGTCGTCCGGCCAACGCGATGGAGGCAACGGAATGACCGTTTCCTTCCCAACGACTCCCGGCGGGTGGGAGATCATTCTGGCCGACCCCCCCGTGGAGGTTTAAGACCCGCAGCGCAAAAGGGCGCGGGCGCTGCCCAGATGGAGCCGTCGGCAAGTTCCACTATGAGACGATGACGCTGCCCGAAATCATGGTGATGCCAGTCAACCAGATTGCCGCCAGGAACTCGGCGCTCTTCCTTTGGGTAACATCACCATTCCTTGAGCATGGCCATCAGGTCATGAAGCAGTGGGGTTACCGGTACAAGTCGTCGATTGCCTGGGCAAAGGAGCGGCAAGGTATCGGATACTGGGTGCGCAATCAGCATGAACTGGTTCTAATCGGGAGCCGCGGCGGCTTTCGTGTCGCTCCGCCGAAGCAGAGGTCCTCCAGCCTCATTGTGGGTGATCAACGCACCCACAGCCGCAAGCCGGATGCACTCCACGAGATCATTGAACGCGGGTGGCCCGATGCGCGCAAGCTGGAACTCTTCGCTCGCCAGTCACGTCGCGGGTGGGCCGTCTGGGGCGACGAGGCTCCGCAGGAGTGTGCGACATGAGCCAACGCTGGAACTCGGATTCGATCGGGTTGAAGGACGCTGTCACTTTTCCGGTGAAGGTTTTTCGGTCCGACGAACGGTGGCAAAAGATCCCCTTGGTCGGTGAATGGCAGAAACTGACTGCTTCGGTCCCGGACGGCGATCCGGCTTGGGCGCGCGCCAATGGCGTTGGTATCCTCATGGGGCGTGGCCTCTACGCTCTCGATCTTGACAGCTACAAATCCGGATCTGCGCCTGAGCAGTGGTTGAAAAGGCACGAATTGACCGGAGACACACGCGTTCACAGGACAGTCTCGGGTGGCTTGCACGCCATCTACCGTGTGCCTGCGAAGTTCGGTGACCTTCCCACCCGCTCCGGGATTGTTGCAGGTCTCGATGGGCGGGGAACAGTTGGGTTCATCGCCTTTGGCGAAGGTTACAGCGTTGTTCGGGCCAAGGCCCCGGCAACGATGACCGACAGCGCCTGCAGGGAGATCCTTGACCGGTACTCGGGTGGCTCCAGACGCAGGCGTCTCGACCTGCCTGAGCCAAATGAACTGACACCTGAGCATAAGGCTGATGTCATGGAGCGGCTTGAGGTCAAGATCCTGGTAGGCGCGAGGATCGCCTGTCGCTGGAAGGGAATGACCGGTAGTCTGAAAGAGCCGGCCAGAAGTCGCTCCGCTATGGACTATTCGATGGCACACATGCTCGCAAGGGCAGGATTCTCTTTCGACGAGATTGTCTTCCTGCTGATCGAGAAATTCGAGCATGGGCAGGCGGCGAATCGCCCGCATGTTCGGCAACCCAGGGCGGCGCGCCGATGTGCCGCCGATGCGATCCGGGCATTGGAGCCCGGGTACACCGAGCCGAAATTCGTCGAACCCAGAGATCTGTCCGATGAAGAAGAGGCTAAGCTGCTTTCTGTCATTCGGAGACACAAAGGATGCTGAGCGACGACGACAAACGCCGGATTGAAGAAGTGCTCGACCAGGCTGCCGAACTGGATACTGAGGCAGAACGAGTTACCCTGCTGGGAGCGTTGATCGTGGAACTGAACGAACCGCCAGGTTTGACGGTGGCAAGGCTGGAGAAGGACCTCCAACGGCGCTTTCGAACCCGAGCGCTGGGTGCTCTGCAAAGAGACATAGAGTTCAACCGCATTGCAAGAACGGACCGCGACGAGTGGCCTGACGAGATCGCAGCCCTGAGGCCTCTCCTTGGCCCTGGCTGGACGATTGCAAAGATCGAGGCACAGGTGCAGAAACGCGTTCCTCCCATGTCGATGGACGAGGTCGATGAGGTCTGCGTCACGATTGCCAAGTCCGATGAGGCCGAAAGGTCGGGCATGATCGCCGCCCTGAAACGGCAGGCAAAGGCCCGGAACCTCGAACTGGAAACCAAAGTTCTGCGAACCAAAGTGGAGCGAGCCGTCTCACACCTCATCGGGGAGTCGTTTGACGGCAATGGCGTCATGATTGTTCCTGGAGATCACCGCGCGAACGCCAGCACATTTCTTGACGAAGCGTTCACTCACGAAGATGGGACGACAATCCGGTATACTTTCGGTTGCTGGTACATATGGATAGGGCCGAAGTGGCAGGTCGTTGGCGAGGAAGTCGTCAGTCGCCGACTCCGCCAATGGGCCGAACAGAAGGCGACACTCGATGAAAACCAGGTGCCGGTTCCCTTCAAGCCCAATCTTCGCTTTGTCGCTGAAACTCTCGACGCGATCAGGGCGGCGGTGGCCTGGGACATCGAGGAGATCGACGGGGTAGTCTGGGAAGGAAAGTCACCTTTCGCCGGTCCGATGATTTCCGTCAGGAACGGCATCCTGAACATACGCACGGGCAAGCTCTACGATCACACACCGCGACTGTTCAATGTCACCGCGGTGAACGCGGAATGGCATGGCACAGGGAACGTCGGCGCATCGGCCTGGGGAAAATTCATCAAGTCCATCACGCCTGCGGATCCGTCGCAGATCGAACTGGTGCAGGAGTTCTTAGGCTACAGCCTTACGCAGGACACCCATATGCAGAAGGGGTTGATGCTCATCGGTCCGAAACGCTCGGGTAAGGGAACGATCCTCCGGACCGCGGGCAAGCTGCTCGGTGCCGGGAGTGTTCATTCGATACCAACTGAGCAGTTCGGGAAGAGTTTCCCGCTGATGGGTGCGGAAAAGGCAGCAATCATTTCCCTGCCGGATATCCGGACCGACAAGGAGACCCGTTTCGGTCCTGTTGCAGAAACGATCCTGACCGCCATCGGCGAGGACACAGCTACGATCCAACGCAAGCATCTCCCACCTTGGATCGGACGCCTGACCGCCAAATGGTGGGGGATGGCAAACAGCGTACCCCGCTTGCGCGACAATGACGGGGTCCTCGCAACACGCTTCCTGTTCTGCCAGCTGGAGACATCCTTTTTCGGTAAGGAAGACACCGATCTGATGGAGCGCATCGAAGGCGATCTCGACAGTGTTCTCGTCTGGGCCGTGCAGGGTCTCCGCCGCCTTCACAAGAACGGCCACTTCACCGAGACCTCACGTGGCAGCAAGATGGCTGAGAAAGCACGAGTTCGGCAGGACCCGATCGGCGCGTTTGTCGAAGAATACCTGACATTCTCACCCAGTCATCATGAAGCCAAGGACGCCCTGTTCGCAGCGTTCTTTCTTTGGGCCGAACGGCAAGGCATGACGGGATGGTCAAAGGCCGGATTCTTCAAAGAGCTGATGGAAAAGGAGTTCGATGGCGTTCTTCCCGGTTCCTCCGGAAAGTACCCAAACAGGTTGCTGGTTCTAAAGGGCGTACGCTTTCAGGACGGCATGCAACCGGGCTGGCGGGACATTGCCGAGGTCAGAGACCGCATCCGCGACGATCAGGCCATGACAGAGGAGGCCGTCAATCGGCTCATTAAGTTATACCGGTCAAAAGCCGAGCGTGAAGACGACGAGAAAGTCGTAGAGATGCCGGAACGGGGCGCACCGGACCCCTGTTCCCTCGGCCCGAAAACACCGATGAACGAGGACGAGGAGAGCGGTTGATGCAGGCCCGCGCGTCTGTACACGGCCTGTCTTTATGGCAGAGAGGCCCAGCACATGGCACATCTTGTTGTCCTTGGGTCGCCTAAATCAGCACGAAACGGGGGAGGAACAGGGGTGGAACAGCCCGCTTTCATCGACCCCTGTTCCTTAAACCCAGTTATCTTCAACGGATTACTTTCTGGGAACAGGAGTAACAAGGGTAGGAACGAGTTCATTCTTTTTGGGAGCAAAGGAAAGGGAAACAAGGTGAGACACAGGGTGGAAAAATCAGAAAATGATTCCCCTTCGTTTGAAGTAGAGGCTGCAGTTGGAAACACCCCTGTTACCCCTGTTCCCAAAGTCACCGCATGTCGCAACGTTCTTCGCAAGCCTCGGACTGAGGCTCTTGGCTGGTCAGTGGTCTGAGCGCCACATGCCGTCGCCAGGCGGGTCCAAACGTGGCAATCGGAAGACCAGGGGAACAACACGGGTCTTTGAGGTTTCGACGACTTCACGGCATTCCAGGACCGAACCCAGACCCCGTGTCCGGTTGGTCGTAATAATGTCAGTTTAGCTGCCCCTATTGCTGCGCCGATTATCGCGCAAATGGCGAGCCCCAATGGGTGCAGTGAAAGAACTGGGAAAATGCGAACCGATTTAACGGTTCTCCGACTGGTGGACCCTGCTTCGTTGCTGAAGTCCGCCGATCCCGTCGATAGGGTCGACCCGGGCCAACAACAACCGAAGGAAATGCTCAGCAGAACTCTCCGGCCCAAAGCCGAGGCAGGCCGAAGCGGACCTTCACTGTGATTGGGGCGACCGACCGGTGCGCGGGACAAAGCCGAATTTCGCTGCACTTGCATGCTCTTCTGAGTTTTCGCGAGACCTGATCGAGGATTGCAACGGCAACTACCCGCAGTCAGGCCTGGAACGGCGCTCGCCACGCGAGTTCATTAGCGCCAAAACGAATACCACATATGTTTCCGGTGAAGCCGGGGCAGGATCATTTCACCGGATTTGCGATCTGACGACTGTGAACACTTTTCTCTAAACAATTTCCCAACAATGGGGGAACTGGGGGGCACCCATGCGTTCATCCAGAAGCTACTTTTCAGGAATGTGAATTTTGCTCGCGATCCGAACAATCCGCTTTCGTAGCCAAACGTGGGATGGATCACTGTTGCTGCGGCGATGCCAACACATGTACATTTGTACGGGGTCGGTCCTTTTTGGCAATGGAGCCATGTCGAGATCCCGTAAAGTGCAGAGTTTCATCAGATCGATCTCAGTGGCAAGAGTTCGTGTGCCCCGCACAAAAGGAGGTATTCCTGCGAAGTTCTGTACAGATAATCGGGCACTTCGAATACCAGACTTGTCGACACCAGTCAGAGCTCTCTGCGAGGTCCCGCCATCGGCAAACCGTACAGTGATGTGATCTGACTGGCAGTATTCTTCCCAGGTTTTTGGGGCTTCCCTCATGGAGCCGTCGTAGAAGCACATCATTTTGGCTTCGAACAAATGTCTCTGCAAGATGTCGGTCCCGTCTGGCGGAAACGGGGTCAAGGCAAGATGGCAGCGGGCATCCCGCATCAAGGCGGGAAACGGGTGTCCCGAAGAAATGAACTCCAGGGCAATCGGAATACCCTCGCTGTTCAGTTCCCGGACCAAGGCCGGAAAAATCAGGTCACGTTGTGTGTCATTGGCTGCGACAATGAAAAAAAGTTCCTCTTCCCGTGGGTCAAAGGAGCGATCATGGGTCAGTCCTTCGATGCCATCAATGACCGCCTGAACCGGCTCCTTGAGTGACATCGCGCGTTCCGTGGGCAGAAACTGCTGACCGGATCGAACAAAGAGCGGGTCATTGAAGAACTCACGCAACCGACCCAGCGAATGACTGACCGAGGACTGCGTAACTCCAAGCTGTTCAGCCGCCTTCGTTACAGAGCCTTCCCCCAGAACCACCAGAAATGTACGCAAGAGTTGGCCGTCAATCGACCGGTAATCGATGTTCTTCATGACCACTATCGATGTTCTTCAGTTGTGTTGATAGGACCATGCCTCGAAAGTTACGGCAACCCACTATTTAATAATGAAATACCGATGATCCCAGGTGACGAAGCCGTGTTGGGAACGACGTCCTCTTGGCAATTGTTTTTGCGCACTATCGAAGGAAGAACTGCTATGAAAAACCTGAAACTGTTAGCTGCGACGGTGGCCCTGCAGTACGCCGCCTTGGCTCCTGCCGGTTTGGCCGAGGAAACGACCCCGGGTTTCAACACCAAGATTCCCGACTGGGTCCTGACACCCGATACCGTTGATACCAAGCTGGGTACGCTTGAGTTCTTCGACGGTATTCCCAATGAAATCGCCGCCAAGGCTCTTTTTGCCAATCTGGACCTGAATCGCGGCCTTCAGGTCGTGCTGAACGGTATGCCGGCCTCCAATTTTGAAGCCGGCCGGGCCGGGCATATTGCTCTTGGACAGGAGCAAGCCCACCAGGCCATCATCTTCGACGGACTGATGGACAGCAATTCCTTGTTCCTCACGGGCAATGCCGGGACTGTCTATTTTACGTCGTTCCTTGATCTGCAAAGAGATGGGCCAACTGTGGTGGAAATCCCGGGCGGTACGGGACCCGGGATCATGATTGACTCGTTCTCGCGCAACATTGTCGACATGGGACCACCGGGTCCGCATCACGGCAGTGGTGGTAAGTTTTTGATCCTGCCTCCCGGATACGAGAAGTCGGATTTCGAAGGGATTGTGCCGGCAGGCGAATATACAATCGCCGAGTCGCGCAGCTATGCGGTCTGGGTGTTGCTGCGGGGCTTCCTGAAGGACGGAAAGCCGGATTACTCCAGTGATCTGTTCAGAAACAACATCAGGATCTATCCGCTAAGTGCTGCGGCAAACCCGCCTGCGATGGAGTTCATCAACGGAACAGGTGCCGACTTCAACACAGTTCATGCGGCCCGGTACGAGTTCTTTGAAGAACTTCATACGGTTATCGATCGTGAGCCGATCGAGTTTCTGGACCCGGAGCTTCGCGGGCTTTTTGCATCCATAGGTATCCAGAAGGGCAAGCCCTTTGCACCCGATGAGCGGATGAGAAAGATCCTGGAGCAGGCAGCGAAACTGGGGAATGCAACCGCACGTGCCCTGTTCTGGTACGAACGCAATCAGGACGAATTCCTCTACGAGGGCAGCTACTGGAAACGTGGCATGATCGGCAATTCGTATGAGTATCTGAAGGACAAGGGGCTGGGCGGACGTGATATTGATGCCCGCGCGCAGTACTTCTACATGGCGACATTCAATTCGCCTGCGATGGTCTGGAAACTCATCGGAAAGGGCTCGCAATATGCTTGGGGCTATCTGGATGCGAAGGGCGACTATCTTGACGGTGGCAAATCGTACAAGCTGAATCTTCCAGGTGATGCGCCCGCTGAAAAATTCATGTCCATTGTGGTCTACGACTCACAAACCCGGTCTATGCTGCAGACGGACCAGCCCTACCCGAACAAGAACAACAAGCGCGACAAGCTTCTGACCAACGATGACGGGTCTATCGATATCTATTTTGGTCCCGATGCGCCAGACGGGAAGGAAGCAAACTGGATCCAGACCGTTCCGGGCAAGGGATGGTTCTGTCTGCTGCGCCTGTACAGCCCGACAGAAGCCTGGTTCGATAAAACCTGGCGTCCGGGCGAGATCGAACTTCTTGATTGACACCAACGCAAAGCCGGGAGCCGTCCATTCGGCTTCCGGTGTTACTCGCAGGGCAACTTGTGAACCCTGTAAACCTCATCCTCCTTGATCTGCCTCCCTGCGCAATGTGAGGCAGCATGTTTCCAATCCTCCCGTATTGACAAGGGGCACTCGGAAACACTGCTTCGCTGCGACCTGGCTCTGCTGATCTACTTAAGTATGAGCGCCAAGATTGACCGCTCCGGGCTCGATCCGACCCACCGCTGCGCCGCGAACGCAGGTCCGCTCAGGATTGGCGAACGGCAAGAGCCGCCCGCCAACGTGGATCAAATGTCGATTTGCTCGGCAATACTCAGCGCATCTTCGAGTTCGACACCAAGGTACCGTACTGTGCTGTCTACCTTGGTGTGACCGAGCAGAAGTTGAACCGCTCTTAGATTTCCGGTTTTGCGGTAAATCTCAGCTGCTTTGGTCCGGCGCAGCGAATGGGTGCCGTATCCACTGGGTTCTAGCCCAATCGCGGCCACCCAACCCCTCACAAGCCGGCCATATTGGCGCGTTGAGATATGCGGGCGGTCATGAAACCTGCTGGGAAACATGAAACGGCAGCCGAGCATCTCCGGTGACTTGATCCATGCGGCAATGGTATCCCGCGTGTTTTCAGATAGTTCGAACTGAACGGGCCGCTTGGTTTTGCTCTGGATCACGGACACCCTTTCGCGAACGCGATCGTCCCTCACAAGGTCAGCGACGGCCAGTTTGACCAAATCGCATCCGCGAAGCTTGCTATCTATTGCCACATTGAACAGTGCTAGATCGCGCAGGTTGCCCGCCAGTTCGAGCCGCGCGCGGATCGCCCAGACCTGTTTCGGCAACAGTGGTCGTTTCTGGCCGATGATCCGGCCCTTGTTCCAGGCTCTTCGTTTCGGGGTAACAGCGGGAAGTTGGACTCTTGTCACAGTTTGCTCTCCAATCCTCCCGCCAATCCCAGACATCAGCACAGCGCTGACGCCTCAGTTTACTGGTGGCTTGAATGGCCGTTGTCAGGTTGCGTGTTCTTTGGGAAACGCCGCGGATGCATTGGGCTGGTCTGAGCCCATACAGGAAGCGCTTCGACTCGGTTGCTCGCAGATGCAGCAACACAATTAATCTGGCTGTCAGCCACGCTGCAGCAAGAAAAGCGGCCGTTCATTCATAGTGCAGCGATTTTTCGGGCATCGATGTCCGCGTTGCGGACAGACCCGCCTAATGCTGATGCACAAATATCCACACCGATTGCCCAACCGTTTCCTTGAATGCCCCGCTGCTTTGCAGCGCGATTTCTCCAAACCGGACATTCAAAGCGATCAAGTGAGCGGAAACTCAAACCGGCCATTCGCTGCGGCTGCGTTCGATGTCTCACATGCGGACGAAGCCGTCGTTCGCTGCACCCGCAACCTGGTCAGTTCCGAATTTCAGGATTGCGCGGAAAGCCGACTCTGATTAGTCCGAATGCTGCCCAAACTGGCCGTTCGCATAGTCGCAGGACGATGACTGGTGACTGAGTTACATCGGAGATACGGCCACGCCTAGCTTGACCTCGTTATCGACCCAATCCGAGCCGCCAAACCAACAGACCCTCACTCGATCGGAACGTACCATGGCTTCGACGGGCGCCAATCGGCATCAGCCAAGCCATTTTCATCCCGAAATTCGTCGAGCATCTCATTTTGCGCGTTGAAACCCGGTCCCCATTCACCGCTGATGATAAAGTCGCTGAAGGGTTCGGGCCAATCCGGCTCCGGTCCGGGCTGTTGCGTTGGCCCGGGCACGGCGCTAGCACGGTCAGGTGATACCGCCATGCGCTCGGTCACACCGTCGGCGGTGATGTTCCATGTCATCATGTCCATCGCAATCGACAGCGGGCCGTCGTAGGTCGAACGGATTTCCAGCAGTAGCTTCGGATGGGCTTCTTCCATCGTGTGATAGCCCACGGCATGTCCGGGGGCGATCTCGCTCATGATCTTGCCAAAAGCCGGACCGGAGGTATGAAACTCGCAACAGGCACGCCAAGCCAGTTGTGCAGGTTGGCCGTATTCATCCTTGAAGTAGTCCGGGTTGGCGAAGGCCTCGTGAATGACAAAGTCGGCGTCCTTGGCATGTTCGACAAACCACTTGTTGGGCGAGCTGTCGCCACCGAAGACGAGCTTCAGCCCGGCATATTCGATGATGTAGCTGACCGGCCCATCGCCAGTATGGATGGCCGGGATCGAACGAACCACGATGCCGCCTTCATCGTAAACGATTTGGTTTTCCTGCCGGTAATCGAACTCGTGCACCGTGATCTTGCCTGGGATGGGCGAGATCTTGAACGCGCGGGTCTGAAAATCCCAGTTGAAGGCGCGCAGGAAACCGTCGATAGCGTAGGCAGTTCCCATCTCCGGGGTTTGACCGCTGGGCCCCCAGATTTCGAGGGGGTTCGGGCGTCCGGCAGTCCAGCCACCGGCCCAAAGCCCATCGAGGTCGCCCCAGTGATCGGTGTGCAGGTGGCTGATGAAGACCTTGGTCAGGAATTCCGGCGGGATCATCAGCGAATTGATGTTCCGCATCGACCCGGTCCCGATGTCGAAGATGAATTTCTCCCCGTTCCCGAACTCGAACAGGAAGCAGGCCGACGCCTGACCGCGTCGCTGATCCGGCATGCCTGTACCGCAGGCGATAACACGCACTTCCCCATCCGCAAGAGCTTCAGTGCCTGGGTAGTATACATAACGGTCTGGCGCTGTGCCTGTCGGGTCAGAGACCACGCCGCCAGCGGCATGAGCCCCACCAGGCAAGCCCGTATCAATGTCCGAGTTCAAAGAGAAGTAGAAGACGGTGGCGACGGCGCCAATCGTCAGCGCGCTCAATAGTCCATTGGTAAATCGAAAAAGCATTCTTTCCCCCAAAACGAACAGAAATCTCGGTCAGAGGTTAGGATTTTATGGACGGATATGTCTAGAATTTAATTGCCATGCCAGCAGGCCTGCGACGGCCAAGTCCTCAATTTGGACTGGTGAGCAGATCAATTCTCAATTCGCGCAGCTTTGAACGCTCCTTATGGGAGAGATCACCAAAGATGTCTCTGTCACTGACCTGATAGGCGACATATGTGCGGGTGCGAACTTCGAGGTCATCGCCCTCGAACCCAAGTTCAGCAAACAATCCCCTGATGTGGGCCAGGCGTTTCAGCATCTCGGCCTTCCAGATGCGCCTGACCTTTGGGTCCCGTCTGGACCATTGACGGATCGCCGTGTCGTAGCGGCTAAGGCCGACCCTGTCGACCACTTCGCTGATAGTACGAAGACGTTCGACGGGAGAGGCTTCTTCGCGCATCCGTTCTTTGAAGAACGGTGTGCCGTCGAGCGTGAGCCAGTGATCTAGGAGTTTGTCGCACAGATCTTCACGGTCTCGAAAATGGTAATAAAAGCCGCTCTTGGCCACATTCAGCCGGCTTGCAAGGTGCTCGACGCGAACCGCGTTAATGCCGCCTTCCTCAAGGACATCCAGTGCCATTTTGAGCCAGTCAGATTTGCTGACCCGTGGCTTGCGCGTGCCGCCGCTTTGTTTGATCTGTGTCATTTTCACAGGTTTACAGCACGGAGATATTTCTCTCAACTAGACGAATGCGTTTATAAAATGGATTGATTCGAGGGGATGTGCCAGTGCCAACCGATAGGCGTTCAAGCGATGACTTGGCCGACGCCATGAGCGGCACCTGGGAAGAATCGCCAACAACAACAGAGATTCCGATCTTCGAGGGCATTTCGGCACGATCTACCGAGCGGCCGCTGGCGTGCAGTGACCGAAAATCGATTGAAAGATGATGAACTGAGGAGACAGTAATGATCACAAAAACTAGGGCACTGCTAGCCGCCGTTGCGCTTGGCGCATTTTCCACCACCGCTGATGCCGAGGCGATCCCTCTTGCCGGGCAAAGTGAAACCGAATGGCGGCACTCGCTGGCACTTTATGCCTTTCTGCCGGCCCGAACGAGCGGGACCTCGACCATTGCCGGTACAAGTGTTCCGCTGGACCTCGACCTCAGCGATGCTCTGAACCTTCTCGATTTCGCCTTGGCCGGGCGGTACGAAGCATGGCGCGGCAACTGGGGCTTCATACTAGATGCCAACTATGTCGGGCTTGAGGCCGACGGAGCCCTTCCAACGCCAGGCGGAGCCACGTTCAAAGCGGATATACGGCAGAAATGGTTGGGCCTGCTGGCATCTTACAAAGTTTTGGATGCGATTGGTAACAACGGCCAGCGGTATGCCTTCGACTTACAGTTTGGCGCTCGCTACAATAAGCTCAGGCAAGAGGTGACGATTTCGGCCCCAGCGCCTTTGCCCGTTCTCGGTGGCGATGTCGGCTGGTGGGAACCTGTGATTGGCGCTCGCGGAACGTGGGTTCTAAACGACCAGTGGACGGCTATTGCCTCGCTTGACCTTGGTGGCTTCGGCGCGGGTGGCAACGACCTGCAAGTGGGGGCCAATATCGGCGTTGACTGGCGCCCTTGGAAGAAAACCTCGTTGTTCTTCGGCTGGCGCTACTACAGCATCGACTACAGCACCACGCTGTCAACCGGGCCGTTTGCATATGATGTGTCCCAGCACGGCCCGGTCTTGGGGGTGAAGTTCAGGTTTTAAAGAATGCCACGGTCCTGGAACCTGCTTTGCCTGGGCATAGCGCTCCCCGCCTCCTATTTTGCGATGATCGCCTCAGGGGTGGTAAATGCACAAGAGGCCGCAGCACAGTGAGCCTGCTAGAACAGCCTCCACCTGATGCTCCTCTGACCAGCACACCCTTTGTGGCATTCAACAAGATCTTTAGCCGCTCTCATGGACAAAGCTCCGGGTCTGCTTTGGGCTGCGAACGGCCGGATGCAGTTGCAGCAACAGGGTTGCGGTATGACGTCTGCAAAGGGCTCGGTGCCGTCGTTCGGGCCCATGCTGTCGAGGGGCTGCTTCCAACCGCTGAATGTCCGAGAACCAGGACACGCCTTAGAAATGGGTGGAATATCTGCGTTTCGCGAATGGCTGATTTTGAAGCGTGGTCCAGGCTTGCCCCGCGGCGCAGCCGCAAGGCCGCTCCGAGCCCAAAGTGTCGGTTGCTGCGTCACGAACAGCAGGCGTCAAGCGCCGCGAGCAAACTGCCAGCGCAGAATAGGTATCTGCCTGAAATTTGTCATCAATGGCGACCTTCCGCCTTCTGGGGCAAGTCAAGTTCTCCCTTTGAGAATGCAAGTCTTTTCCCCGACGAATTCTCCGAACCATCAATGATAGTGATGCGATTTCGATCACGGCAAGCCAATTGGATTGCCGGTATGATCGTCAACCCGATGAGTTTTTTTAAACTCGCTCGGAGTGTGACCCGTCCATCGTTTGACCATCCTCGTCAACGTTGATTGATCGGAGTACCCCAATTCGGCAGCGATATCCCCCAGTGGGGTCCCGGGTTCGCTCTGCATCCGGTCCACCGCAATCTGCGATCTTGTGCGTTCGACGATATCCGAGAAACTCGTGCCTTCCTCCTGGAGGTGCCGCCTGAGCGTTCTGCTGCTGACGCCTGCGGAAGCGGCCACCTTCTCCAGGAGTGGGGTGGTCCGGGGCAACATGCTGGAAACAAGCGTGGCCACATCCTCGGACAGGCAGTTTACCTCCCGAAGGCGGTTTCCATCTGGCTCAGATTGTAAGAGCGCTTCTCTTTGCACGGCATCCGTGAACTGTTTTGCTGCGACTTCATTGCTTACGACCACGTCGAGCGCGCGGTCCTTGGCGGCCAGCACCCTGTCACCCAACCAAGGTCGCAAATGTGCGAGGCCTGCCGTCGGGTGTGGCACGATCTCGACGCGATCTGCACTGGGCGATGCTCCGGACGCGACACTGCAAATCATGTCGACCAAGGCGGCAACGTATTGCTGAACGAAGTGCAGAACCTCAGTGTCTCCCATATCCATCGCCCACCCATCGCGAATATGTAGTCCGTCTCCTTCGTCCAGTACGACAAACATTTCATGGGTGCAGTGACGTGGCATCGAACGGGCAAGACGCTGGAAGCCTTCGCGTACCGTTGGACCGCAGAGCGCCGCTGCTCCGATCAGTCCGATTTCGTATCCACCCCGTCCTTTGACCATTCTGCAGGGCGCATCGGGGCCGATCCTCCGAGAGATTTCGACAAGGAGCGCCACAACCCCACGAAGAGGGATTGGGAGGTAGGGATCGTCTTCAGGGACCCAGGACAAGCCCGCTGTCGCAAGAAACGGCTCGGGACTGTGGCCGATCTCCCTCAGCCAGCGCCGCATCGGCGCAATAGAGGCCGCGCGGATCAAGGGAATGGATTGTGGCATTCGGGGGCCTCCAACGGACTCACAATTTGGCCTGTGAAGTCAAATCCTGCGGGAAACATTGATCAGTATCAAGTCCTGCAAAGCGCTTTCGCGGAATTTTCGGGCGCACCTTTCACACGCTCCGGCCGCAGGACCGGAGGAAGCCATAGGAGAAACGCGATGGGTTATAGATCCTCCATCCTGACCGCCGTTTTTTCCGGGGGCGTATTGCTGATGCAATCGGCAACACCCGGATTATCAGACGTGCCGCTCGGGTCGCCGGGTGCGACCACCACAATTGATGGCCGGCAATTGCCTCCGCCGGAAGCGAAATTCGGCGGCAAGATCGAACCACAAGTGCTCAAGTCGACAGAGTTCTGGCCGCCCAGTGTGGTGCCGCCCGAAGACGCACCGAACGTGTTGCTGATCATCCTTGATGACGCCGGTTTCGGGATACCCAGCACCTTTGGCGGCGTGATCCCGACCGATACGATGGATGAACTGGCGGCCGAGGGGCTGAGCTATACCAACATCCACTCCACTGCGCTTTGCTCGCCTACGCGGGCAGCTTTGATCACCGGGCGCAACCACCATTCGGTGGGTTTTGGCGTGATTTCCGAGCAGTCGACGGGTTTTCCCGGCTACAACAGCATCATCCCAGACAACAAGGCCACGATCGGGCGCATCTTGCTGGAAAACGGCTATGCCACCTCGTGGTTCGGCAAGGACCACAACACGCCGTCCTTTACCGCCAGTCAAGCCGGCCCGTTTGACCAGTGGCCCACCGGTCTGGGGTTTGAGTATTTCTATGGGTTCGTTGGGGGCGATGCCAACCAATGGCAACCCAACCTGTTCCGCAACACGACGCAGATCTATCCCTTCAAAGGCGATCCGGAATGGAACCTGATCACCGGCATGGCGGATGATGCGATTGCGCATATCACGCGCTTGCACCAGATCGATCCGGACAAGCCGTTCTTCGTGAAATACGCGCCGGGCGCCACCCATGCGCCGCACCATCCTACCAAGGAGTGGGTGAAAAAGATCGAGGCGATGAACCTGTTCGACGATGGTTATGAGGCCCTGCGCCAGACCATCTTTGACAACCAGAAGAAACTTGGTCTTGTCCCGCAGGACGCGACCATGACACCGTGGCCGGCCGACAAGATCAAACCCTGGGCCCAGTTGACGGATAACGAAAAGAAGTTGTTCATCCGCCAGGTCGAGGTGTTCGCCGCCTATGCCGCCTATACCGATCACGAGATTGGCCGTGTGGTCGATGCCGTTGCGGATCTGGGCAAGCTGGACGACACGCTCGTGATCTACATCAACGGTGACAACGGCACTTCGGCCGAAGGCGGCCCGATGGGCACCCCGAATGAGGTGGCGTGGTTCAACGGGATTTCGGCGATGCCTGCAGAAACCCAACTGCAGTGGTATGACGACTGGGGCACCGAGGCGACCTATAACCACATGTCCGCCGGTTGGTCCTGGGCCTTTGACACGCCGTTCGATTACTTCAAGCAGAATGCCAATCGTCTTGGCGGTGTGCGTCAGAACATGGTTGTCGCGTGGCCCAATGGCATCACCGACAAAGGCGGGATGCGCGACCAGTTCATGCATGTAATCGACGTCGTGCCGACCATCCTTGAAGTGGCCGGTATCGGTGAGCCGCAGATCGTCGACGGGATCATCCAGTCCCCGATCGAAGGCACCAGCTTTGCCTATACCTTCGACAAGGAGAACGCGAAGGCCCCGAGCCGTCACCGCACCCAGTATTTCGAGATGATGGGCCAGTGGGGGCTTTATCACGAAGGTTGGTGGCTGAGCACCAAGGTCAACCGGATGCCTTGGGAAACCCCCAAGACACCCAACCCCGACCCGCTCAACAACCAGGTGTTCCAGTTGTATGACTTGAGAACGGACATGAACCAGCAAAAGGACGTGGCCAAGGACCACCCTGAGAAGGTAGAGGAGCTGAAGGCGATCTTCATCGAGGAAGCCAAGAAGTACCAGGTGTTCCCGCTGGACGCCTCGGTGACCACGCGCCTTGCCAAGCCGCGCCCCTCAATAACCGCAGGCCGCAGCGAGTTCGTCTATACCCAGCCGATGATTGGCGTTCCACAGGGCGACTCGCCCAGCATCCTGAACAGCTCTTACACCTTCACCGCCGAAATCGAGGTGCCCGAAGGGAGTGCCAAAGGCATGATCGTGACTTCGGGTGGCCGGTTCGCGGGCTACGGGTTCTACCTCAAGGACGGCAAGCCGACCTTCACCTGGAACATGCTGAACCTGGAGCGCATCCAGTGGCAGGGTGATGAGGTACTGAGCCCCGGCAAACACACCGTCGTGTTCGACTTCAAGTACGACGGCCTCGGTGACGGCACGCTGGCATATGGCGATTCCAGCGGTATCGGACAGGGCGGCACTGGCACGCTCAGCGTCGATGGCAAGGTTGTTGCGGCAAAGAAGATGAAGCACACCATCCCCGTCATCCTGCAATGGGACGAGTCCTTCGACATCGGACAGGACACGTTGACCGGTGTCTACGACGCGGATTACCTCCCGCCGTTCAAGCTGACCGCCAAGCTCGACAAGCTGACACTCAAGATCGACCGTCCCGAACTGAGCGACGCCGACAAGAAACGACTCGAAGACGCGATGCAGCGCGCCAGCGACTAAAGAAAGAGGGCCTTCTGTCCTGCGAGGCAGGGGGCCTTCGATCCGGGTTATTGCGCGGAGAAAAAGTATGCAGATCAACTACTACAGGCGCGATAAAGACGTCATGAGACGCCAATTCTGGACCTGCGGCTCGGCGCTGGTCGCTACGGCGTCAGGCGCTGCTACACCTTATCGCCCGGCTGCAAAGTAAAGGCGTCGAATGACATGATCATTCCCAAGAACCTGTACTGGTGGGTCGTCGGATTGGGTTCGATCGCCCTGCTCATCGCTGAAGTTACATTGGGAGGTGTTCTTTTGCACAGCGAAACCAAGCAGATCACCCCCACCACCAGAGTGCTCCTGCTTCTTCTGAGCGGCAGTGTACTGTCGCTCGGATTGCTGGCCGTTCTCCGGCGCTATCTGCTGTCTCACTTCGACATCCAGTCCGATTTTTACGGCGAACAAGTGCAATCGCCGCGTGCACTAAGCGTGATACCGCTGGTGCGGGCCATTCTGATTACCTTCACCATCGTTATCGCCGGATTGGCGGCACTTGCCGAACTTGGCGTCAAGATTGCGCCAATGCTGGCCGGGGCCGGAATTGTCGGCATCGTTTTGGGTATGGGGGCGCAAAGCCTGCTCAAGGATATTCTGGCTGGCATCTTCTTCGTGTTCGACGATGCTTTCCGCATCGGAGAGTATGTCGAGATCGGGGAAAGGCGGGGAACGGTCGAACACATTTCGCTCCGGTCCATGCAAATCAGACACCATCGAGGCGCCCTGCAAACGCTTCCCTATGGCGCGATTGACGCGGTGTCGAACTTGAGCCGGGACTGGGTCATCATCAAACTGATCTTTCATTTGCCGCACGACACCGATGTGATGAAGGTCAAGAAAATCGTCAAAAAAGTTTCTGCTGACCTGATGCAGGACCCGGAATTCGGTCCCGGCTTCATTGAACCGTTAAAGTTCCAGGGCATTTACGATATCGACCTGTTTGGCCTGACGGTGCGGGTCAAGTTCACGTCAGTCCCGGGCGAGCAATTTCTCGCCCGGCGCGAAATCTACAAAAGGTTGCAGGAAGCGTTTGCCTCAAACGGCATCGACTTCGCGCGGCGCTCGGTCTCAGTAGAGGCTCAGGATGATGCAGCTGCCCAGGACAAATTGGTAGTGGCAGCCGAAGTGGAAGCGGACGATAGTGTCGCAAGTTAGATTGTCAGGCATAGCGTCTGTTGCAGGATCTCTCGGTAATCCAAACCGGTATCGCACACCGCCGCACGAATTGCGGCAGGAGGACGCCCGTACACTGCAATGCAGGGATTATCAGCCATCAGTTACCCCGACCTTGGACATTCGCAATAGGAATATTGAGGAGCATCTGGTTTTCCTGGAGCAGGTTTGCAGAAAGCAATGGCACAGGGAACTTTCGCGTGTTTTGCTGGTCGGTTTGTTGGCTGCAGCGCTGTCGCTCAATCCGTTTGTAGTTTTGGCCCAGTCACAAGATGTACATGAGGTCCTTCAGGACGCAAATGACTGGGCGCAAAACTGGTCGGAAAGCTGGCGCGATCGGATCAAGAAACGTCACAGCCGATTTGAGAACTTCTTTAACTGGCAGTTGGCCAAGAACACACTTCTATCGTTCTACGGTCAGCTCAATCCGATGTATCTGAACTATGATGATGGGTTTGAAACCATCACTTCGGTCCGGGACAACGCGAATTCCCCTGGGCGCCTGGGTTTGCGGCTAGAGTCAGATTTGAACAACGGGATTGGGATTTTCGCCAACATCGAGACCGGACTGCGTCGCACGGACTATGATAGCTTGTTCGGCATTGGGCCACCTGAGGAGACCACGGATTGGAACCGAACACTGCTCCGCAAGGCCGAAGTACGCCTGTCGGTGCCAGGTGTCGGGTTTTTCTCCTTGGGCCAGGGAAACATGGCGGCTGACGGCATCACCGGCTTCGATTTTTCAAACACCACGGTTACGGCGACCAACAGCGTTGGCGACACCGCATCGGGTGAACTGGCCGTTTTTTCCGATGGCATGACCAGTTCTCAGGGATTGGAAACCTTCTTTCCGACCTTTGAGGCGTCCCGGCGGTTCCGAGTGCGCTATGACAGTCAGGCCGAGAACGGTTTATCCTGGTCGGTCTCGTTGGGCACAGAGGTGCTTCAGGACAACAACGACAACACCTATGCAGACGCTGCCCTTCGCTATGAAACAAAATGGCGTCAGTTCCGTGTCAAAACCGGGATCGGGTATGCGTTCAACGACAAGTCACCCGATTTTCTGTCGGGCTCATTGGCAATGATCGACGATCACACCGGGTTGAACCTGACATTCGCCGCAGGCACCAACAGCGACGACGGCAGTTATGCGTACGGCAAACTCGGCTTGATTCAGAATTTTATTAAGTGGGGAGGTACCGCACTTTCCATCGACTTCTACACCAGCTCCAATCCAGCCTCGGGAGCAAGTGGTTCGAACTCACAGGGAATTGCGTTGGTCCAGGACATCAACGCCAATCAAGCCCAGATCTACGCAACCTATCGCACGTACCAGATTGACGGAACCGTGAGGCAGTACCAGGATGTTCAGGTCTTAGCCGGCGGTATCCGTTTTACATGGTAAAGTTTTGTCATCTGCAATTCCAGCGGCGTCATGGAAACCTCCATGTGGGATCGTAACCGGTGTAGATTTGCCTCGGTCAACCGCTTCTTTTGACTTGGTCCATCGGTACTTAAGCAGCTACAGCTTGAGATTTTCGATGATCTCGTTTTCTCCTAATTCAGACTTGGGTTCTTCGCGACGGGTCCTGACAACAAAATCTCGAACCGCATAACAGCCTTACAAGCACTAAAACTGAGTGGCAGCTATGTCCGCAACTCGGACCTTGGCACCTCAAATTTCGCTGCACGTTGCATGAACGGCCGCTTTTACTTCTGCGATGCAGCTGAGTGCCTCGGTCGGTCGTGTTTCTGCACCCGCGAACATTTCGCCCGGCTCACTTCAGTTATGGGCTCGGAGCCGACTTTGCCACCAAGTTCACCCGACTGCCGGTTCCAACCACCAAAGGTCCGCTGGGCAGGCCAACTGACTGAAAATCTGGAACAACCTGAACTGGGGCAATGTCTGCTTTCAGACTAAGCGCGGTCGGCAACAGAGCTTCAGCGATGCGGCGATCCAAGTGTGCCTTACCTGGACAGGTGGCGAAGGGTATTTTCGACCTCGTAACCGGCAAAGATCGCGTGTTGTCGTGCCGCTGTTTCAATTTCATACTTGCCGGATGGCATCTCGCTTCTCACTCGAGGCATGCCTGCTACGACGGTTCGAACTTAGGATTCATCCGAGGCTAGCTTCGAAATACCCTGTCCCCAACGCACTCTGCTTTCAGGCGGAATGTGGCTCTGATCAAGGACACGAACCGATTTGGTCTCCGAACACTTCAGCTCCTCGACCATCGCCCGCAACCGCTCCAATTCGAGGTACCCCTGCATGCCGCCCAGTCGCTCGATGAGCGCCACGTAGGCCTTAGCTTCGCTCATCGACACTTCTCCCCGCCCGGCCGCCAGAATTGCCTCTCTGGCGGCATCCACGGTCTCTTGCGGCGTTTCGAGATCGTTGGGTGCGGACAGGTGCAGGAAGTCGGCGGATTTGGGCGGTCGAACCCGGTCGATGATCCAGGTAGCGACGTGCGTATCGCCTTCGTCGAGGGCAGCGTCGATCACGTCAGCAGCCTTGCCGAGCATGGCTTCCAGGCGTTCATTCGCGAAATGCGCGGCGCGAGCATTGACACCCTTGGATCCGGGAGGCCGGCCCGTGGACCTCGGAGGCCGGTTGCCTGGGAGGAAGCGCCCGTCGGGCCCGCGCAGGTTGTTGATCGTGACGTCGGTCATGGGATCGCCTATGTCGTCGTTGCCATCCTAGAAAGTGGGACAGGCATGCTGACATAGTAGTTGATGGTGATGCGGTTGTCACCAGTTGGTAGCAGCGGCGGAGTAGCGGGAAGCTTTTCTATCGGCTGTCAGTCCTGAGCGAATCTCGGATCAGGATCAACTCCTTTTTTTGGGCGCTTGGGAGCAAGGCTTTGCAAGTCTTGACGGTCCCAACAGCGGCCGCTCGTGGAAGCCGCAGAGAACGGCGGCGGTGAGCCCAAAATTCAGAATGCTGCACTTAGCGCGAATGTCCGCTATGCTAACCCCTAGACAAAAGCAATTCTTGGGGGATTTATTGTGGACTGGGATGAAATGGCGCGACCCTGGCTGGAAGCCGCACCGGATTTAGAAACTTCTTTCAGCGAAGTGTTCGAAGCGCTTTTTGAGACAGCACAAATTAAATCCGGTGAAACCGTGTTGGACGTGGGCTGTGGGACTGGCCCCACACTTTTTCACGCCGCCAAGGCGGTGGGCGCGGAGGGTCGCGTCGTTGGCATTGATATCGCACCCCCTTTGATCGCCGCGGCTAAGAAACGCGCACCAGGAAACGTTGACCTGATCATTGGTGACGCTGGATCGCATGCGTATGAACCAGGCGCCTTTGATGCCATCGTCGCGAACTTTGGCATTATGTTCTTCGATGACAATGAGGCTGCATTTGCGAACCTTCGATCAGCTGCCAAGCCCGATGGACGACTAACGGCAACATTTTGGGCGACACCGCCCGAAAACCCTTGGTTCTCTATGCCTCGCCGCATAGTCGATGACATTGTGGAAGATGTACCCAAACCCGATCCTGCTGGTCCCGGCCCGATGCGGTTTGGTGATCCGACCTCGCTCATAGCGATCATGAAGAGAACCGGCTGGAAAACCAATGTCGAAACGCTTGACCTGATGTTGCGCCCACCTGGCCCGATCGAACGCGTTGCAGAACTTCATATGAAGGTAACTGTCGGCATGATGCTCAAGGGCGTTGAAGTCGCCGAACATAAGCTGAATGATATTAAGTTGGCCGTCATGGATGCCTGCAAGCAGTATGAGAGCGAACATGGCATCGCGGTCCCAGCACGAATTCACGTAATCGAAGCCGTTGCTACCCAGGCTTGAGAGCAGATATTCGACTTGATGTTGTTAACGGCAACTCCGTCCGCATTTGTGGTATTTATTCTCGGTGCAGCGAATGACAGGTTTTGAAGAGTGACCGTGGAGTCAGTATGAACGACTGCTAACAGGAAACCTGCTGCGTCGCAGCGCGCTTACTCGCATGTTGTCTGTCGCCTGCGACACGCTTTCGGCACGAGGTACTCCCATGGCCGGCAACCGGCCCGAACGGGGTGGATACTTGCACCCGACTACGTGATCAGTCACAGCCGCATCTATACCTTTCCGGAATGGTGCGAGCACTACCCAACTGCAGCGGGACATCTCCATGAACTGGAACAGAAACTTGGCAAGGTGCTTCAAGGCTTTCCCGATGAGCAACAGAGGAAACGGATAAACTAGGCAACGACGCCAAAAAAGCTTCAAGCGTGACGAGATCGGATCGCCCGCTTGAGAGAGACGGAATGACATTCGGTGCCAAACGCATTGGCCCCGTCGGAAAGATGTTCAAGGCATAACCCGACCCGCTGCGCTAAATACAACCCCACCTCGCTCCAGCAGGCGGAAGACCCTACAGCGCATGTGGATTGCCGGTCGGATGTAGTCCTCGATTGGTTCACCTCGGGCATGGGCCTCAAGCAGTCGGTGCTTCGCAGCCAGACGCAAATCTTTGAGGTCTACCGGGTGTGTGTCGGGCATATTCATGCGGGATTCCTCGAAATAGCTTTTGCGGCTTCTTGAGACGCCCCCAGCGTTCATCATACTGATAACTATACGCTGGGCCTCGACCTTGCTCCCGTGCCCGCCCAGCGCCGTTGCGAGAGCGTCTGCAGCCGCAAGCGCGTAGGTCCGCAACTCCCACCCGGCCGCATCGACGGGCCTCCCGCCCTTTCCCTTCGATCCTTCCTGATCGGGCTGTTCGCCCGCCCGCTTCATCGCTTGCCCGATGAGGTCGAAAACGAGGGCAAACTGAGCGTCGAGCAGGCCCCTCTCAATCAACTCCGGTTCACGTCTTGCGGCGTCATCCAGCAAAACCCTGAGCGATCTTATCTGCCAAATTAGAAGATCCTCGCAGAATACGGCCCTCATATCTTCATGCAGGCGCTGGTCACCCCCTAGCAGGCGACTCATGCCACCACCTCGGCCACGTATGCTTCCCATCGAGCTTGGGCATCGACTCGTTCGGTCCAGAGATCGGCGCTATCATATCGCCCGTGAAGATCGGCCCGCTTGTGAGCGATCATCATTTCCGCCACGTCGTAATCAACGCCCATCCTGGTAAGCCCGGTACGGTACGACCGGCGCAGGGCATGGAACGCGAAGCCCTCGCCCAGTTGGTCCTTGAGAGGCTGGAGCCGCTGCGTCCAACCAGACATGGGCCTGAGACGCCGACCCGGGAAAACGAGATCTGTAGCGGCATAGCGCTCCTGCGCTTCGATTATGGCGCAGCTCATTGGCCCGAGTGGCACCCTATGTTCCCGGCCCATCTTGGTCGCCACCGCCGGGCAGGCCCATGCGCCACCTTCGATCTGGCCCCATGTCATTTGTGCAGCCTCAGTGCGCCTGGCACCGGTAAGCAGCAGGAAGCGGCAAAAGTCACGGAACACGGATTCCAAGCCCTCCGTTGCTGCCCAAAACGCACGGATCTCGTGATCTCCGATGAAGGTGACCTTGGGCCGGGAAAGGGCCTCGGCGCGCGTCTGCCGTTCCCTTCGGTACCCTGCCAGCACGTTTGCCTTGAGATGATCGGCATTCACGCACCAATTCAGGAAAGCCGACGCACACTTGCGAAGATAGGTTGCCGCTCCGGGCTTTCCGCTCACTTCCAATTTGTTCATCTGGCTGACGATCTGCTTGCGGCTCAGGTCAGACCCAGGGCGCTTCAAGTACGGCCTCAGCCCGCGTCTCATCGCCGAAATCTCATCCTTCGCCCTGACCACTTGGCGAGCCGCTAGGCGCTTCTCGTAGGCATCCAGAAGCTCGGACAGGCTGGCTTGAGCCTCAGGTCGGGCGTTTACGTCCACGCCCTCCCGCATCTCTGCAAGGCGCTTGCGTGCGAGGTCTCTGGCCTCAGCAAGTCGTAAGCTGCCTGTATCGCCCAAGGTGACGCCGATCTTTCGGGCCGTCCGACCTTTGCCCACCCGAGAGGTTAGGTAGTAGGATTTCGATCCGCTGGGGAACACGCGGACCGCCAGCCCGATCACCACATTGTCAAAAACCAGATACCGCTTCGTTTTCGGCTTGAGTGCCCTAACCATGGGCGCGGTCAGCCGAACCGTCTTTGACTTGGGCTTCGGTTTCGGCTGCTCAGGAGGCAGCACGACCACATTGCTCTTCGTTTCCATGGAACCCTCCGATGCCATGCTGACTGCCAGCGGCGGCGGGCACCCACCAGGCACCCACAATACTTATCTAGCGGTGAGCGCCCATGAGCACAAGTGAAGCCTAAAACTATTGCTTTATTGAGTTTATGAGCAATTACGAGCACCGAGGAGGATATTAAGCTTTCTTTTGGTAAGGGAGAGGTCGAGAGTTCAATTCTCTCCAGCAGCACCATCAAATCAATAACTTGGAAAAGTTCAAGCCTGCGGTTTCGCTGATTTAGGTTCAAGATTTAGGGACATTTGCACACACGCCCCGAAGAATTTGGCCTAAATAGTTCAAGGCAGTCCTTGAGGATCCGCTATCCGCAGCGAAACCCATCGCGGTTCCCTTTGCGGATCGCAGCCATCATCTGATCAGTTTCACCCGGTTCAAGCCGCCGGCCGAATACATCGAAGAGCAACCGCTTTAGCTGATCTTCCTCCCGATCGGGCCAAGGTCGATCATCAAAGGCCATTGCAGAAACTCCGGCAAGACAACCGCGCTTCAGGGCCATTCGGCCGGCCCATAATCACAGGTTCAATACTCGGTGCGTTGATCGGAGCGACAACATTCGCCATCCCTCGTTTCTTGGGAGCAAGTATCCATGCTCACTTATCGGCTTACCTTGCTTTGGCGTAGGCTTGCAATGAGTGACAGCTTGAGGTGGCGTAGGGGTCATCCGACAAAAACCTCAGTTGACCGAGTAGAGCCCAATCTTCCTATTGGTGAATGTAGCAGCATCCCTACCGAAGGGCGGGAAGCAGAAGTTCGCTGCGTACGGGGCAAAAAATTGCTGCGTGTCGGGCAGACGCCAAAGCAGTCTTGGAAGAAACGATCCTGCTACAGCCTTTGGCGGATCGATTGGAGCAAGTTAGAATGTGTGCCCCACGCCAGTTAGAATGCCTGGGAATGCGGCAGTTGGCGTTTTCCAAGAGGAAATTTTGGGGGCGACCCACTCACGCGCCGCCCCCAACCGCACCGGCAGAAAAATTGCCGGTTTGGGCGTACCATGCTCACTCACTAAAAAACCGTATAGGATACGGGCTCAGAAGACGACCCGCGCCCTGATCCCAAGTAGTGCGAAACCGTCTTGCGTCGAGGTGAGCGGGTTGTGGATGTATTGCAGTGACGGTGTGATCTGAAGCCCGGGTGAGATCGAGAAACGATAGAAGAGCTCGGTCGTGAACTGGGTTCCGGGGACTCCACGCGATTGGGCCCAGTTCAGTCCCAATCCGGCCAGATCAGTGTTGCGGCCATAGTACCCGATCCCGGTGGAGAATGAGCGGTCATACAGGGCCGCTGTGCCCTTGGACCAACCGGCCCGGACAAAGGGCATCCATTGGTTGTCGATAAACCAGGCCGCCGAGAAGGCGGCTCCGTAATCCTCGGCTCGGCTGCCATCGTCGGCGGCATCTGCATGCCACAAGGTCAGGTGAACATTGTCGAAATAGATCCGGTCGAAGCCCGACGTGTAACCAATTTCCAGGCTTTTGAACAGATTGCCGTGGTCGAATACCTTGAAATCCGGTTGTGTCGGATCTGCGTTTGCATCGGCAACACTTGCGACCGCGTAGAAATTTGAACCGAGTTTCACCCCTCCCGCGATGCCGAGGCCCGGATTGGGCGCATTGATCGTCGGGTTGGTGTTAAAGGCGAGGTTCTGAAACCCGGTGTAGGGGCTGACCAAGCCGTAGACATCGACAAAATCGGTCACATCGATCTGGCCGACCTGCAGCGTCCAATTGCCGTTTGCGCCTCGCTGGGTCCAGAAAAGGTTGGTCAGCATGGTGCCATTGTCGTTGAAAGCCGTGCCCGTGATCGCCAGAGCTCCCCCGTCCAGCCCGAGAAACTGCGGGGCAACCGCTCCATAGGCATGCCGATGCTCGATCTTGAAGGTCAGCGACCCCAGTTCTGTCGCCTGCCACCCGCCATAGAAACGCGCAATTCCGCCACCCGCCTTGCCCTCGCCAATGTCCGAGCCCGAGGACTGGCCCAGTGCCAGGTAGTCGATGTTGAATTTGAACTCCTTCTCGGCCAGCCCCTCCTTCCACGCAAACCACCCCGGCGCGATGTTGCGGGGGAAGGTGCTGCGGAATTGCGGATCGGTCAGCCCGTCGCCCGGCGTTAGATCGGCCTCGACGGAAGAGGGGCCGGACAGGCCGCCGGTCTGGGCCAGGGCGGGCAGCGACGGGGCAAACGAGCCGGTCAGGGAAAGGGTCAGGGCAATGAGAAGTCGCATGTCTAGTAACCTGTTGGTTTGCGGATCGGAGACAGAACTGCGGCGCGTGTTACGGTATCGACAGGGGGCGCCGGCGCGTGCTGAAACGGGTTTTTTGTGACCGGGCTGACGGTGAAGGTGAATGTCCAGTCCTCGGCGAAGGTGTCGGGCCTGACCACGTTCTTTTCCGCGGACAGGTTGAGTTTGACGATCCGATCACCGATCGCCGTTGTCTTTGCCAGGGCCAACTGGATCGGCACCGTCCATTCCTGCCCCGACGGGGAGTTCCAGTCATAGGACACGGTCGGGCCGGTTCCGATTTGCCAGCCGTCGCCAAGTCCGTAGAACAGGAAGTACTGAAGCGAGGTGATCGACGTGTCTGCACCGCTGCCGCCTACCTTTTCATTGTGGAACGGGAAGGCCCCCGTCACGCCCCAGTCGAAGGTTTTCACGGCCAGAAAGCTGGGACCCAGTAGCCAATTGTCCGACGAGGCGTCCGAGCCTACCGGGATGCTGCCCACGACCCCTGCGCCGATGGTCCAGTCGCCCGCCTGCCAGGAATAGAGCAGGTCATAAGGAATGTCGTTCCACGAATTCAGCCCGCTGAACGATCCGGTTGCCGGGTCCCGGCGCGGGGTGCCCCAGCCAAATCCAAAGGCGGGCCGGAAGATCAGGTTGTTGCCGTTGGGCAGCACGAACGGCAGGACCGGCTGAAATGTCAGCGTGGTGCTGTCCTGCCCATCTGCGCCGGGCAGAGCACCGTCAAACCCCCGAAACTCCAGCTTGAAGTTCATCGTGGCGTTGGCCGCACCCGGATTGGCCAGTTCCCGCGCCAACTCGTCGATGTTCGGACCAACCTGCGCACGCGCCGTCGATGCCAGCACCGAGGCCAGCACCGATGCCAGGGCCGTGGCGGCCAGCACGGTCAGCAAACTTGTCTCTCTCATGCCTGCGGCTCCATTTTTGCCCCTCGGTCACACCGCCGCCAGATCGGCCAGCGCAACGGACCTGCCACACTGCGCGGCCCCTGCTGCATTGCGGCAGATCAGGTGAAGCGCGGGGCCGCCGGGCGCGTCCCGTCATCTGGCATGAAAGCCCTTACTCAACTCGCCGCGCAGGCGCAGGCGCTCCGGATACTCGCTCAGGAATTGCTCCGGCGGCTTGCCTTCCCAGACCTGCGCAAAAACCCGCATCTTGTTGCCGCCATAGATCTTTGCGAGATCCTCGTTCGTGTACCCACGAGCCCACAAATCGTCAGTGATCGCCGCAAGGATCTTGGCCAGCTCGCCGTTGCCGGATGCGCCGCGGTTGAACGCGTCAATCATGTAGCCACCGTCGTCGTAGAGTGCTGCATTCGCGGTTGCGAAATCTACAACGAGTTCAGTTGAGAACATGTCATCTGACGCGATGCCCACGTGATCCACGCCGACAACCTTGACCCAATAGTCGATCATGTCAGCGGCCTGCTTCGGCGAAATGTCCTCGGGCCAAACCCCGTCCATCATCCATTCTGTGAAGGTGGGTGAGATGTACCCGCCTGAGTTGGCGGCACGGATTGCTTCGTCATCGGGAATATTCCGGTAACATCCCTTGGGGGTCGCCTCAGGCGCGTTTTTGTAGAGTCCTGACGGAATCGAATGAGTGTAGACGAACGGCACGCCGGGATAGTTTTCCTCCATGTAGTCCATGGCGTCATTGGCGGTTTTCGACCCTGTGTGGCTTAGGTCCAAAATGATGCCGAAGCGGACCATCTCATCAATCACCGACTTGCCCCACGGCGTCAGACCTATGTCGTTGCCGTTGTACGCGGCAAGCTGGCCCGAACCGGTTCGGAAGATGTCGTTGTAGGCGAGGATCATGCTCTTTATGCCCATGTCTTTTAGAAGCGCCATCTTTTTCAGGTCACCGTTCAGGATCGTCGCGGTCTGGCTGTTCCAGATCACCGCCGTTTTACCATGCAGATGCGCAGCCTCGATATCCCGCGTCTCGTTCACAACCAGATACTTGTCTGGCTGCTCCGCCATCGCCGCCCTGAAGTGATAATGCTGCTCGAGCAGGGTCTCGAATGACATGTCGGCGGCGGCGAGCGTCATCTCGTGGCCGGTGATGCCATTGTCCCGGGCCCGGCCAAAGTACTCGTGCAGTTGCTCATACTCCGTCCAGCCGGTTCCATAGGGGCTGGCCAGCATGCCAAGCACGATGGTTTCCTTGACGAACGCCTTGGCTTCGTCCGAGGCGTCCCAGGTTTTGCTTTCCTCGCTGGCTCGTGCGATGCCGCCGACAAGTGCGACGGCAACTGCAGCGCTCAGGAACATGCGTTTCATTTGGCTCTCCTAAGGGATTTCAGGGAATGTAGGGGGTAGGGTAGTGGCAGGTCATAATCTGTGCATTTCATTAGGTGACGGCCGTATTGTTTTTTGACGCCTAATGAATGATCATCGTTGCCTCTGATGGCTTGTTCAATGCGAGATATCCAGATGGACCGTTCTTCACCTCCTTCAATGAGCATCGTGTTGTTGCACCCGGTCTTGGAAGAAATGGAGGCTCACGGATGTGATCAGGCGACTCTCGCCCGCCAACTGAAAATCCCGGTCGACGCCCTGAAAAACCCTTCGACGATTCTGCCTGCGGGAAGAGTGTATGGTTTCCTGGAATGGGCGACAGAGCGCACCGGTGATCTGTGGCTGTGCGCGAGACTGGGGCAACTCATGGCCAAAGAAGGGTGGGCGCCGATCAACCAGTTGTTCCGAGACTGCGGCACGGTCTGGGAGTTTTTTCTGCAGTTCGGAATGGTTGCCGAAGACCAAGGTGGCGCGGTTTCGTACCGCCTGGAACTTGAGGGCCGTGTTGCTCTGTGGAAGCTCGTTAGACGAAAGGGATCGCCCGACACCGCGCGATTTGCGGATGCAGTCGCCATCGGCCTTTTTGTGGAGATTTTGCGGCTTGCAGGCAGAGATCGTTTCGACCCAACGATTTGCCTGTCGATTTCTTCGAGTAGCAAACTTATCCCGCCCGATGTTCTGCCGCACCAAAGCGTAATCACCGGTACGAAAGGCATGACCCTGCGCTTTCCATCCGAGTGGCTGAACTGGGAATTGGCAGATCACCGGCGACGGCCTGACTTGCCAGAGCTGGGTTTGCCTGTCGTCGGCGCCCGTGATCTGAAGTCCACGGTCTGTCATCTTCTCGAACAACAAATTTCCGACCCCGGCTTTTGCATTGATCGCATTGCTGATGCAGTAGGTATGCCAAAGTGGAAGCTGCAAAGGGAGTTACGTGGAATGAACACAAGTGTTGCTGAACTCCGAAGTGAAGTTCGTCTGGAGCTGGCTTCCAGACTCCTGACAATTGGAGACACGAACATCTCCGAAATTGCCTTTTCGCTGGGATACAGCAGCCCTTCGAATTTTTCGCGGGCCTTTCGCGCCAAGTCCGGACAATCCCCGGCCGAATTCCGTAAGTCCAACACCACAGGTTGCCTCCACGATTAACCGAGGTACGACCACGCTGCGCTCCGGTCATGACGCTTGTGTCCTGGGCTCAAGGCCCTTCGGTTGCTTCAGCGTGTTCTGGCAGCTACGTCGCCCTTCACAATGATCCGGATTGCCGGTGTCTGTTCGGGACAGGTTGCGGGGCGGCCGAGGTAACAAAACCGCCCTGCTGCTGCCTCGTCGGATGACGGGGAAACTTACGGATACACCTTGGGCTCGGAAACCGCGGGCCGGTACATGATGCTGTCGGAGGTGACCATCGTGTTCTTGTAGGCGCGGCCGTCCTTCATCACCAGTTGCAGTTTGCTTTCGTCCAGGATCAGTTCGATATCTTCCAGCGGATTGCCGTCCCAGATCAGGATGTCGGCATAGCTGTCAGGGGCGATCTGGCCCAGGTTGTAGGTCTGATACGGGTTCTTGGGGCCCGACCATGTCAGAACGATACCTGCATTGCCGGTCCAGTGTTTCAGCGCCTGCGCGGGCGAGAACCCTGCTGCAACGTTACAGGTCAGGTCTTCCTTGATCCGCTCGACCAACCCCGGGCTGAACATGTCGGACCCGCCGACGACGAACATCCCGTGTTCGTTCATCCACTTGGCCACGTTGCGGGCACCCTCGCCAACCCGGACGCCCTTCAGTTTCTGCTCATGTGAGAAAAACGCTGGCATCGTGTCGTAGCTGCCGAACGAGTTGATGCTCATATAGCACTGGAAACTCCAGACGATGTCTTCGGTCTCTTCGTATTTCTTGACCATCCGTTTGACCATGTCTTCGGAAATGAGGAATCCATGCTCGAAAGAACGGGTGCCGAGACGAAGATGCCGGTCATAGCTGTCGTCATGGTAGGCGTGAACAGCAACGTAAGTGCCATTGTCGGCCGCAATCTCGACAGCTCGAGCGACTTCATCTTCGGCAAGACCAAGGATTTCCAGCGGATCGAACTCACTTGCGACACCGCCGCCGCCCATGACTTTCAGGAATGCCGCTCCACGGCGCAGGTTCATACGCGCTGCCCGGGTGACTTCATCAACGCCATCTACAACCCAGGTGTTCTGAGAGGCTTGCGATACATCCTGATCGTTGCGCAGACGATCAACGGGTATGTTCCGTTCCGCGAAATCGCTATGCCCGCCGGTCTGCCCGATGGCACCGCCTGCCGAGTAAACCCGTGGACCGGGAACAAGCCCCATGTCGATGGCCTTGGCGATGTCCAGCGGGTCGCCAGCAATGTCGCGGACTGTCGTTATGCCCTTCATCAGCATGTTCTGGTTCATGTGATGAATGGCGATGGCCCCGCCCGACGCTTCATCCCAGCGGGTCTGATAGGTCGCTGTTCCCTCGGGCGGGTTCAGCATGACATGCTGGTGCATGTCGATCAGCCCCGGCGTCATGGTCTTGCCGCTGGCGTCGATGACGAACGCCCCTTCAGCCTCGATCGTCTCGGTCGAGACCTGCGTGATGACATTGCCTTCGACCAAAACGTTCGCACCCTCGATGAGTTCGGGCCCGAAGCCGTCAAAGACATTGACATTGGTAAACAGGATGGGCGGTGGCGCTTCTGTTTCAGCGGCCGCTGCCGGGGCGTTGCCGCTTCCGGCGGCAAGCGCCGCATGGGACGAAATCGACAATGCAACAACTGCTGCGAAACTGGTGATTTTCCGAATCATGTTTGCCTCCCGACATTGGAATCCGATCTGAGGCTACAAAACTACGCGCCGGAATGTCGGCCAGTTTTTAGAGATGTTCTCACAAGTTTCGAAAAAAAGGGCCGACACTTGCGGGGAATTTGTGAAATAGTGGCCTGAGACGAGATTCCGAGAGGAAGAGCGATGACGCAAGGGGCTGACGGTTTCATCCGCGTGATGCTCGTGCTGCCATTTATCCGCTACGTGGAGCAGCAAGGCAAAAGTACAAAACTCGTTCTGAAGGCCATGGGTCTGGACGTCCGGATGTTGCAGGATCCCGAGGCAACTGTCCATGCGGAAATTGTCTACGGGCTGTGCAACGCCCTGGCCGATCTGGCCGGGGAACCTCACCTTGGATGCAGGATCGGGGAACAGCTGGATCTGTCACGCTGGTCGCCCGTAGCTGAAGCCGCTCGTCAATCCCGGACAGTGGGTGAGTTTCTGTGCAGTTACCTCATGAGGATACCGCAGGAATCAAGCGCCGTGCGGCACGCCCTGACGATCGAGGCGAACCGGACCACATACACCGTCAGAAGGCTGATCGACACCCGCAACCCACCGATCCAGGTTGACGGGTTTGGAATGTCCTTACACCTGCGATTGCTGCGCATGGCGGTCGGTGACGGCTGGACGCCCGAGCATGCCATGGTAGAAACCGCCTTTCCGGAGGCCGTGCCGAGACGCTACATGGATGTCCGCATCGCGAGAACGGAGAACCGGGAACTGGCGCTGAGCTTTCCCACCGGCTGGCTTCATGCCCCTTTGGAACTGGATGTGGCGCTAGATACCCTGCCCAAAAAGGATAGCGAACCCGATCTCTCCATCGTCGCCGCCCTGCGCAGCGCGGCCTTGCCCTTACTGGACAACAGATCTGTCGGTCTTCACGACCTCTCGGAAGCGCTCGGATTGCAGCCCAAGAGCCTCGAGGCGGCTCTGCGTTTTCACAAGACAACGGTCGCCCGGGAAGTCAAGGGCTTGCGCATAGAACTGGCGAAGGAAGCCTTGGTGAATACATCGCAAACCGTTGCCGAGATCGGCCGTTCTCTGGGATATGAAGACCAGTCCCACTTTGCACGCTTCTTTCGGTCGCAAACTGGTTTTTCTCCCCAACAATTTCGCCAAAGTTCCAGCAAGGATATTGGGAAGTAGTTCATACGTATCAAGGGATCGTTTCCAAAACTGGTGGGTCCGCCACTCGCAAGAAAGCCGCCGCAGTGTGGGCGACGGGGCAAGGGCGGCTTCGGGCAGCTCAAGCGCTTTGAAGCCGATCAACCGAAGGTCGGGAAAGTCCCGCAACTCGGTCTCACGCAGCAGCTTCAGAATGTCTTCGTCCGAGTATCGCTCCCGACCCATTTCATAGTCCCCTTTCTCAGCCAAAATAGTGGCCCAGCTACAGGGGGCAAAGACAGTGGGAGAACGGCTACTGCGAAAGCTTCAACGGGCGCATGCGGGACGAGCTGCTCAACGGCGAAATCTTCTACAGCCTGCGCGAGGCACAAATCCTGATCGAACAATGGAACCTCTCGGCAGAATGCTCTGCATTCGCCTGCCGGTCAGCGGGAAACACTACAACACAAAACGCCCCCACACTGCTCTGGGCTACCGCCCACCAGCGCCTGAAACCACCATCCCGATGGATCACAGGCCAATGATGCACCAACAATCAATTTGGACCAGTCAGATCGGGCTGCTCACTCGCAACATCATGTACTTGCATTCGCGATACGGACGAGGTGTTTATGTGTACAACCTCGGCCACTTAACTGACGTTGACCCCATCTGAACTACAGGCCACTTTCGGTATTCAATTCGGCGGAGGCGGGAGAACTTCTTTTTTCTGAAGCACTTGGAGAATGTCGACAATTGCTTCTGTGCTTGCATCGACCGAACCTTCAAAGAATAACCCAATTCCACCTTCGCCCAGTTCCCGCGTTCCGCCGGCATCGTAAGTAGGTGAAAGAGAGGAGAGCTCTGCTGGGAGGACCGGGCAAACCGGGTTGTTTTCGAGAACTGCATCCGTGGCCTTGAAAAAAATGTCCCTGACCTCCTCCACAGCCTCTTTCACCTCACTCATCTCGGTCAATCGATCTGGCGTAAGTCTCAAATCAATCAGGCGAAAGTAAAGACAGTCATCCTTGAACTCGGCCGAGGCAGAGGCCCCAACTGTCAGGCCACCGGCGAAGACCTCTTCAACGCGATTACGTCCGTCGCCAACTTGGCCTTCGCAACGGTAAAGCCTGGCATCAATCTTTCCGCCCAATGTCAGAGCAATATCGTCTGTGCGTGCAATTGCCTGGCTCACGGTTATTCGAGCATTGCAGATATCGACATATGGATCAGCGGTAAGCGCGTTCACAAGGGTATCCTGCGCACGTCGCAGGTCAACAACACTTTCTATGTATATTCTCGTGGCACTCACGTCTTTCAGGCTTAGCGCCAATTCCACAGGAACTTCGTGTTCGCCGATTGTCACAATTGGGCTAGTCCGAAAGGTGACCTCCTCAGCCGAGAGTGCGGTCCCAAGAAAGCCAGCAGCCATGAGCGTAATGCGAGATATCAGTCCCGTCATTCTTCCACCCCCACGATACCGCGCGATTGCATGAGGGCGAGGAGATCCATCATCGTTTCTGCACTGGTGTCAATGGAGCCACTCAGTGCAACCCCGATACCACCGTCGCCGATTTCTCGGGTCCCTCCACCTTGGAGGATCGGTTCCAGCGAGGACAGCTCCGGCGGCATCTTTGGGCAAATCACGTTCGCCTCAGAAAACTCCTCGGCCTTGTTCAGCACGATCTCTTCGACCCGTTCCGTCAAACCGAAAAGGTTGGCCACGCCACCAAGAAAGCCTGTGGGTTGAAGCACTACATCGGCAAGATCGAAATGGACGCATTGCCCTCGGACATTGGCTCGAGCCGCTGCCGCAATCCCAATGGTGGTCGAGATCAACCTCGCACCGCGCCCGCTGGCTCCATCGGCTTCCTCACGACGGCAGCGATAGAGTTCCACGTCTACCGTACCAACGAGCGCAATGAGATCGCCCGTAGCATTTGTTTCGTCGAGATTTGCGATGACGTTTAATGAACACCCTTCCTCGATGGGTCCCGACAGCAAGTCAGGTGCCCGAGTCTGAAATTCCCGCAAATCCAGAAGCCCCCGAAAGCCGAGCCGTGTTGGTGTCACACTGCTGAATCCTGCATTCAATGTGTAGGGTAAAGACTTGCCTCGGGCTTCGATCTTATCAGTGATATCGAAACGAACATCCCCAGCATAATCGTTAACCGACGCGCTCAACTGGGCTGGTTGCGCATTCAATTCGGCCTTCAACATCTCTGGATCAGTGGTCGCACAGGATACGAGGAAAAAGGAACTTGCAAAAACACAGCTAGCGGCAATGTTTGTTCTGGATTTCTGCACACTCGGTTGTTGTTTCATGCGAGCCATCCGGAGCCTTGCTGACTAAATGCGTTTATACCGCCGTTGACCATTGGTCAATTTATTGCACAGCGAGGGCTGGATAGCGCACATCGCCCGGGGCGCAAGTTTCGTTTCTTCTTCGAATCTCGAAGATGCTTTCACGAAGCAAAAAGGATTTCCTCCACATCAGCTCCGATAAAGCCCTCACTTGACAGACAAAAGCGGCGGACGATCACATGCGATTTGTGTCTGTGTGCAAGGTCCAGGCGCTAACAGCAGCGTATAAATTTTTGCCCCAATTTGCGTTGCGGCATCTGCGAACACCTTGGCTGGATCACTTCCGACATGGGCTCCACTCAGTCATCAGAACACGATTGTCCCATGCCCGCAAATCCACCAGAAGGTTGCAGACGGTGAACACCCTCGGGGTTCGCATTGCTCCAGCGTTGGAATTGCACAACGACAGGGCGGCCCTCTGTATCCACCGTGACATCTACGGACTGCGCAATACCTACGGACATCATGCTATACCGAGCAGTGTTTTCGTCCACAGCCTCCCTTTTGACATTTGGCCCCGGAAACAACGCTGCCGGTGTCCAGATCGCCGCCTCGTCAACATAGCGACCAAAGTCCGATCTTGTGTGATCGGTTTTTGCCGCAAAACGGGCCACCGGGACCAATCCAGCCAGAAACGTGTCCAGTGTCCGCTGTCTGATCCCGACACTCGCATCAGCTCAGACCCGCCCGACATCTTCCACACAAAGCCCACCGGGGCGGCGAGCACCTGCGACGCATGCATATTCATGTAGCCGGGGGCGTCTTTTGTCCCGAGACTGAATTGTCCTTGCATCTCGATCTCTGCAACCGTCAGGAGTGGCGTGCCCTCCATAATTGCGAAGTTAAAATACCGACGCGCTGGTTCAGGAAGGTCGGCGACCATATCGGGTTCAAAGTGGAGCGGAGCGTTTGGCTACAACGCGAGCAACCGAGCCATTTCCGCCGCGTCTGCACGGTGATCCATCATACGCCGTAAGCTCATGAAAACTGCACCAATGGCGACACAGACAAAGAGGATAGCAATCAGTTCTAGCACGAAGGCTGCCTCCTCGGTTTCCTGCTACACCGGAAACTAGCTTGCATGTCGAATTGTGGAATGCGGACACAATGCGCTACGAGGAAATCGGTCAGTATGGGCTCTGAGCCGCCTTGTGGCGCGATCACCGGCTGACCGGTTTTAGCAAACGAACAGCTGCTCCGACCGTTCGCCCGGCTCTGTATCGGGTGGTTACCCTTCTTTGCAGATTAGCCCATCGGGTCCTGCAACTTGCCAACGGCAAGAGCGGGCGAAGGTGATACCTCCGCCCGCTCAAATCGTTTATTCCGCCGCTTCGCTGGCGGCCATGCCGGCCTTGTCGCGGGCACTGTCGCGATAAAGCGCCTTGGTCAGCGACACCATCATCAGGCCCATGACCATGGTGAACGGCAGGGCACCGATGATCATCGCGCTTTTCAGCGCCTCCATCGGATCGGCTCCACCGTTATTCTTCCCTGCAATCAAGAGCGTGCCGATAACCGCGGTTAGGATTAGACCCCAGACGACCTTGTGCTTGTTGCCGACATTCTGGTCGCCTCCAGACATGATCGTGTTCATCACCAGGATTCCACTATCGGCCGAGGTCACTAGGAAGGTCATGATCAGCACGACGCACATGATCGTCAGCGCCGACAAAAGCCCGCCCTCAATCATCTGTCCGAGTGTCACAAACAACTTGTTGGTGTTGGACGCCCCGATAATCGCACCGTTTGCACCGCCGGTCAGTTCCAGGTCGATGGCCGTGGCGCCCAGAATAGTCATCCAGGCGAAACACACCATCGCCGGAGCGAAGACGCAGCCCAGAATGAACTCGCGTACGGTGCGCCCCTTCGAGATACGCGCCAAGAACAGTCCCACAAAGGGCGAGAATGCAATCCACCAGGCCCAGTAGAACGTAGTCCAGCCGGCTTGCCAGCCAAACTGTCGCCCTTGCTCGCCTGCGGTGTAGACCGCGGCCAGTGTCGCATCGTCCAGCTCGGCCGCAGCGCCTTCCAGCCCCGACTTGAAGCCGTCGAAGCTACCCCATGCATTGGTTGCGCCACCGATCAGATCATCGGCCAGCGGCTTGGCTGCCTCTGGCAATCCAGATGCAAAGGCATCGGCGGATTGCGGCCCATAGGCACCGAAGCTTAGCGAAACGAACTGGATGATGTAGTCAACGAGTGCGCTGGCATAGGTGGTCATCGCAAACAAAAACGATCCGAACAGAACGAAGGTGAATAGCAGGATCAGCGACAGAACCAGATTGAGGTTCGACAGGTATTTGACCCCGCGCCCCACGCCCGAGACCGCTGAAATGATCGACAGGCCCATGATGCACAAAAGGCCAGCAACCAAGCCAACTGTACCTGGTTTCGGTACATCGCCGGTCATGTCCATCAACCATTCGCTTCCAGTGATCGCATAGACACCATCGATGAACTGGCTGACACCAAAGCCGATAGTGACCGACACGCCCAGAATGGTGGCAACCACGCCCAGAACGTCGACCACGTGGCCAACAAAACCGTTCACGAACCGACCCAGAAGTGGCGTCAAAGCCGAGCGGATGGTAAGCGGCATATCTCGGGTATATGCGTAGTAGGCCAGGCTCAGGCCAGTCACGACATAGATGGCCCAGGCGTGAAAGCCATAATGCAGAAATGTATAGCGATAGGCCGAGATCAGCGCCTCTTCGGTGTTCGGCGCGACCTCCTGACCGACCGTCAGAGGGTTCGATCCCCAAAGACCCAGAGGTTCTGCTGTGGCAAAGACCATCAGGCCGACGCCCAAACCAGCTCCGAACATCATCGAAAACCATGAGAAATTTGAGAACTCGGGGGCTTCGCCCTCGCGTCCCATTCTTCTTTTTCCGGTTTGCGGCAGGATTGCGATAACCGCGAGAAAAAAGGCAAACAGCCCAACGATGATAATATAGAAGGAGTTGAAGCTTTCTAGCAGCTGCCAGTTGAGGCTGCCCAGAGTTCCGTTGGCGTTCGCTGGCCAGACCAGCGCCCAGATAACCAGTGCGATCATGATCCCTTTGCTGATCAAGGCAATCTCAACGCTGTGCCCCTCGTAAAAGCCGGACGCGGCCCTTCGGACCTCAACCGCAGTGAATGGTGGCTGGATAGACATTCTGTTCTCCTCGTGCTCCCTGTAACCACAATCGATGGCAACACTGCGGTTGCGGCGCTTCTCCCTTACCGCCGAGTGGTAGGACGAATGCGACACCTCGCCGCATTTTGCCTAGATCCACCCGATTTCACCTTATTCGAGCAATGCCCAAACTCATCGTGGCCGCCAACGGGGCGTTCCACTGGGTCGCATCAATCCCTGCCATTGGTCGCCACGGTCTCGTTCGCGTTTCAGACTAACGATGGCAAAACGCGGTTCAGGAACGGGCTCGCTTCCGCTGCGCTCCTTGTTCATTTTTCCTTTCGGAACTTTAGCGACCCTAAACCCGCGTTTTGGACGAGCTTTGCTGCCTTGCTCAATTTGGCGTGCAGTTTTCTCAGGCTCCAATTGAACGGATGCCGACACTGTAACTCCAACAGAACGGCCTTCCGGGGCATCCTCGAGCTCGACAAAAAGGCATCTGGCAATTGCACCTCGCTGAAAGCACTTTGGAAAACAACACGTAGCTTTCACAGAGAGCACCCGTTGCGGAAACTCAGGAACATTCCAACTGCGAAAACTGATCTGAATGCCCGTTTGGCAAAAAGGTTTCCTCAATTTGGCCAGCCATCATTGCCCGACGTCACTGGTTGCCCTACCGTTTCCGAATGTCCTACCTTCCGCAGACAGCGACAAACCGGCCAAGTTCTTTTTTACAAGGAGAAAAAATTGAAACGGCTTTCTTCAATCCTGATGGCATTACCCGCATTGTGCATTGGCCTGTCCACTGCAACAGCGGAGGAAATCGTACATGATGCCGAATTCTACGTTTTGCAGGCACAGAACGGCGAGGCTTGGGCAACCGAAGATGCCGGCCTTCAGGCGAGACTTGCGGAACTGCGCGAAAAACACGGAACGCCCCCCAACCTGATCCACATCATGTGGGACGACACCGCCTATGGCGACCTTGGCATGCCGGGGATCCAGGCGGTTCGTGGGCTTGATACACCAAACATCAATGCCCTGGCCGAAGAAGGCATGATGTTTACCCGGATGTACACCGAAGTGGGCTGCACTCCCAGCCGTGCCGCAGCCGCCACCGGGCGACTTGCGGTTCGTGCCGGCATGTACAACATCGGCATGCTGCAGGAGAGCCACGGTCTTGCCGCCGAAGAGGTCACGCTTGGCGAAGTTCTGGGAGCAGCGGGCTATGCCACCGCATTCTACGGCAAATGGCACCTCGGCGATATCGAGGAGAGCTATCCCCACAACCAAGGGTATGATGAGGCGCTCTTTACCGGCTACAATCAGATCCTGTCGCTGAATACCCGCGAAGCCGAACAGGGCAATGCCTCGATCGGCTTGTTCGAGGACATGCTCATCGAAGATCCTTACAAGCTGGATGACACGTTCATTACCAAAGACTGGGTAATGGTGGCCGAAGGCACGGCGGGCGGCGAAACTCTGCAGTGGGGTGACAACTCCACGGAAACCTATGAAGCGATTGATGGCGAAGGGCTTGAACGCATGTTCTCCTTCATGGAGCGCAATGTCGAAGCGGGCAAACCGTTCTATGTCGCGAACTGGCCGATCATGGCGAACTTCATGCCCATTCGCCCGAAATGCACCCGGGCACGTGCGCTCCTTCAGAATGGCCTGCAATGCACCATTGATCCGATGATAGCAGATATCCGTGCCAAGCTCGAAGAGCTGGGTATTGCTGAAAACACCCTGATCGTGGCTATGGCTGACAACGGCCCGATGTCGCACAACCCGCCCCCGGGCACAGGCTTTGCCGAAACCATCTTCCGCGGTGGCAAAGGTGACTTCCTCGAAGGTGGCGTGCGCGTGCCGGCCTTTGCTGTCTGGCCCAGCGTTATCGAACCCGGCTCCATGCCGAGTGACATGATCCATATCACCGACCTGTTCACCACCTTCGCCAGCCTTGGCGGCGCAATGGACCAGATCCCGACCGATCGCGTGATCGACGGCATCGACCAGACCGCGCTGCTGTTGAACGGTGATACGGCCGGACGTCGTGATTATACCTTCACCTATGCTGGCCCCACTCTGGGTGCCGTTGTGAAAGGCGACTACAAGCGCCACATGATCTCGCCCGACCCGGTGGGTGAAGCGAGCGGTATTCCGGCAGCCTTCTATTTCCTGCCGTCAGACCCGCGCGAGGTGCAGCCCATGCTGACAAACCTCATCCACTTGAAACGCCCGTTCAACCGGATGGTCTTGCGTCACAACCTGTGGAAGGAAAAGTATCCGGATCGCCCGGAAAAGCACGGAATCCCGTGGACCGGAATTGCCAATGCCTCCGAGCAGCTCAAGCGTGAGCAGAACCCGCAGCTTGTGCTCAAGGACCTGCCATTTGATCCGCTGGAATACATCGAACATCTGGATGAACTCCCGTTCGATCCCAACGGTGATCCGAGCATCGGCCAATAAACTCTGTTCCCCGCCTTTAACAAAGGCGGGGAACTTCTTTTGGGGGGTGTCATGGACCGCCGAGATTTCCTGAAATCCGGATCTGCCGGACTGGCTGTTTCAACCGTCCTTCCAAACGGTGTCTTTAGTGCGTCGCCAGATCCTCTGAGGCTTGAAGTGTCCAGCTATCTTTTGGATCGCACAGCGGCCCTTTTTGACGGGCGGGTTCAGATCGAAGGCGTAGAAGCGACTTTCTTTGAAGATACCATAGGCCAGATGAACTCTGCCCTGTTTTCGGGGACAGGAACCAGGGCGATCAGCGAAGTCGGCCTGCATCCCTACATTCTGGCCTTTGCAAATGAAGGGTTTCGCGACTATGCTCTTCTGCCGGTCCCATTGCTCCGTCAATTCAGGCACAAGAGTATCTTCGTGCACGCAGAGGCCGGGATAAATTCACCCAAGGATCTCAAGGGACGGCGAATTGGTACACCGGGCTATTCCTCGACGTCTTTGACATGGATCAGGGGCATCCTTGAGGACGAATATGGTCTAGCACCCACCGACGTCACTTGGGTGATTGCAAACAAGGACAGCTCTGCCAGCGAAGCCGGGGCCATTTCCGCGCAGGAAATGGTGCTGACTGATGGGCTTGATATCGAGAGCGGCCCTCCCGGGCTAGACGAAAGTCAGCTATTGCTAACGGGTGAGGTTGATGCCTTGTTTCATGCCGCAACGCCGGCTGCATTCCTCGAAGGTGACCCCAGCGTTGTCCGCTTGTTCGAGGACGTCAGAGGTGTCGAGCAGAACTACTTTGAACGAACGGGCATCTTCCCGATCATGCACGTGCTCTCGATCAATCGCGCAGTAGCAGAAGCCAATCCATGGCTGCCAAAGGCGGTGTTCCAGGCCTACTCACAGGCCAAACAGGCCGCGTACCGTGAGAAGGATCGCCTGACATGGGCAACAGACATGCTGCCATGGTACGGGGCGGAACTTGAAGCCACACGCCACCTTATGGGGCGCAACTTTTATCCCTACGGGTTCGAGGCCAACCGCAAGACGTTTGAGACGCTATTTGAGTATTCGCACAAACAAGGGCTGGCATCACGCGTGCTGACCGCCGAAGAAGTCTTTCTTCCGGGGACTTTGGCGTTCTCCGAATAGCCGGACCGATTGTACGGGTTGGTGCTGCTATCCAGACCTACATCATGTCAGCCGCGCATTCGCAAAAAGCACCCTGCTGCCTCTGTCCAAGTTCAGAAACCAAATGCGAAGCCGTATAGCGCACTGAATCAAGCGGTCTTCGAGCATTATTCGTTTTCAGTCACGGGGATTGTCGATAACGAACGAAGAAGGCTCAAAGGCTTCGGCAACTGTATTCAGCGCGCGAACGCTGGGGGTTAATTCTCGACTCGCCTTTCGCGCACCAAGCGGGCTTAAATGCGCTATGCCATTTGCACCAAACGTCTTCAGACATACTCCTGCGTTGCGCGGCCGGATCACACCGCCGGATGAATCCGAATTGCGGTTTGGCCAAGACAGATTTGACGAACTCGACGTGCAGGCAAAGGAAGAAGGCTGGCCGGCAGGTTGGCGGATGGATCACGACGCCCGCGAGGAAAACAGGCAACAAGTGCTTGCCGGTAGAATGCTCTCGGATCTTTGGGTATTCGCTTACGGGTCGCTGATCTGGGATCCAGCTGTGCAAGTGGATGAATACCGCTACGGCTCGCTGAACGGATGGCACCGCAGTTTCTGCATGCGCCTCAACGGTGGGCGCGGCAGCCACGAAAAGCCTGGATTGATGGCCGCGCTCGATGAAGGCGGGTATTGCGACGGAGTGGTGTTTCGCATCCCCGCAGCGCTGGTGGACGCAGAAACGCGCTTCATGTGGCGGCGGGAAATGTTTTCGGGATCCTATTGCCCGATCTTCCAAAGCGTCGAGACGCCCCAGGGCGAGGTCGACGCACTGACCTTCGTGATGGATCGGGACAGTCATCTGTATCTGCCGGATCTCGCTGAAGAAGTAGCCGCCCGGATGATTGCAAACGCAGAAGGCGCGCTAGGACCGAATTTCCACTATCTCGACACGCTCGTCCGCCATCTCGATGAACTTGGCATCACCGATGACAACATGCACAGGCTGTACGCCATAGCAACCGCTTGCCGGACGGAGAGCGGATAAATCGCCAGCATGATCACTGACCGCTAGACTGCAAGAAAACCTTAGAGCGCCAGATCGATGTTCATGGCCTGCGGCTTGCCTTGGCGCGCCCGTGTCAGAACGGGTATCAAATTTCCAAGTTCGGCCTTACACTCAATGTCGAGCAGTGTCCCGGAACGCGAAGAGATCGTGCGACATGATTGAGAAACACGACCGGGTCAGGCAACCCGATCCGCAGAGTCACAAATATCCACCAAGGCCAGATGACGGTCTTCCCCTGCTGGGCAGCATGCTGGCATTCGCCGGAAACCAGTTGGTGTATCCTGTTGAAGTCACACGAAAATATGGAGATATCGTCGATATGAACCTTGCTGGCTGGCGCACTTGGCTTGTCAGCGACATGGACGCGCTTGAACAAATCCTTGTCCGGGACCACGGCAAGTTCATAAAGGCGCCACTGATCTGGAGGCAGATCACCGCCGTGTTCGGCAAAGGGCTGCTGTCGAGTGATGGAAAGCTCTGGCAACACCAGCGCCGCCTCGCCGCGCCGCATTTCACTCCCAAGCGAGTTCAGGACTATGACTCCCTGATCGTGTCGCTTGCGCAAAAGGCCGTCGACCGCTGGCCAGAGCAACAGACGTTCGACATTCATCCTGACATGATGAACCTGATGCTTCGCATCGTCATGGGCACCGTTTTTGACGCCGATGCCGAATCCGAAGTCGAGATCATGGAACGTGCCCTCAACCTGCTTCTCGAGGAAATGTCTTACCGTTTCCGGCGACCGTTGCTGATACCTGACTGGGTGCCGCTGGCCTCGAACCGGCGTTATCTAAAGGCGATTGGCGAAATTGATGGCGTCGTGGACCGCCTCATTCAGGAACGCCACAAAAACGGAACCGAAGGTCGCACAGATTACCTGTCTGCGTTGATGGCCTCTGTCGATGAGAACGGCCAGAAAATGCCGGACAGGCAGATACGCGACGAAGCCGTGACCGTTCTTCTTGCCGGCCATGAGACCACCGCGCTCACCATGACGTGGGCCTTCTATCTTCTCGGCCAGCACCCAAAGATCCAGTGCAAGGTCATCGCCGAAATTGACGCGGTGCTCGAAGGCCGGGATGCGGGCAGCGCAGACATGCCCGACCTTCCGTTCACCCAAGCCGTCATCCTGGAATCGATGCGATTGTATCCGGCGGGGTGGATGTTCGGCCGCGAAGCGATAGAAGACTGTGAAATCAATGGCTATCACTGTCCCAAAGGGACACAGATCCTGATCGCACCATGGGTGCTTCACCGGGATGCACGGCACTTTGACAACCCCGAAGAGTTCAGGCCCGAACGGTGGCTCGACGGTCTCGCCCAGCGGCTCCCACGTTATGCGTTTCTTCCATTCGGTGGTGGGCCCAGAACCTGTATTGGCAACAGCCTCGCGTTGCTCGAGACCACGCTTTCTCTGGCAACGATCCTGCAACGCGGAACAATTGAGTGGCAGGGCGAGAAACCGGTCCAGCCCTACCCATCGGCGACGCTCATTCCGCAGGGGGGTGTTCACGTCACCTTCACGCGACACACACGCAAGGATAGGCGCGCAGAAGAACCCTCGGCAGTTTCAGCGCACGCAAAAACAACTAGCAGAGCCTACCCGGCCCAGCAGTCACGACATTGATGACAGGAAAGGATCGTGGACTGGGCAACCTTTGCCGGCCACCGTCGTGAACACTCAGCCTTGGCGCTCAGCTTCCATCTGCTCCAGCATCCTGCGGGCACGCTTACATTGCAGTTTGTCACGCAGGGGGCTGTCGGGATCGACGTCCTTGCTGCACACAACACATTTGTCAGCGCCTGAAATCGCGTTCAGACCGCCACAGCTGCCCTTGATCGTCTTTCCCATGAGAACGACGCCGAGGCTCATGCCACCCATGACCAAAATCAGCAGGATGAATGCGAGAAGAAAAGTGCTCATGTCAGTTTTCCCGTTTCTGCGGCTTCAGTTCTTGTCCAGCTCAGCCTTGAAGGCACTGCTTTGCATGATGACATAAGCATTATCATCGCCACCTTCAGCACGCGAGATGAAGAATACCGCCAGTTTGTTGGCTTCGGCAATCTCCAGACCGCGTTTTTGTCCAAGCGCCAGCATGGCCGTGGCCCATGCATCGGCCATCATTGCGTCATCGGCAAGCACCGTAACCGATGTTGTGCGATGCGTAATCGGTCGCCCGGTCGTAGGGTCTATGATGTGAGAATACCGGACCCCGTCCTGTTCAAAGAAATTCCTGTAGTCTCCGGACGTCGCCATACCGCGGTCGCTGACTGGCACGATAAGCTGAACGCCCTGCGCAGCGGGGTCCGGCCGTTCGATACCAATCCTCCAGGCTTCGCCCTTGTCATTCTCGCCGCGGGTCACGAGATCGCCGCCGATCTCAACCATGTAGTTTTCGACCCCAGCAGTCTGAAGCGTGCTCGCCACGGCATCGATGCCATAGCCCTTGGCGATGGCTGACAGGTTGATCCCGACGCTGGCCTCAGCTTTAGCCAAAGTCCCTGCATCCGCATCAAGATTCAGAAGTTTCTCCTGTCCGACACCTGCCAATGCTGCCTCGATATCGGCATCTGATGGCACCGGATCCTCTGGCTTGCGCGGGCCAAAGCCCCATAGTTCGATCAGAGGGCCAAGGGTGACGTCAAAAAGCCCGCCGCTCTGCTCATGCACAACATTGGCCGCTGAAATCACAGCCGCGAATTCTGCCGAAACCTGCTGCGGCTCGGTGCTCTCGGAGGCGGAGAAAACGGAAACTTCGGAATTGGGATCCCAGTTCGACATTTTGGCGTTAACTGCCGCAAGGGTTTCTTCGACCGAAACGCTCAGACTGGCCTCGTCAAGGTCTTCGCCGATGGCAGTGATATGATAAGTCGTGCCCATCGTCTCGCCGGACAGTTGAACGACCTCGGGCTCCGAGTCGAAAAGACAGCCGGGAAGGAACAATAGAAGGGTCAGGGCGGACCAGCGTTTCATTAGTATTTTTCTCCGGGAAACCGTTGCCGAGGCATATGCCAGCACCCCAACTGCGTGTCAAACGTGGCATCAGACCTTGAGCGGCAGAAATGCCAAGGCCAGCAGCCCAATCGCGGCAGGGACACCAAAGAACCAAGCACGCCGTTGCCAGCCCGGCAGTTTGTCTTTCCAGGCAAGGCGAAAGCGATGTCCACAGACGACAACCACAAAAAAAATCAAAGCTCCGCTGAAAGGAGTCAAATGGAGTGCCTGCAAGGGTCTGTTTTCCTTTAATTTACCGGATCTTTTCCGAGTTGGACAAAATGCACTCTGGCAAGCCGCTCACGCAACGTTAAGGTAGTGTCATAGCATCATCGCAAGGAGAAGAGGAGACCTGCGGATGGCACCAAGCTCATACCAAGCCCCAAAGCGTGGGGACAAGGCCGGCAAGACTACTTACAGCCAATCGGTCGAGTCGAATTTGTCGCACACGCAGAGCACGGTAGAAAAGTTGCTCGAAGGCAAGGGGGATGCGGTCTTTGCGGTGCGCCCTAACGACACGATCGCCGACGTCGTGGGAATTCTGAAAGAAAAGCGGATCGGCGCTGTTGTGGTAACCGACCAGAACGGGGTTCTGCAGGGTATCCTTTCGGAACGCGACATTGTGCGGCGCATGGCCGAGACACCCGGCCAAACACTGCCGCAATCGGTCGAGGACCTGATGACCAGCGACGTGCAGACATGCGCTCCTGACTACCTGCTGATGGACATTCTCAAAACCATGACCGAAGGACGATTCCGCCACATGCCTGTTCTGAAAGACGGCAATCTGTGCGGCATGATCACAATCGGGGACGTGGTGAATTTCCGCTTGCAAGAGCTGGAATACGAAGCCCTGAAACTAAAGCAAATGATCGTCGGCTAAGCGACTGGCGCGGCGGATCACCCCATCGGTCCGCCGCCTGCTTCCTGCAATTGTTCCAGAAATGCCAGCAGATCTTCAGCAGCGGCCAACGGTTCCATTTTGCGCTTGATCGCGGCCCCATAGACTTTCCACATTTTGGCACGCATTGCGGCACCTTCTTTGGTGATTTGCAGCGTCTTGCCGCGTCGGTCCTTTTCAAGCACCGTTTCCCGGATCATGCCCCGCTCCACCATCTGGTTCAGGATCCGAGACAGGTTGGACTGCTCGAACAGCAGCTTATCTGTCAGTTCGTAAGCGCGGACCCCTTCCGCGCCGGATATCTCAATCCCCCATAGCACATCATACCATCGCAAAGACGGAAGCCCCTTGTCGCGCAACTCTGCCTCCATTTCGCGATGCGCGAGGCGGTGCGCCCTATTCAGTAGGATCCAGATCTCAGTTTCGCGTTTTGTCGGCGTCATGGTCATCACGAATTGGCGAGCCGCTCGGCTTGCGGGTGTTGATGTGTAGAGTATCCCAACTAGATGCTGTAGCATCTAGTTGGGATACGGCTCTGCTGAACCATAAAGATCAACCGAAACCCGATTCAACACCGAACAGGAAGGACATGGTTATGAACAAGTTCGCCCCCCTCCTCACCGCCGCGCTGCTGGCCGCGCCCCCGACCTTGGCAGCCACTTACAAGACCGATCAGGGCCATACCGAAGTTCACTTCGGCTGGAGCCATGCCGGAGTGTCAATGCAAAGCGGCGAATTCACCGTGGTCGACGGCACACTGGTCCTCGACCCCGAAAACGTCGAAGCTGCCACCCTAAACGTCACCGTCCAGACCAACAGTGTCTCAACCGGCTTCAAACCGCTGGATGATCACTTGTCCAGCGCCGATTTCCTCGAGGTCGAAACATATCCTGAAATCACCTTTGTCAGCACCGGCGTCGAGCAAACCGGGGAAAACACCGCCAACGTGACCGGAGATCTGACGATCCACGGCACGACCCTGCCAGTGACCTTGGAAACGACAATGACTCATTTAGGCCCACACCCACTGGGTGGTGCCATCGAGTATTATCAGGGCGAATGGGCCGCGTTCTCTGCAAGTGCGACACTCGACCATTTGGCTTTCGGTGTCGGTCCTTTCTCGACCGGGCCAATCTCGATCAGGATCGTAAGCGAGTTGAAAGCTACCCAGTAACCCAAACAAAAAGGACCCGCGTTGCATTCGCATCGCGGGCCATTAATTGTTTTACCGTTTGGATCAGCCGCCGAAATCGTCGAGCATGATGTCTTCGCGGTCCACACCCAGATCCAGCAGCATGTTGATGACCGACTGGTTCATGATCGGTGGGCCACACATGTAGAATTCACAATCCTCAGGCGCCGGGTGGTTCTTGAGGTATTCCTCAAAGAGCACGTTGTGAATAAACCCGGTGTAACCGTCCCAGTCGTCGCCAGGTTGCGGGTCGCTCAGCGCCACATGCCACTCGAAGTTCGGGTTCTCAGCAGCCAGCCCGTCGAAATCCTCGACAAAGAACATCTCGCGCTTCGACCGCGCACCATACCAGAAGCTGATCTTGCGCTTCGAGTTCAGACGCTTGAGCTGATCAAAGATGTGGCTGCGCATCGGCGCCATGCCGGCACCACCACCGATAAAGACCATCTCTTTCTCTGTGTCACGGGCAAAGAACTCGCCAAACGGACCGGAGATAGTGACCTTGTCGCCCGGCTTGAGGTTAAAGATGTACGATGACATCAGGCCCGGCGGGATACCTTCCGACCCGGGAGGCGGTGAAGCTACGCGGACATTCAGCATGATCATGCCGCGTTCCTCGGGGTAGTTCGCCATCGAGTAAGCCCGTTCAATCGGCTCGGTCAACGTGGACTTGTACTGCCAGAGATTGAACTTGTCCCAGTCCTCTCGATATTCTTCTTCGACATCGAAATCTGTGTAGGAGAGCTGGTGCGGAGGCGCGGCAATCTGAATGTAACCACCGGCGCGGAAGTTGACATCCTCGCCTTCAGGCAGTTTCAGAACCAGCGCCTTGATAAAGGTCGCAACGTTCTCGTTCGACACAACCTCGCATTCCCATTTCTTCACACCAAAGACTTCTTCGGGAACTTCGATGTTCATGTCCTGCTTGACTGCGACCTGACAGGACAGCCGGTCACCGCAAGCAGCTTCGCGTTTGGTGATGTGGCTTTCCTCGGTTGGCAGGATCGACCCGCCGCCGGAATGCACACGAACCCGGCATTGTGCGCAGGTTCCGCCGCCGCCACAGGCCGAAGGAACAAAAAGTTTCTGTTCGGCCAGTGTCTGCAGCAGTTTGCCACCTGCCGGAACCGAGATGGTCTTTTCACCATTGATGGTGATGTCCACGTTGCCTGTCGATACCAGCCGTGACCGGGCCGCCATAATGATAGCAACCAGGGCCAGAACGATCAGGGTGAAGAGGACTACGCCAAGGCTAAACGTTTCCATTGCCGCCCCCTTACAGTTTGACGCCCGAGAAGGACATGAAGGCTAGCGCCATCAGTCCCGCGGTGATGAATGTGATGCCAAGCCCCTGCAGTCCGTCCGGCACATCGCTGTATTTCAGCTTTTCGCGCACACCCGCCATCGCGGTAATTGCCAGCGCCCAGCCAAAACCGGAAGACAGGCCATAAGTGGTGGCCTCGGCAAAATTGTAGTCGCGTTCCACCATGAACAACGAGCCACCGAGAATGGCGCAGTTCACAGTGATCAGCGGCAGGAAAATCCCCAGCGCGTTGTAGAGCGGCGGAAAGAACTTATCGAGCACCATTTCGAGGATCTGCACCATCGCGGCGATGACCCCGATATAGGTGATCAGCCCGAGAAAAGTCAGGTCGACATTGCCAAAACCGGCCCACTCCAGCGCGCCGGGCTTCAGCAGCCCATTGAGCAGCAGGTTATTGGTCGGCACTGTGATGGCCTGCACGACCATCACCGAGATGCCCAACCCCAGCGCAGTCGAGATCTTCTTGGACACGGCGATGAACGTACACATGCCAAGAAAGAAGGACAGAGCCAGGTTTTCAACAAATATGGCCTTTACGGCCAGTGAGATCAGCTCTTCCATCAGTGAGCCTCCACCGACTGGATCTTGTATTCACGTTCTTCAACCTGATTGGGTTTCCAGGTTCGGAAGGCCCAGATGATCAGGCCGATGATGAAGAACGCCGAGGGCGGCAGCAAAAGCATGCCGTTAGGCACATACCAACCGCCATTGTTCACGGTTTGCAGGATGGTCACGCCAAAAAGCGAGCCCGATCCGAACAGCTCGCGGATCACGCCGACCAGCATCAGGATCAGGCCATAGCCAAGACCATTGCCGATACCGTCGATGAACGAAGCCACCGGTGGGTTCTTCATGGCAAAGGCTTCGGCGCGGCCCATAACGATGCAGTTCGTGATGATCAGACCAACAAAAACCGACAGGGTTTTGGAAATCTCAAAGGCATAGGCCTTGAGGATCTGGTCCACGAGGATCACCAGCGAAGCGATGATCACCATTTGCACGATGATCCTGATCGAGCCGGGAATGTGGTTCCGCAGGATCGATATGAAGAACGACGAAAACGACGTTACGAAGGTCACGGCAAGCGCCATCACAAAAGCCACCTGCAACGAGGAGGTAACGGCCAGCGCCGAACAGATCCCCAGAACCTGAAGCGTGATCGGGTTGTTGTCGACCAGTGGATCGACCAGCATTTCCTTCTTGGTCTGGGCCATCAGATCTCTCCTGCTTGCAACTTGGCGAGGAAGGGGGCGTAACCTTGGTCACCCATCCAGAACTTAACCAGATTGTCGACGCCAACCGTGGTCAGGGTCGCGCCGGCGAGCCCATCGACATAATAGTCCGGACCGGCCGCAGACTGCGTCTTGGCCACCGTGATCTGCAAGTCGCCATTGTCGTCACGCAGCTTCTTGCCGTTCCAGAGCGCCTTCCAGCGCGGGTTGTCGACCTCGGCGCCCAGTCCCGGGGTTTCGCCATGCTGGTAGAACTGAAGACCGAAGATGTCGTTTCCGTTCGCTTCGAGCGCGATGAAACCATACAGCGTCGACCACAGGCCATATCCGTGAATCGGCAGGATCACCTTGTCCAGCGCGCCGCTCTCATTCTTCAGCAGATAGACGGTGCGGAACTTCGACTGTCGCCCTATTCCGGCCGGATCGTCGCTCAGGGCACGGCCCAGTTCGGGATCGCTGGCAGCGGCAAGGTCGTCAAAAGTGGCAGCATCGAACTGGTCGGTGAAAGCGCCGGATTCCAGTTCCAAAACACGCGGCTCAAACGCGGCGAAAGCTTCGGAAACATTCATTCCGGGTTCATAAACACCCGCCACCTGCAACACGTTGAGCTGCTTGTCCCGCAGCTTGTTGGCCTCCTGCACCGGGCGCAGGGAAACCGCTGCGGCCGAAACAATCATAGAGGCAAACAGGCAAAGCGACACCGCCACAAAGATAGTCTTGGGCACCGAATCTGCCGGCATTGCGAGAAAACGGCCGATGAGGCCCTTGTTGTCAGCTTCAGACACGACGCGCCCTCCGTTTGATGTTCGCCTGAACGACAAAATGGTCGATCAGCGGGGCAAAGACGTTACCGAACAGGATCGCGAGCATCATGCCTTCGGGGAAGGCTGGGTTGATGACCCGGATCAGCACAACCATCACACCGATCAGGGCGCCATAGATGTAGCGGCCCGTGTTGGTGTGCGAGGCCGAAACCGGTTCGGTCACCATGAACACAAGCCCAAAGGCATACCCCCCCAGAACGAGGTGCCAGTACCAGGGCATGGCGAACATCGGGTTGGTATCGGAGCCGATCACGTTGAGCAGCAGCGAAAAGCCGATCATCCCGCCCAGGCACCCGAGGATCAGCCGGAAGTTCGCGATCCTGGTGGTCAGCAGGAAGATCAGGCCTAGCGCACAGGCCAGCGTAGATGTTTCCCCAAAGCTGCCTTGAATGGTGCCATAAAACGCGCTCATCCATGTAATGCCTTCGGAGGCCAGTTGCTGGTAGCCATCTGCTGCGGACACAGCCAGCGCAGTTGCGCCCGAGAACCCGTCAACCGGGGTCCAGATCGCGTCACCCGACATGTTGGCCGGATAGGCAAAGTAGAGAAAGGCCCGCCCCACCAGCGCAGGGTTGAGGAAGTTCTTGCCGGTGCCGCCAAACACTTCCTTGCCGATCACAACCCCAAAGGAAATTCCCAGAGCGACCTGCCACAGCGGAGCCGAGGCGGGCATAATCAGCGTGTAGAGCATCGACGTGACAAGGAAGCCCTCGTTCACCTCATGGCCCCGTACCGTAGCGAACAGCACCTCCCAGATGCCGCCCACTACCAGTGTTGTCACGTAGATCGGCAGGAAATACAGGAAACCATGCGCAAAATTACCGAACAGGCTTGCCGGATCCTGCGAGATGCCCAACATCTGCAAGATCGCGATCCGCCAGCCGGTCGCGGCCTCAGGGCCCATCGCAGCCAGCGCCGAGTTGGCCTGATACCCGGTGTTCCACATACCAAACAGGATGCAGGGGATCGTCGCAATAACCACGTAGGTCATGATCCGCTTCATATCCACATACGAGCGGGCATGCGGCGCGACGGAGGTTACTGTCTTGGGCGTATAGATGAAGCTCTCGACCATCTCGTAGATGGGAAAGAGCTTCTCGTACTTGCCGCCCTTGGTGAAGTTCGGTTCGATCCGATCAAAGAAGCTGCGCAAACCCATGAGGCTCAGCCCTCCTTTTCAATCTTGGACAGGCTGTCGCGCAGCGCCAGCCCATATTCATACTTGGCCGGACAGGCAAAACCGACAAGGCCGAGATCCTCTTCGTCCAGTTCCAGCGCACCCAGCGCCTGGGCCTGATCCGTATCCATAACCAGAAGCGCACGCAGCAGCTGAGTCGGCAGGTAGTCCTGCGGCATCAGCTGCTCGAACGTGCCTGTCGGCACCATGGCGCGACGTCCGCCGTTGAGGTTACTGGTCAGGGCATAAAGCTTGCGCGAGAACGCCGAGCCCAGAACGGGCTGAACCGCATATTTCGACGGCATTGGCCGGATCCACCCCATCGGGATCTGGTCGGCATCTTCGCGGATCAACGTGATCTGACGCGCGAACCGTCCCAGAAATGCCTCGGGACCATGCGCATGTCGGCCCGACAGGATCGAGCCCGAGATAACGCGGACCGTGCCGTCAACCGACACTTCGTCTGCAGTCAGTTCATCGGTGGAGGCGCCCATCACGGTGCGGATCAGGCGCGGCTGGCGCGCAGCCGGCCCGGAGATCGCCACGATGATATTGGGATCCAGATGCCCGGTCAGTATGAGCCGGCCTATGGCAATGATATCCTGATATCCAACGGTCCAGACCTGCGATTCAGCAGTCAGCGGATGCAGAAAATGAATGTGCGTGCCGGCAAGACCAGCCGGATGCGGACCGTCGAAACTCGCCGCTTCGACGCCCGGCAGATCCGAGCCCGGTAGAGCATCGCCCGGCTTCTGGCACAGCCATGTCGTGCCTTCGGTCAGGGTGGAAACCGCCTTCAAACCTGCCGCAAATGCCTCTCCTGCTTCGGAAATGATCAAAGCTGCGTCGGCGGACAGCGGTTCACTTTCCATAGCGGTGACGAAAATCGCCTGCGGTGCATCACCCGGTTTTGGCATCTTGGAATATGGGCGCGTGCGGAAAGAGGTCCACAAGCCAGCGGCGCACAGCTTTTCGGTCAAGCCTTCGGCCGTGTCGGCATTGCCGACCGCCGAAAAATCCAGCCCGGCGTCATTCACATCGCTGACTTCGATCACGACGCTCTGCAACACGCGGCGCGCGCCCCGGTTGATTGCAACCACCTTGCCCGTCATCGGGGCGACCATCATCGCCTCCTCGGCATCCTTGTTGCAGAAGAGCGGTGTGCCACGGCGCACCTCATCCCCTTCTTTCACCAGCATACGGGGTTTCAATCCGATAAAATCCGCACCCAGAACGGCAACAGACCGATATTCCGGACCAGGTTGGACCTTTTGCTCAGGGGCGCCGGTCACCGGCAGGTCCAACCCCTTTTTCAATGTGTAGTTCTGCATGTCAGCGTCGTTCTTCCGAGCCCGCGTCCCAGTTCGGCGCAACCAGAAGTTTCGGCCACACCAGCTTCGCAAACCACAGCCTGCAACAAGACGCCGTCGCCCCGGACGGGGCGGGCATCACGCTGATCATTCTCCGGTTTGCTGCTGCTTTTATGCGGCGAACGGCTCGAACGCAAACCTGCATTTTGCAAAAAATCGCGGAATTCCCCAATTTCCTATCGAAATGGCCAAAGTGACGCAGGTGACCTCGTGTCTGCACAGAACCGCTGCAGGCTATGGCTTTGTCCGCTTCCCAATAGGCCGAGGGGCCGATCGGCAATGCCAATTCACGTAGGATCAGTGAACAAGATTTTTGACATCTTCATTGGAATTTTGACAATCGGTTTTATCGAAGCGGTAACTGGAGGCAAAAATGAAAAAACTCGCGCTCGCCCTGATTTGTCTGGGGCAACCATTGATGGCGCAGGAGATGTCTTGGCCCTATTGCATCGGGAACATGTCAGAAGCCATCAAAAGCCAAAAAGGCTTTGCCTCTTCTGTGACTTTTCTGATGGCGCAGGATGCGATTGCTGATGAACGCGCGCCGGCAGAACTGCGTCAGCGCGTGCGGGTTGATGCCGCAGAAGCAGAAGCTGCGATCCACACTCTGATGATGGGGCTTGCGGACTACTGCGAGACACTGCGCAAGTAAGCGACCCCGGAACAGCGTTCAAATAAAAGGGGCGCCCCGAAGGACGCCCCTGTTGTCACACTGCCGGTGATCAATCGACGATGGCATTCAGCGTTGCGCTTGGCCGCATCACCGCAGCCGTCTTGGCAGGATCGGTGTGATAGTATCCGCCCAGATCCACAGGCTTGCCCTGAACCGCGGCCAGTTCGGCCAGAATAGCCTGTTCACCGTCCGCCAACGCCTGAGCGATGGGCGCGAAATGCGCCGCCAGTTCGGCATCTTCGCTCTGCGCTGCCAGTGCCTCGGCCCAGTAGCGGGCAAACCAGTAGTGGCTGTCGCGGTTATCAGGCTCTCCGACCTTGCGCGACGGTGAGCGATTATCGTCAAGGATGCCTTGTGTGGCCGCTTCGGCTGCCTGCCCAAGAATACCCGCCTTGGCATTGCCCTGCGCATCGGCAAGGAAGTTCAGCGATTCACCCAGAGCGCAGAACTCACCCATCGAGTCCCAGCGCAGGTGATTCTCGCTCTGCAACTGCTGAACATGCTTGGGCGCCGATCCACCGGCCCCGGTTTCGAACAGACCGCCACCGTTCATCAGCTTGACGATCGACAGCATCTTGGCGGATGTGCCAAGTTCGAGGATCGGGAACAAGTCGGTCAGGTAATCCCGTAACACGTTGCCGGTGATGGCAATGCTATCGTCACCGGCAGTAATCGTCTTCAACGATTGAGCAGTTGCTTCACGCGGCGCCAGAATCTGAAATTTGTCAGCCACACCCGCAGCTTCGAGCGCACGCGTCACATATTTGATCAGCTCTGCATCGTGGGCCCGGTTGGCGTCCAGCCAGAAAATGGCTTCGGATCCGGTCAGGCGCTGCCGATCCGTTGCCAGCTGGATCCAGTTCTCGATCGGTGCCTTCTTGACAGTGCAGGAACGCCAGATATCGCCAGCTTCGACGTCATGGGAATGCAGCGTTTCGCCATTGGCCAGCACGATACGGATGACGCCGTCAGCAGGTGCCTCGAACGTGGTGGGGTGCGAGCCGTATTCTTCGGCCTTCTGGGCCATCAACCCGACATTGGCCACCGCACCCGCCTTGGTCACGTCCAGCGCACCATTGGCTTTGAAGAAGTTGATGGATTCGTCATAGACGGTCGAATAGCAGCGGTCGGGGATCACGCAATTGGTGTCGCCCTTGGCGCCGGTTTCGTCCCAACCCTTGCCGCCGGCCCGGATCACCGCTGGCATCGAAGCATCGATGATGACATCCGATGGCACGTGAAGGTTGGTGATGCCGCGATCGGAGTCGACCATGTACATCGACGGGCGTTCGCCATTCACCGCCTCAATCGCAGCCATGATGCCAGCGTGGCCTTTGACCCGCTCAAGGAGATCACCCATTCCGGAGTTGGGGTTGACGCCGAGCTCGGCCAGTTCATCACCGAACTGCTCAAACACAGGGGCCAGCCATGCTTTGACCGCGTAACCAAAGATGATCGGGTCCGATACCTTCATCATCGTTGCCTTCATGTGCAGCGAGAACATGGTGCCGTCTTTCTTGGTGTCCTCGATCGCTGCGGACAGGAATGCCGACAAAGCTTTCACCGACATGAAAGTCGCGTCGGTGACGGTGCCTTCTTCGAGCGGCCAGCCGTCTTTCAGCACAGTGACAGCGCCGTCTTTGCCGACAAATTCGATCTTCGCTTCACCGGCCTGTGCGCCAGAGATCGTTGCCGATTTTTCGTTTGCGTAGAAGTCGTTGCCCGGCATCGAGCTGACTTTGGTTTTGCTGCTCGCCTCCCAAGTCCCCATAGAGTGCGGGTTTGCCCGGGCAAAGTTCTTCACGGCGCGGGCGGCGCGGCGGTCCGAATTTCCTTCACGCAGAACCGGATTCACAGCCGATCCCTTGATCGCGTCATACCGGGCGCGAACAGCCTTTTCTTCGTCGGTCGACGGTTCTTCGGGATAGGCCGGAATGTTATAACCCTTGGCCTGCAATTCCTCGATCGCCGCAACCAGTTGCGGAACCGACGCCGAAATATTCGGCAACTTGATGACATTGGCCTCAGGCGTTTTTACAAGGTCGCCAAGGATGGCCAGATCATCCGACTGGCGCTGCGCCTCGGTCAGGTTTTCCGGAAAAGTCGAAATGATCCGCCCCGCCAGCGAGATGTCGCGGGTTCCCACCTCGAGATCGGCCGCCGAAGCAAAGCTGCGGATGATCGGAAGCAGTGACGCGCTGGCCAGTTCCGGCGCTTCGTCTACAATGGTATACAATATGTCGGGGCGCGATTTTTCAGCCATTTCATTCCTACCTTTTTTTATTCCTGGAAGCCTGTTGTGACCCTGTGCAGCTACGCGACAGTCCTATCCCGTGTGACATGCCCGCCATCTGAAACATCTGGTCACGATTCCGGCGACTCAAGCGGACAGCGTTCCTGTAAATCACCAGAGCCGAAGGATCAATTCTCGAGCCACCCCGAATTGCCGAGCAAATTGACGCGGGTTGGGTAAATGGGGCCCGAATTGCGTTCCGAATCCCTAGCGTCCTACACTTGCTCAAATTTCGCCGGGGCTTTGAAACTCTGCCTCGTCGGGATCTACCCGCCCCGAAGACGCTGCATGAGATAGACCTCGCTGTCGGGACCGACCGGGGCCGTCAGGTCACTGGCGATAACCCGACCATCCACCGCCACGGACACGCCCGCGTCGATGGGCTCCTGCAGTTGCGGGTGCACGCGGACCAAAGCCTGCAGGACCTCACCCACGGTGGTGGCTTCGACCTCCACCGTTTCCCTGCCCCCGATCAGAGACCGGAGGCCAGACCAGAGATGAACCTCAACCATCGCCTTTGAGAGCAGCCAGAATACGTGGCGGCGACATCGGAAGGCGGCGCATCCGGACACCTGCCGCGTTCGACACCGCGTTGGCGATTGCAGCCAAGGGCGGCACAATCCCGGTTTCCCCGACCCCGCGCACACCAAAGGGGTGACCCGGGTTTGGCACCTCGACAATCACCGTGTCGATCATCGGCAGATCGCTGGCCACCGGAATTCGATAATCGAGAAACACCGCGTTTTGCAGGCAACCGTCGTCGCCATAGATATATTCCTCGTTCAGCGCCCATCCGATACCCTGTGCGGCGCCGCCCTGATACTGACCTTCCACATAGGTCGGGTGGATTGCCTTCCCGGCGTCCTGAATGACCGTGTAACGGGTCACCGAGGTTTTGCCGGTTTCCGGATCAACTTCGGCATCAACAATATGCGTGCCGAACGAAACGCCAGCACCATCGGGGGTCGCCTCAAAATGGCCGGATATTGGTCCGCCGGTGCTCCCCATCTTCCGGGTAATCTCGGCCAGAGGAAGCGGGTCGAAATCGCCTGCGTTCGGACCTGAAGGCACCGCGCATCCGTCTTCCCACTTCACAGCTTCCTCAGGAATTCCCCACTTGACTGCTGCCCGTTGGCACAATTGCCCGACAGCATGACGGGCGGCCTTGATGGTCGCCAGACCGCTGGCATATGTCACCCGCGATCCGTGGCTTACGTCGTTGTAGCCGAGCGTCGCGGTATCCGCGACGGTCACCCGGATATTCTCATAGGGAATGCCCAGAACTTCGGCCGCCATCAGCGCCATGGACGCCCTGGATCCACCGATATCCGGCGTCCCCACCATCAGGTTCGCCGAACCGTCCTCGCTCAACGCCAGCGATACCGAGGTTTCGCCTCCGTGGTTGAACCAGAACCCGCAGGAGATCCCGCGTCCCTGCCCTGGCTTCAGCGGAGCCGAATAGTGCGGGTGCGCCTTTGCCGCTTCGAGAGTTTCAACAAGGCCGATCCGATCGTAGCGAGGGCCGTAGCTGGCCTTGCTGCCTTCGTGGGCCGCATTTTTCAGACGCACCTCGACCGGATCGAGGCCCAGTTGGTTGCACAGCTCGTCTATGACCGATTCCACGGCAAAAGCCCCCATCGGGGCGCCCGGTGCCCGGTAAGCTGCCTGTTTCGGGCGGTTCGCCAAAACGTCATAGCCCACCTGCCGCACGTTTGTCAGGTTGTAGGGCGCAAAAGCGCACATCGCAGTGAATTCACACGGGGCGCCGGGAAACGCCCCCCCCTGCAGCCGGAAGGTGCCTTCGGCAGCAGTAATGGTGCCGTCCTTTTTCATGCCGATCTTTACGTCCATCGATGCCGAAGACGTTGGCCCGGTCGAGCGGAACACCTCGGACCGGCTCATAACCAGTTTGACCGGGCGATTGGCCTTGCGCGACAGCGCCAGTGCCACAGGTTCGATGAAAACTGTGGTCTTGCCGCCAAATCCGCCGCCGATTTCCGAGGCGGTCACCCGCAACTGTGCGGTCTCCATACCCAGCAGTGCAGCACAGGTTTTCTGCACGATCCAGTGACCTTGTGTGCAACACCAGAGCTCACCTTTGCCGTCATTCCCCATCGAGGCAAGGCAAGCATGCGGTTCGATATATCCCTGATGCGTGGCCTCGGTTTCAAAGTGATCCTCGATCACCAGATCGGCTTCGGCAAACCCGGCTTCGACATCACCGTGCCCGCTTTCGTGATAACGAACGACATTGGGGTGCAGGCCTTCGGGCACCGAATGATCGGCCGTTCCCTCGCGGATGATAGGCGCGCCATCCTGCATCGCTTTGTCTACGTCGGTGACGTGGGGCAGCACCTCATACTCGACCTCGATCAGTTTCAGAGCATCCCGTGCTGCCAGAGCTGATGTCGCTGCTACGGCCGCTACGGCGTGCCCGTCATACAAGGCCTTCTCTCCGGCCATGACGTTTTCGAGCACATTCCAGAACTCTCCCTTCAACCCGGCTTCAAAGGCAAGATCTTTCGAGAAATCGGCACGGGTAACCACCGCTTTGACGTCCTTCAGTGCCTCTGCTTTCGAGGTGTCGATCCGAACGATCCGCGCATGGGCATGCGGCGATCGCAGAACTGCGCCATGCAGCATACCGGGTGCCTGTGCATCGGCGCCGAATTTGGCCCGACCTGTGACCTTGTCGAGCCCATCGGGGCGGTCGGGGCGGGTTCCTACAAATTTGAAGTCGGATTTACGATCGTCCAGAGCCATCAGACAGCCTCCCGCATTTCGGCCGCAGTATCCATCACCGCGCGAATGATCTTGTCATACCCGGTGCAGCGGCAAAGATTGCCTGCCAGCCAGAACCGGACTTCCTCTTCGGTCGGATCAGGATTCCTTTCCAGCAGCGACTTGGCCGCTACAAGGATACCCGGCGTGCAGATCCCGCATTGCAGAGCCGCATACTCAATGAATTTCTTTTGCAGCGGATGCAAAGCGTCCCCATCGGCGATGCCTTCGACAGTGCCGACATCCTTGCCTTCGGCCTCGACACCGAGAACAAGGCACGAGCACACCAGCCGCCCGTCGAGCGTAACCGAACATGCGCCACAGTCACCGGTGCCACATCCCTCTTTGGCGCCAGTCAGGTCGAGTTTGTCACGGAGGCAATCAAGCAGTGTTTCGCGCGGATCGCAGAGAAACTCGACCGCATCACCATTGACGGTTGTGGAAACGTGTATCTTGCTCATCCGTGATGTCCTTCGATGATCTCACCCTTGGCACGGGCATAGGCAATCTTGGCGGTGCGCTTGGCCAGCACCCCAGCAACTTCGGTGCGGAACGCGATGGTTCCACGCTTGTCGTCAATCGGGCTGCAGGCCGCCGAGGCCGCAGCCGCCAGCGCATCCAGAGCGGCATCGTCCAGCGTCGTGCCGACGATGGCCTTGGCGCAATCCTCTACCAGCAGCACGGTTGGCGCGACCGCACCGAGCGAAACGCGGGCCTCAGTGATGACATCGCCATCCAACTTGAGGTTCACTGCACATCCGACAACGGCAATGTCCATCTCGGTGCGCGGAATGAACCGCAGATAGGCATCCCCGGCGTTTTCACCACGGGCGGGCACATGAACAGCCGAAAGCACCTCACCCTTGGCCAGCGATGTTCGACCGGGACCTGTCGGCACCTGCTCCACCGCAAGCTCGCGCGTTCCGTTCGGGCCGGTCACCGAAACGGTGACGCCGGCGGCAACCATTGCGGGCACCGAGTCAGCAGCCGGAGAAGCGTTACACAGGTTACCGGCCAGCGTTGCCCGACCCTGTACCTGAGTCGAGCCGATCAGATCCATCGCCTCAACCAGACCGGGCCAGTCACGAACCAGATCTGCCTGTTCGCTCATCTCGGCACCAGAGGAGGCCACACCGATTGTCCAGCTTCCATCAGAATTGCGGGCGATATCGTGTACGCCGTCGATCTTCTTGATGTCGATGACCGTGTCGGGGGTTACGATATCTGCGCGCAGCTGAACGAGCACATCGGTGCCACCAGCCAAGAAACGGGTCACGCCCGTTGCGTCTGCGGCCAGCGCCGAGGCTTCGGCGAAACTGGCGGGGCTATGGTATTGCATTGATCTACCTCACACCTGTTGATCAGGTTTACCCGTTGGGAATTGCCAGCGACGTTAGACCAGCCCAAAGCCTCCGTCCATGCACAGGTGACACGAATTTCGCAAGGTCATGTCGCGAACAGTCGGCCCTGTGTCGTTTGCAAGAAACCCGAAAGAAAAAGTGCCATCTCCTCCAGCGGCCCGGCGAACCAGCTATTGCGCTACGACAATTCTCCTCTGTTCCGGGCGCCCCATGGAGATGAGAAAAGGCTCGGCATTCTGCCGGCGTTGAAACTCGGTCTTTTGTGTAAGTCCCAGCCATCCGGCGAGGCAAAGCGACTGGGCCACGGCGCCGCCAAGCGTTGCTCCGGGACCGGTGACAATGAAGAGATCAGGTGCGAATTCCCGCGCAACGGTCTGAACCGCTTGTGTGAAATCATAAGTTTCCGTCACCTGATGTCCAAACGTGTAGTCCCGAAGTCCGCCAAGATCACAGGCCCCCGGCCACCAGATCTTGCCCCGGCCATCGATCATCGGCACGCCCGGCTGCTGGAACATCTCCTGCCCCAGACGGGCCCGGCCCATGGACGCCACAGGCGCCTGCAAGCTGGTGTGAAAGGCGGCATGATTTGCCAATCGCATCGGGAAACGCTCTTGCACCACCGGCTGAGAAGCCTCAAAGGCGCTCAGCCCGGCTTCGTTTCCGGCCAGTACCAACATTCCCCCAAGATCAATCGAAAGCGCCAGATCCTGCCCGTCAATCGAGTTGATCCGGGCCATTTCCGCCAACAACTCCGCCTTGCGCGCCGGTGCATCGGCCCAATCCTCTCCGATGAACGGATAGACCAGTTGCCCGCCAATCAGGTTCTCCTGCATCAGCGTTCCCATGGTGTTGACGACTTTGAACCCGTCTTCTGGACCGAGTGCGCCTGCTGCAGCCAGAGCACTGTACCAGCCCATCGAGTTTCCGGTGACCGCCACCACTTCGATATCACTTGCCAACGCCCGGACATCGGCCAGCGAAGCCGCATAGATCAGCGGCGAAGCAATATCACCGCGCGAATACTTGGACACCGAAAAACGCGCGGACGCGTCCAAAGAGGTCACTCCCTCCTGCCCCGTTTCGGTCCGGATGGCGTCGAAACGGCGGAACAACTCAAGTTGATCCTCATGGTTGCGATGCAGATACCCCAACTCAGGCTTGTTGTAAGTCCCTCGCCCGGGGCAGATCACGACGGCAGTACGGGTCATGATCCGTCTCCGCACAGAGTAAGGGCCGCTGCAACAATTCCATCCTTTGACGGGAGCGGAACCGCATAGGCCGGGCCTGTGGCGATAAAACAATCCTCCGCCGCGATACGTGCCGTGGAGTGCATCGAGTGTTCGGCAAACAGTGCCATCAGAGCTTCGGACTGACTTCCGGTGCGACGGCACTCATCCACGATCAGGACATGCCGGCATCCCTCAGTGGCCGCCAACAGCGCCTCTGTCGGCAACGGAGCCAGCCAGCGCAGGTCGACGATCCGCGTGCCCAGACCAGCGGCCTGTAGTTCCGGCAAGGCCTGTTTCGATAGAAAGTGTCCGTTGCCGTAGGTGACAATTGCCAGATCCGTTCCCTCACCGTGCACACCAACCTCGCCCAATCCAATCCGCTGATCCAGCGATGGATAGGTGGTCATCCAGCCGGAATCCTGATCCTTGTGCAGATCGCGCATCGGATAGAGCGCGATGGGCTCTAGAAAAACCACGACGCGCTGCTCCTCGCGCGCCAGCCGGACACACTCCCGCAGCAGCTGCGCGGCATCCGAACCGGTCGAAGGGCAGGCAATGACCACGCCGGGAATGTCCCGAAGAACGGCAAGGGAATTGTCGTTGTGGAAATGACCTCCGAAACCCTTCTGATATCCGAGCCCGGCAATCCGGAGCACCATTGGGTTGCTGAACTGGCCGTTGGAGAAAAACGGCAATGTTGCCGCTTCGCCGCGAATTTGATCCTCCGCGTTGTGAAGGTAGGCGAGGAACTGTATCTCTGGGATCGGCACGAAACCGTTATGCCCCATACCAATCGCCAGCCCCAGAATAGATTGCTCGTCAAGCAGCGTGTCGATCACCCGGTCAGGTCCAAAGCGGGATTGCAGTTTCTGGGTGACACCATAAACGCCCCCCTTGCGGCCGACATCCTCGCCCATGCAGACGATTTCGCCATGCTCCAGCATCAGGTCCGTCAGCGCCCAGTTGATCAGGCGGTTCATCGGCTGCGGGTCTTTCATTGCTTTCAAATCCGCTCCGAACGTCGCGGCGCGGGTTTCTTCATCCGGTCCGTTTGTCGGCTTGCAGTCGCGCTTTGGCGGGATGAGGCTTGCCCGAACTTCGTCGGCACTTGCCAGATGGGGGCGGGTTGCGGCCTCGGCCGCGATCCGTTCAGTGCGGGCACAGGTATCCTGATAGACCTTCAGAGCAGCAGCCGGTTCCAATGCGCCCGCTTCCTGCATCAGACGCACCGAATGCAGCAGGGGGTCGTTCCCCTCATCCGCTTCGACTTCGGCTTTGCTAAGGTAGGTTGTCGGCACATCCGCTCCGGCATGCCCGTAAAGGCGCACTGTTTCGAGATGCAGGAAGGCCGGCTTGCGTCGGTTTCGCACATAGTCGGCGGCCTCGCTTGCCACCGTGAATGTCTCGAACATGTCGAGACCGTTGGCCTTGAAATACTTGATCCCGGGGCGATGCTCCATCGACAGCTGGATCCAGCCATTCGGCGTTTTGGTTGAAATGCCGATCCCGTTGTCCTCGCAGACAAAGAGCAGGGGCAGCGGCGTGGACTGGATGCTGGTCCAACCCGCCGTGTTGATCGCACCCTGCGCCGTAGAGTGGTTGGCCGACGCGTCCCCGAACGAACACATGGCGATTGCGTCCAAAGGCAGTTGCCGGTGTTCGGGACTGCGCCGCCGTGCAGCGCCGATCGAATAGGCTGCTCCCACCGCCTTGGGCAGATGGCTGGCAATGGTCGAGGTTTGCGGCGGGATCATCAGCGCCTTTGACCCGAGAACCTTGTGACGCCCGCCGGAAGTCGGATCCTCGCTTGAACAGGCAAAACTCAGCAGCATGTCCCAGGCAATTTGCTGGCCCCCTTCGATCTCAGCCACCTGATCGGAACGGGCAATCTGAAATGCCGCGTCCCGATAGTGCAGAAATGCGATATCGGATGGGCGCAGGGCGCGAGCCACGGCCGCCATTCCCTCGTGGCCGGACGACCCGATGGTATAAAACCCCTGTCCCGCCGCCTGCATCGCCCGACTGGTGCGATCCAGAGCCCGGCTGAGAACCTGCGCATGAAAAAGGGAGACCGCCTCATGCGGGCGCAATCCGGGGCGGGGCGGAGCACCGGCGGGCAGGTCACCCGAGGCAACACGGCTCAGAAAATTCTGGTGGACGATTTCGGCGCGATCCATGGCCCATATCTCCGTCGGTCAAAGCACGGCTACTGCGCGGGCAATCCGCTGCAAACCCAGCTCAAGTGTTTCTGTTGCATAGGCGAAAGAAAGGCGCAAATGCCCCGGCATGCCAAAGGCCCGCCCTGGCACCAGCGCGACCCCCTCGCTTTCTAACAAATGCTGGCAGAACGCACTGTCTTCCGGCATTGGCTCGGGGCAGCGTGGAAAAGCATAGAACGCCCCGTCCGGCCACGCACATTCAAGGCCCGCAGCGTTCAGGGACGCAACCACCAAATCCCGTCGATGACCAAGCACGGTACGCCGCTCGGCCAGCAGTTTCTGTGGGCCTGTGACCGCAGCCAGCGTAGCCGCCTGAGCGATGGAACAAGCGCCAGAAGTGATCTGACCCTGAACCGCCACCATCGCCTTTATCAGTGGGCGGGGGCCGAGGCCCCAGCCGATCCGCCATCCGGTCATGGAGTAGGCTTTCGAAACACCATTCACGGTCAGGGTTCGGTCGACCAACTCGGGCACAGCCCGGGCAAAAGGGGCAAACGGTGCGTAGGAAAGATGCTGATAGATCTCGTCCGAGATGACCCAGACATGCGGGTTGTCCATCAACACCTTTCCCAATCCCCGCAACTCATCGCGGGAATAGACCGCCCCCGTTGGATTGGACGGCGAATTCAAAAGCAGCCACCGGCTGCGGGGTGTAATCGCTGCCTCCAGCTGTTCGGGTCTCAGCTTGAACCCACGACAAGCCGAGCATCTCAGGATAACCGGCACGCCACCGGCCAGCCGAACCATGTCGGCATAGCTTGTCCAGAAGGGTGCGGGAATGATGACTTCGTCGCCCTGGTTCAGGGTGGCAAGGAACGCCCCAGCCAACACCTGTTTGGCACCGGTCGATACGATCACGTTGTCAGCGTCCGCGTCGGCCTCCGCAGCAATCACGGAACGGAGCGCCGAAATGCCCGCCGTCGCCGGGTATCGTGTCTGACCTTCCCGGGCGGCGCGGTGCGCGGCTTCGACCACATGCGGCGGCGTTGCAAAGTCGGGTTCGCCTGTGCTCAGCGCGATCACATCCCGGCCTTGGGCTTTTAGGTCTGCGGCTCTCTCGCTGATCTGCACGATCTCGGACAGCTCGATCCCGTCCAACCGGCTAGCCTTACGAAAGTCGGGGCCTTTCACTTTCATCATACCCATTTCGAAAATCTTTCCGTCACTGAGGTCAGTCAGTGTACAAATCACGCTGGAGCGCGAAAGAAGCCAGTGATAAATCATCACCAAGGCATGAGGAAAAATCATATGATGGCGCCGCGTCGGGTTTTGCCCTCGATATCTTCGCTTTTGGCTCTCGAAGCCGTTGACCGGTTGGGCAGCGCGACTGCCGCGGCCGATGAGCTATCCCTTACGCAAAGCGCCATCAGCAGACAGTTGAAAACGATGGAAGAGCAGTTGGGTGTCAATCTGATCCAGCGACAGCAGATGCGGTTGACCCTTACACCCGCAGCAAAAGACTACGTGGCTCAGGCCCGGAGCGCCCTGCAGCAACTCACGCAAGCCTCGCTCAAGCTCAAGGCCAACCCGACCGGCGGTGCTCTGGACTTGTCGATTTTGCCTGCCTTCGGGATGCACTGGCTTGCGCCACGCCTACAGGATTTTGCCCGGGCGCACCCAGAAGTTTCGATCAACCTCAACACCCGACTGGCACCATTCGACTTTGCCCTGGAACATTTCGATGCCGCGATCCACTTTGGTCAGCAGGACTGGCCCGGTGTCAATTACCTCCACATCATGCGCGAAGAGGTGCTGCCCGTTTGCGCTCCAGATCTTCGCCCTGACGCAGAAACAGATGCAGGCTGGTTTCTGTCGGCTCCACTCCTTCATCTCGACACCAGACCAGACGCTTGGGAGCAGTGGTTCGCTGCCCAGGATCAGGCCGCACCTCGAAAACGCGGAATGCTGTTTGACCAGTTTTCCACGATGATGCAGGCAACCATCCACGGGCTGGGCGTCGCATTGCTGCCAAGCTATCTGATCGCCGATGAGCCTGCGAAGGGCCGGTTGGTTCCCGCGTGGCAGGGGCCGCCCGTCAGCCTTGGCAGCTATTACCTTGTCTGGCCTCAAGACCGAACGATTTCGGCGCCGCTGTTATCTTTCCGAAACTGGCTGGCACAGCAGGTGCAAACAGGGTGACCAGATATCCCGACCGCGACTAAGCGAGTTCAAAAATTCGCCGCGTTTAGTATCTTTTCAGAGATATTAATGGAGAGGAGAATTTGATGATGAGATTTCTGGGTGTTGTTTCGGTCTGCATCCTGACTCTGGGAACTCACGCCATGGCGCAGGATATCAGTGCAGGCTCAAGGGTAACCGTGAATTCAGATTGGCATTCAAAGAACGGCGGCCCCTACAGCCCGAAAATCGTTTCCTGCAAGTCGTGTTCAAGGATTTCGGGGTCGTGTATCTATTCAACCCCGGGGGCAAAGGGACATTTCACGATATGAATGGCAAGAAAACGGGCAATTTCACGTGGTCTCAATAGCCGGAAGCAAACCGGACAATGGTTCGGCCTGACCGAACCATTGTTATCCCTTTGCGAACGCGATCGCGGCGGGCGTGAACCACCGCCAGCAGGCTTAGATATCCATCGAGCGGGCGATGAGTTCCTTCATCACCTCGTTGGTCCCGCCATAGATCATCTGCACCCGGGCGTCGGCATATAGCCGCGCGATCGGGTATTCCATCATAAAACCGTAGCCGCCGAACAGCTGCAGACACTCATGCATGATTTCATTCTGCACCTCTGAGCCCCAATATTTGACCATCGAGGCAGTCGAGGCGTCCAGTTCGCCCTTCTCCAGTTTTGCGATGCAGTCATTCACAAAGCTGCGCAGCACTTCGGCCTTGGTCTTGCATTCCGCCAGCTTGAACCGGGTGTTCTGGAAATCCATGACCCGTTGCCCGAACGCCTTTCGTTCCTGAACGTATTTCACGGTTTCGGCGATGGCAAAGTCAATCGCGCCCAGCGCCATGATACCGATGGTCAGACGCTCCCACGGCAGTTGCTTCATTAACTGGTAGAAGCCCTGCCCTTCTTCCGGACCAATGAGATTGGTCATCGGGACCTTTACGTCTTCGAAGAACAGCTCGGCGGTGTCGTTGGCCTTCATCCCCAGTTTCTTGAGGTTGCGTCCGCGGCGGAATCCTTCCGCCCCTTCGGTCTCGACTGCAATCAGCGAGACGCCGCGTGCGCCCTCGCTCTTGTCGGTCTTGGCCACCACGATCACCAGATCGGCAGTCTGACCGTTGGTGATAAAGATCTTGGAACCGTTGATCCGATAGGAATTGCCGTCTTTCTCGGCAGTGGTGCGCACCGATTGCAGGTCTGACCCAGTGCCCGGTTCGGTCATGGCGATGGCACCAACCATCTCGCCCGACGCCAGCTTGGGCAGCCATTTCGCCTTCTGGTCCTCGCTGCCATAGGCCGTGATATAGTGGGTCACGATCGACTGGATGCCATAGCCCCATCCCGCGTCCCCTCGCGAGGTCTGCTCATAGATGGTGACCGCGTCAAAACCCATGCCGCCGCCAACGCCGCCATATTCCTCGGAGATCGCCCCGGCCATCAGCCCGGTTTCGCCGGCCTTGTTCCAGAAACCGCGATCAACAACTCCATTGTCGATCCATGTTTCGATATTCGGGACCAGTTCATCGTCGAGAAAGCGGCCTGCCATCTCGGAGAACATCTTGTGCTCGTCGGTCACCCAACTTGCTGCGCTGGAAAAAAGAGTCATGACTCGCTCCTCGGATTCTGGGGTTGGGCGCAGGCTATCCGTAGCTTCGATTCCCGCCAATGCGGGTGACGCCGCGTCTCAGCGGCGCAAACGCAACGTCCATTAGCCTCTCCACTGCACGCACCGCCTAACTGAAGTCACACCTCAACGCGGTGGCGCAGCCCTTTGACCGGCGGAGTTTCCGGCCCTCCCGCAAAGCACTGCGCAATCGACATCCATTCGACTGCAACAACCCCAGATACATCGAGCGAGGTATCCCCAACGTTTCTGGTTTGCGTCACAACCTGTGCAAATTCCACTGCCGATCCCCGGATCAGATCCGCACCGGGGTCGCCGAACTCCCAAAGGGTCCCCGAGGGCGCGGTCAGTTCAAGACGCGGCATGCTCTCGGGCGGTTCCTTTCCGTGCACTTTGTAGGCCCATCCGAACGTGTTCACGCCAAGAACAACGATGTTTCGAATTCTGTCATGCTCCTGTCGCTTGACGCCGAGAATGTCGAAAACCTCCTGGCCATGTGCCCAAGTCTCCATTTGCCGCGCCGTGATCGACGAGCGCACCGACATTTCCGGCCCCGCCCATTTTACCCGTTGCTTAGGATCGAGCTCAGCCCAAGTACTGCCGATATGAGAATAGAGCTCGCGCCATGCATCGCGCAGGTCATCCCCCCGTTCGGCGATCATTTCGTTTTCGGTCACGCGAAAGCCTTTGCTCTGAATACCCGCAAACGTTCGCGCCAGTCGTTCCTGAAATGCCGCTTCGTCGGTCAGGGACAAATCCGCCATGCCGTTCCAGAAATGCAGGTGCACCAGCACGTCGTCGAGGGTCCAGCCTTTGAACTGTGTCACCGTCTGCCATTGTTCGCCGTGGACATTTGTCAAAACCGCGTGCAGCGCCTCGCTTTCTTCAAAGAAATCCCTCGCCTGTTCCATTACGGCCCCTCCAATGTCGCCATCAGCCGCTCGGCGGCCTCCAGATAATCCTGTTTGAATTCCTGAACCACGGCACCGGCCGATGTCATCTGGTTCATCAGACCAACCCCCTGCCCGACCCAATAGGTCGCCAGATCCGCCGCGCCATCGTGGCCGCTCTCGGCCAATTTTTCGATCTTGCCCAGCGCCGGTTCCGAAATCAGAGTCTGAAACGGCATCGGCAACGGGTTTGGCCCCTGCTCGTCCCAGGCTTCGGTCCACACCGACCGCAACTGGCGCGAGGTCTTTCCGGTGCGCGACCGCGACCTCACCGTATCGGCGGATGAGGCCTCCAACATTTTCCGTTTGATTACCTCCCCGGGTTCTCCCTCGGCGGTGGTCAGCCAGACAGAGCCGCACCACGCCCCGGCCGCCCCCATCGCCATCGCCGCTGCCATTTGCCGGCCGGTGACGATGCCACCTGCGGCGAGAACCGGTGTATTACCAGCGATAGAAACCACCTCGGGCACCAGAACCAAGGTAGAGATCTCGCCGCAATGTCCCCCGGCCTCGCCGCCAGCCGCGACCAGAATGTCGACGCCTGCCGCAACCTGCCGCTCGGCATGCTTTTTCGAGCCCACCAATGCCGCCACCGGAACGCCAGCTTCACGCGCACGGTCAAGCATGATTTTTGGCGGTGTGCCCAGCGCATTCGCGATCAGACGGATCGGGAAGGAAAAGGCCACGTCCAGCATTTCCTGCGCGCCGCCGCTGTTGAGATTGCGCGAGAAATGCAGCATCGCCTTGCGCCGCTCGTCCAGGTCGTCCGACGCGATCCCCTGCTGCGCAAGCACGGTTTCGGCGAACTTCAGATGCTCCGCGGGCAACCCACCGAGCAACTGTTCGTCCGACGGACCCTCGCCCTGTCGCTGAATCGATGTCGGCACGATCAGGTCCACCCCATAGGGCTTCCCGTCGCATTGCGCATCAATCCATTCCAGCTCGGTTCTGAGCTGCTCGGGCGTATACATCACCGCCCCGAAAACCCCCATGCCACCTGCGCGGCTGACCGCAGCAACGACATCGCGGCAATGACTGAAGGCAAACAAGGGGAACTCGATACCCAACTGGCGGCATAGTTCAGAGTTCATGTCTCACCCCTCTTCGATTTCAATCATCATGTCGCCGGCAGCAAGCTGCTGTCCGACGGTGACATGAGCCGCCCTCACCACGCCCGACACCGTAGCCACAATCTGGTGCTGCATCTTCATTGCCTCCAGCACGGCGAGGACATCTCCGCTGGCAACGCTGTCGCCCGGCTCAACTTTCATCTCCAGAACCAGACCGGGCATCGGCGCCGTCACGTTCCCGCTGTTTTCACTTGAGTCCTCCTGCACCCCGGCGCGCAACCGGCGCACTGCCAGCCGTTCTGCGCCTATGGCAAATTTCACCTCGTCACCTGACACCTGCGCTACGGCCCTGTGCCGTGCGCCGTTGATACGGGCGGTGAGGTGCGGCATCTCACCCGTAAGCCAAATGTCGAACATGTCTTCGCCGATCTGAACCAGCCATCCCGAGCAGGTCGCCGACACGGCAGCCGCAAATTCCGTTTCGCCGGTCACAAGGTTGACCCTGCGTGGCAGAACCCGGGCGCTGGACCAGTTGAGCTGATCCTGGGATACAAACCCAGCCCGGGAAAGCGCCCGCTCCCGTTCATCCTGCATCAAGATCGCAAGCGCCAGCGCGACATGTTCCCGCGCTGGCGCCTCATGGGGGAAACCGTCCGGGTAAGATCGCTCAAGTAACCCGGTCGTCGCTTCGGCTGCGGCAAACTCGGGCTGTTCAAGGACATCCGCCAGAAAAGCCGTGTTTGTGGTCATTCCCAAAAGAACGGTGTTTTTCACCGCCTTGACCAACCGTGACCGCGCGGCCTCGCGCGTCGAGCCATGGGCAATGATCTTGGCCAGCATCGGGTCATAGAACGGAGAAACCTCCTGACCTTCGCAGATCCCCGCATCCACCCGAACACCCTGCCCGCGAGCGGGATGCCAAAGGTCCACCCTGCCAGTTGCCGGCAGATAGGAATTTGACGGGTCTTCGGCATAGAGCCGCACTTCGATCGCGTGGCCCTCGATCCTGACCTCATCTTGCGAAATGGGGAGCGGAGCTCCCTGAGCAACCATGATCTGCAGCGCGACCAGATCCTGTCCCGTGACCATTTCGGTGACCGGATGCTCGACCTGAAGCCGCGTATTCATTTCAAGGAAATAATAGTCGCCGGAGGCATCCAGCAGGAATTCAACCGTTCCCGCACCGTGATAATTCACGGCCTGCGCTGCATTGACTGCGGCGGCTCCCATGCGGGCCCGAAGATCTTCGGCCATTACCGGGCAAGGAGCTTCTTCAACGACCTTCTGATGACGTCGCTGAACCGAGCAGTCCCTTTCTCCGAGATGGACGGTATATCCATGACAATCAGCAAAGATCTGAAACTCTACGTGCCGGGGTTCGATGATCGCTTTCTCAAGGATTAACTCCCCAGACCCAAAGGCATTTTCCGCCTCGGATCGGGCCAAAGCCAACGCATTCGGAAGCTCTGCAGCAGTGAATACAAGTCGCATGCCCCGGCCGCCTCCGCCTGCGGCGGCCTTGACCATGATCGGAAAACCTATTTCTGCCGCGGCCTGACCCAGCGCCGCGTCAGATTGATCGGCCCCTTCGTAGCCGGGCACGCAAGGTACACCGACGGAGATCATCAGCCTCTTGGCTTCGGCCTTATTGCCCATAATCCTGATCGCATCGGCGGTTGGACCAATGAAGACCATACCGGCAGCTTGGACTGCTTCGGCAAATTCAGCGTTCTCGGATAGAAAGCCGTAGCCCGGGTGGATCGCACCCGCCCCGGTATCACGCGCGACGTCCAAAATGCGGTCAGGGTTGAGATAACTCTCGGAAACCGGACCCTCTCCGATCAGCACGGCTTCGTCTGCCATTTGCACATGTGGGGCATGGGCGTCCGCATTGGTGTATACGGCCACGGTGCGCAATCCGAGCTCCTGCGCCGTGCGGATCACACGTGCAGCGATCTCACCGCGATTGGCTACCAGTATCGTGTCGAAAGCCATCACTCACTCTCCGCCCATTGGGGTTTGCGTTTATCAAGAAATGCCGCAATGCCCTCGCGGGCTTCATTGGACAGCATCGCGTCCGCGAAACATTCGGCCGCTGTCTTCCGCTGCTCCTTGCGCGTTTGGTTCGGAATCGTGGCGATCTGACGCTTGAGCGCGGCAAGCGCGCCCGGAGCAATGCCGGCCATTTGCCGACGCAACCCGACAAGGGCATCATTCATGTCACCCGGCGGGACCAACTGATCCACCAGTCCGACGCTGCAAGCCCCCTCACCTGAAACCGTGTCGCCCATCAGCATCATCCTGCGTCCGTGGCGCGCGCCCAATCGCGCCAGCACGAACGGAGCAATCTGCGCCGGCGTCACTCCAATTCGCACCTCGCTGATCCCGAACCGGGCGTCGTCTTCGGCAACCACGTAGTCACCACAGCAGGCCAGCCCGAACCCACCGGCCATCGCTGCCCCCTCAACGGCCATAACGGTGAATTGCGGCAGCCCCGATACAGCGTCGAATAGATCGGCGGCCCTCAGACTGAGACCGATCACCTCATCCTTGGTTACGGTTCCCTGAAGCAGCCCCTGAAAGGCCTTCAGATCACCGCCGGCGCAAAAGATGCCGCCCTGCCCGCGGAAGATTACCCCGCGCATGTCGCTGTTCTGAAGAGCAACGCACAAGGCAATCAATGCCTCGACGCGCTCGGCCGTCAGCGGGTTGCGACGCTCGGGTGTATTGAACCAGGCGGTCAGCCAATCTCCGTTATGATCGAGGTGCAACTGATCCGAAACCGGAAGCATCAGAACCTCGCCACGCCGTAAGTGCCGGGTATTGCCGATCTTGCGCGACCCTCTAACGCTGTTTCCAGACAGAAACCGAGCACGCGGCGCGTATCGCGGGGGTCGATGACCCCATGGTCAAGGCATCGACCCGAGGTGTAGAACGCCCCCGCCTGCCGGTCAAAATGCGTCGCGATGAGCTTGCTCTGCTGGGCAAGGCGCTCCTCGTCAACCGGCTCACCCTTCCGTTTGGCACCAACGCGGGCGACCATCTCCATCGTACCCGCAGCCTGCTCACCACCCATGACGCCGGTGGTCGCGTTGGGCCAGGCGAACAGGAAATCCGGCTCGTAGGCAAAGCCGCTCATGCCGTAGTTTCCAGCCCCGAAACTTGCGCCGATGTAGAGCGTGATCCGTGGCACATCGACCGAAGTAACAGCCTGGATCATCTTTGCTCCGTGCTTGATCATCCCGGCATGTTCATATGCGGTTCCGACCATGAAACCGGTGGTGTTGTTAAGAAAGATCAGCGGCGCATCCGCCTGCCCGCACAATTGAATGAATTGCGCCGCCTTGGTGGCTCCGGCCGGGTCGATGGGACCATTGTTGCCTATGATGCCAACAGCGATGCCGTTGATCGTCGCCTGCAGGCAAACGGTCGAAACGCCGTAGCGCGGTTTGAAATCTTCGAACTCGGAGCCATCGACAATTCGCGCCACGACTTCACGAACATCGTACGGAACCCGGTAGTCGGTGGGCACAACACCAGCGATATCATCGACCGCGAGGCGCGGCTCATCGAACGCGGCCACTTTGCGGATTGGCAGCCGCTTGTTCCAGTCGAGCCGGGCAAGCACGTCGCGGGCCATCTCGACGCCGTGCGCGTCGTCTTCGACCAGGTACTCCACCAACCCGGAAACCGAGGCATGCATCTCGGATCCGCCCAGTTCCCGGTCATCAGCCCTTTCACCGGTGGCGGCATGCACCAGCGCCGCACCGGCCAAGGCAGCCATACCGTTCTTTTTCACGCCCACGACATAGTCTGCGAGTCCCGGCATGTAGGCCCCGCCAGCGGTGGAGGGGCCATGCAGCACAGCAATATTCGGGATCCCTGCCGCCGAGAGTCGCGCCAGATTGCGAAACAGCCTGCCGCCATTGGCCCAAAGCTCGACCTTATATTCCATCAGGTTCGCACCGGCACTTTCCACAAGATGCAGAAACGGAAGCTTGTGCCGCAACGCCAGGTCCTGCGCGCTGAGAAAGGCCGCGCCGGTCATCTCGACCATAGCGCCCGCCTTGATACCGCTGTCATCGACCACAACCACACAGCGCACACCCGAGACAAATCCGATCCCGGCGATCACCGCCGCACCCGGCACTGATTTCTCCGGGTTTGGGCTGTCAACCAGATAACCGGCCAGACTGTGCAACTGAAGGAACGGCATCCCCGGATCGAGCAGGCGCGCAAGCCGTTCGCGCGGGGTGATCTGACCGCGCGCCTCCATCCGCTCGCGGCGTTTCTCGCTCAGTTCGACGGGGCGGGCTTCAAGGTGTCTGAGTTCGTCAACGAGCGCCAGCATATCGGCGCGGTTCTTTGCGAAACTCTCGCTGTCCCGGACAACCTGACTGACAAATCCCATCCAATTTCCTCCTCAGGAATTCACGATCAGCCCGACCGGAATCTTGACCGGAAGGGACAGGAGTTTCTGGGCAAAGGCCTTGCCCTGCGCGTCATTTCTGAGCGAAGCAATACCGCCCCCGCCTAGTACACGCGTCATCACGATGTTCATTGAATCGGAACCCGGCAGGTAGAACCGGCGCACCTCACCATTCAGTTCGTCGGCAAAAACTCCGGCAATCGCATCAGGCGTCAAAGCCGCCCAGACATACGGCAGATAGGCCCCCCGCCGGGCAATCACTCCGATATTGGCGCTATCCCCCTTGTCACCCGAACGCGCCCAGGCGAGATCCTCCAGCGGGCGTTCGACTACTTCGCCTGCATATTCCCCCACAGGTGGTTCACGAGCGGGTTCTGGTATCACCTCCCGCACAGGCGGAACCGGTGGATCATAAGCCACGTCTGCCTCGTTCAGCGTTACGCTAATTTGCGGAGCGGAGGCATCTACGAGAAACGAAAACAACGCGACAACGGGTGATGGTTTCGGCCGCCCACCTCCGGTAAAGAAATGCAGCCCGGGCGGCGTCGCCAATGCGCCGCCGATCAACGCCTTCAGGAACACGCCGACTGCGCGGGGGTCCTCGTGGCGAACCGCAGCCTTGAACGCAATCTCTTCGTAGGCGCCGTTCCCCTGTCTTCCCCCGAAAGCCTCAAACGATACTTCGCGAAAATCCTCCGCACCCATCCGCCCAAGCGTTTGCCGTGCCCGGTCCAATCCGGCCTGCGCAAAGACTTTTGCCTTGGTGCGCGCATCGCGACCATTCATCTGGAAAACCATCCCGGCGCGATATCCATCGACCCACGTTGCCGAAACCTTCAGTTTGCCAGTCGGTGCATGGCCCCTTGCGCCAGAGACCCGCACCCTGTCAGGCCCCTCCTGCACAATCTCAACGTCGAGGAAATCGCACACCACATCGGGCAGAACATAGGCACGGGGATCGCCGATCTCGTAAAGCATCTGTTCGGTCACCGAAGCCGGGCTCACCACTCCGGTTGTTCCCTCCGGCTTGGTCAGCACCATCGTTCCGTCGCCGGAAACTTCGGCGATCGGGTATCCGATCAACGCCAAGTCCCCGGCTTCTTCCCAATCGGTGAAATTGCCACCGGTGGACTGCGGCCCGCATTCCAGCAGATGACCAGTAAGAGATCCTGCGGCCAGAAGGTCGTGATCTGCGTGTGTCCAGCCATGATGGTGCATGCAGGCCGCCAATGTCAGCGCGCTGTCGACGCAACGGCCCGTGATCACGATATCGGCGCCTGCGCTCAGAGCCGCCACGATCGGTCCTGCCCCTAGATAGGCATTGATCGAGGCAATCTTTTCGACAGACGGCATCGGCGCGCCCGAGAACATTTCGGACATGCCGGAAAACTCATTGGCCCGGTCCAGCAGGTCGTCCCCATCCACCACCGCCACTTGCAGCGACAGACCGGCCTCGGCAATCCTTGCCCGCAGGGCTTCGGCGCATGCCATCGGGTTGACCCCTCCGGCATTGGACAGAACCTTGACGCCAGCCTCAGCGATCGACTGCAGGTTCGGCGTCATCGCATCGGTCACGAAGTCGGTTGCATATCCCAGCCCGGAATCCTTGCGACGCGCGCGGGCCATGATCGACATCGTGATTTCAGCCAGGTAATCGTAGACCAGCACGTCGACCCCGGCGCCTTGTAGTTGCGCTGTGGCATGGGGTGCCTCACCCCAGAAACCGCTGGCTCCTCCGATCCGCAAAGGCTGTGCCACGTCACGTCCTTTTCATCCTACCGACAGCCTCTATTTACAGACCGCCCGTTCTGTTTGTAGGGTCACATCAACTCCCCGGTCAACGGGGATGCCCGAAAGCGACGCCACGGAACTGATGAACAAAGCCCCGAAACCCGTCCCGCAGGACCAGCGGTCACAGGCTACGCAGGCACGGATCTGCAAGGCCGCAATCACTTGCCTCGACCGGTTGGGCTATGCCGAAACCACGTTTGCGACCATTCAGGCCGAGGCAGGCGTTTCACGCGGGGCAATCACCCACCATTTTCCCAACCGTCAGACGCTGGTCGCGGCCACCGCGAGGGACCTTCTGGCCAATGCGCTGGGACCCGTTGAACGCCCTGATCCGGAGGAGGCCCCGACGCCGGTTCGCCAGTTGATCCTGAACGCCTGGGAAAAGGTTGTGAACTCGGCAGGCGGGCGCGCCTTCGTCGAAATCCTGGTGGCCTGCCGTACCGACACCGAACTCTACCAGTTGCTTGAAGACCATCTGCGCGAATGGGATCGGGTCAGCCGACAGTCTATCTCGCACCTCTACTCCGGGAACGGAAACGTCCCTGACGATGCCGAAATTCTCTGGTCGATCGCCCGGAACTTTCTGCGCGGGCTGATCCTGCATGAGAATTTCACCGAAGATCCCGCCTATCTGGCCCGCATGGTCGCGCGGTTCGCAGACATGATGGAAACCCAGCTTTCGCCGAAGGAACTCCAATGACCTGTCCATCGCCTTTCATGACACCCGAACGGGACGCGTTTCGATCCAATCTTTCGAGGTTCTTCGACAGCGAAGTGAAACCGCATCTTGAGGACTGGGAGGCCCAAGGCAATGTGCCATGGCAGATGCACGAAAAAGTCGCCGAACTGGGAGTATTCGGCTTCGGCATCGAGGAAAAATACGGCGGCCTCGGATTTGACGATGCCTTCATGCGGGCCGACTATGCCGAACTCGCCTTTGGCTGCGGTGCTTCAGGCTTTGCCGCCGCAGTGGGCGGGCGCATGATCTCGATCGGACCGATCGCCAAGCTGGCCCCTGAGGACTTCAAGACGAGCGTTCTGCCGGACATCATCGCCGGTCGGATCAGTTCGTCGCTTGCCATCACCGAACCCGGGGGCGGATCCGATGTGGCAAATCTTTCGACACGGGCCGAACGAAAGGGCCGCGGCTGGGCCCTGAACGGGGCCAAGGCCTTCATCACGGGCGGAATGGAATCACAATGGTTCGTGGTCGGCGCCCGCACCGGCGGCGCCGGGCTGGGCGGCATTTCCCTCTTTCTCGTCGAGGCCGGCACACCCGGCTTCACCCGCACGCCCCTTGGCCGCAAGATGGGCTGGCACTGTTCGGAACAGGCGATGCTGCATTTTGATGACTGCGCGGTTCCGGAGGCTGCCTTGATCGGGCCTGAAAACAAGGGATTTCTGGCCATCATGAACAACTTCAACTACGAACGGCTAGCCATGGTTGCCGGATCGCTGGGCATGATGCGGATCTGCTACGAGTCGTCTCTCGAATGGGCTCGCGAAAGAAAAACCTTTGGCCAGAAACTTGTCGAACATCAGGTGATCGCTCACAAATTCGCCGAGATGTCGGCAAAGATCGACATGATCGAGGCCTATCTCGAGCGCATCTGCTGGGCGATAAACCAAGGGCTGATGCCAGCGGCCGAGATTGCCAAGGCAAAAGTACAGGCAACGAAATCTCTCGAATTTGTGGCTTCGGAGGGCATGCAAATCTTTGGCGGCGCGGGTTACCTGACCGGCAACCCGGTAGAACGGGTCTGGCGCGAGGTCAAAGTCATGGCGATCGGCGGCGGGTCCGAAGAAATTATGCGCGACCTCGCCGTTCGGCAGATGGGGCTGGCCGGGCAGTAATCTGCTGAACAAGTGGGATTTCGAATGGCTACGCCACGTCACAAATGAAATGCCGTTACTGTCCTGTTGGTAAATCATCCCGCCAGCCCATACGCTCCGCGGAAATCGGATCAGGAGGAGAGACGATGGCAACGCCCGCCTATATTTTTGACGCTGTCCGCACCCCGCGCTCTCGCGGCAAGAAAGACGGAACCCTGCATGAAGTGAAGCCGATCCAGCTGGCGGCCGGCCTGCTGCGCGAATTGCAGAGGCGGCACGATCTCGACACCTCCCGCGTCGGCGACGTGATGCTGGGCTGCACCGCCGCCGTCGGCGATCAGGGCGCCTGTGTCGCCAAGGCCGCCGTGCAGGCGGCCCATTGGGACGAGGCAGTGCCCGGGGTGCAGCTGGATCGGTTCTGCGCCTCTGGACTGGAGGCGGTGAACATGGCTGCCGCCAAGGTGGGCTCGGACCAGGAAGATCTGGTTGTCGCCGGCGGGGTCGAATCCATGAGCCGCATCCCGATGCTCTCGGGCGGTGGTGCGATGTTCTCCGACCCTGAATTCGTAGCCGACCAGAACTCTGCTCCGCAAGGCATCGGCGCTGACCTGATTGCCACCATCGACGGATACTCTCGCGAGGATGTGGACGCCTTCGCCGTCGAAAGCCAGAAACGTGCGGCCAAGGCCAGAGACAATGGCTGGTTCGACCGCTCGGTGGTGCCGGTGATGGACGAGAACGGCCTCACCATTCTGGAACGCGACGACTACATCAAACCCGACACGGACATGCAGAAGCTGGGTGCGCTCAACCCGTCCTTCGCACAGATGGGCGGCTTCGGCTTTGACGATATGGCATTGGCGAAATACCCGCAGGTCACACGGATCAACCATGTGCACACACCCGGCAATTCCTCGGGCATCGTGGATGGGTCTTCGGCGGTGATGATCGGGTCTGAAAGGGCAGGCAAGGATCTGGGGCTCGAGCCCCGTGCCCGCGTCGTCTCGGCCACCGTTATTTCCACCGACCCTGTGATCATGCTGGCCGGTCCCGGACCGGCGGCGCAGAAATGTCTCGACAAGGCCGGGCTCAAAGTCTCGGACATCGACATCTGGGAGATCAACGAAGCCTTTGCGTCCGTCGCGCTGCGCTACATGAAGGATCTCGATATCGACCACGAGATCACCAACGTGAATGGCGGGGCCATCGCCATGGGCCACCCGCTGGGCGCCACCGGCGGCATGCTGGTGTCGACCGTGCTGGACGAGCTGGAGCGCCGCGACGCCAAGCGCGCGATGATCTCGCTCTGTGTCGGTGGCGGCATGGGTATCTCGACCCTGATCGAGCGTCTTTGAGGAGAGAACACGATGGGTGAATTCGCATATCACAAGGACGCCGACGGCATCGTCACCATCACCATGGACATGGACGGGCCGGTCAATACGATGAACGCGCAGTTCTGGCCGCTGTTTTCCGACACGATGGACCGGATCAAGGCTGAAACAGACCTGAAAGGGGTGATCTGGACCTCGGCCAAGGACACATTCTTTGCCGGCGGCGATCTCAACATGCTGAAAAGCATCGAGCCCGACGGGGTCGGGGAGCTGTTCAACTCGGTCGAGGCCGCCAAGGCCATCATGCGGCAGCAGGAGAAACTGCCTGTTCCCGTGGTGGCCGCGATCAACGGCGTGGCGCTCGGCGGCGGGTTCGAGATCTGTCTTGCCTGCAATTACCGGATCGCCGCCGACAATCCCAAAACCAAGATCGGGCTGCCCGAAGTCACTTTGGGTCTGCTGCCCGGTGGCGGTGGCGTTGTCCGCATGACCTATCTGCTCGGACTTGAAGGCGCGATGCCCTTCCTGCTCGAAGGCCGTCAGGTCTCCCCCGACAAGGCGCTCAAAGCGGGGCTGGTCCACGAGGTGGTTCCCGCCGACCAGCTGCTGAGCCGTGCAAGGGAGTACATCCTGTCGGTTCAGGGCGATGCCGCGGCGGCAACTCAGCCCTGGGACAGCAAAGGCTACCGGATCCCTGGCGGACCTTCGACCTCGCCCAAGATGATGACGCAGATCGCGGGCGCCTCAGCGATGCTGTTCAAGAAGACCCGGGGGCTGATGCCCGCGCCGGTGAAAATCCTCGATATCATGACCGAGGCCGCGGGCAAGCTCGATTTCGACACCGCCCAGCGCTATGAGAGCCGGAAATTCGTATCTCTGACCCCGCTGGCCACCACCAAGAACATGATCGAAACCCTGTTTTTCGGCATGAACAAGGTCAATGGCGGCGCCAGCCGTCCCAAGGATGTGCCGCGCTCCAAAGTTGAGCGTCTTGGCATTCTTGGTGCAGGCATGATGGGTCAGGGCATCACCTATTCCGCCGCCATGGCCGGAATTCCGGTTGTGCTCAAGGACATGTCGATTGAGGCCGCCGAGCGCGGCAAGGCGTATACCGCCGGCCTGCTCGACAAGCGCGTCAAGAGGGGCCGAATGACCGAGGAACAGCGCAACGCGGTTCTGGCCCTTATCACCCCCACTGACAAAGCCGAGGACATAAAGGGCTGCGACCTGATCATCGAGGCGGTTTTCGAACAGATCGACGTCAAGGACAAGGTTCTCGCCGAGCACGAGGCGCTGCTGGCCGAGGGCGGCATCTGGGGCTCCAATACCTCGACCCTGCCAATCACCCGCCTGGCGACCGGATCTGCCAAGCCGGAAAACTTCGTTGGCCTGCATTTCTTTTCACCGGTCGACAAGATGCCGCTTCTGGAAATCATTGCCGGCGACGAGACCTCGGACGAAACGCTGGCCCGCGCCTTCGACTTTGCGCAACAGATCCGTAAGACGCCGATCATCGTCGGTGACAGCACCGGATTCTACACTTCGCGCACAATCGGCACCAAGATCATCGAAGCGGTGGAGCTGGTGGCCGAGGGCCATGACCCGGTGCGGGTCGACAACCTGTCGCGCCTGACCGGCATGCCCACTGGAATGCTGTCGCTGCTCGATGAAGTGCAGATCAAACTGGTCGTCGACATCTACAATACGCAGGTGGAGATGGGTCTGCTTGATCCTGAACAGGAGCAGAACCCGCGCGCCCGCGCCATGCTGGCCGAAATGCTGTCGCAGCATGGCCGCCATGGACGCGCAACCGGAAAGGGGTTCTACGACTATTCCGAAGCCGGCAAAACGGTCTGGTCCGGGCTGGAGGCATGGCGCGATCAGAACGCGGAGATCCCGGATCAGGACATTCAGGATCGCATCCTGTTTCGTGCCGTTTTGGAGAGCCTGCGCTGTCTCGAAGAGGGCGTTTTGCGCACAGTCGCGGACGGCAATGTTGGCTCGATCCTCGGGATCGGCGCGCCAGTGCAGACCGGCGGTTACATCCAGTTCGTCAACACCTACGGGCTGGACCGTTTCCTCGCACGCTGTGAGGAGCTGGCCGGGGCATATGGCCCGCGATTTGCCCCGCCGGAAATCCTGAAACGGCATGTGGCAGACGGCAAGGCCTTTGCCTAAGTAAACCGGGGGTGCCCCATCGGGCGCCCCTCCCCCGGTCAAAAAAACGCGTGAGCACACCGATCCCCCGATCGCGACCGTTACGATCCGGCACAATGCCCGCATCGACCAAGACAATGCACTTGGCCAAAACTCACAAGCAATTGCAGAGTTTCGAGCCTGTTTAACGCTTCAACTGGCTAAGTTTGGGAGGTGAACCCAGAACTGGTTAATTGAGGAGTTAGCCTTGGAATTTCTGTTAGTCACTTTCGTTTTCGCCGGCGTTCTGATCCTGGTCTTCAGATCAGGCCACTCAAAGAAAGACCGGGCGGCAATGACACCGCCCACACCGCGGCAGCAACGCGCACGAGCGACTGATGCCCAGAAATCGCGCTTCGACGAGCGGAGTTCGAGACATCTGACCCAAAGCCGCGTGGTGTCCGGGCCTGCATGGGTTGTTGATGGGGATACGGTGAAAATAAGGCGACAACAGATACGGCTTTTCGGGATCGATGCTCCCGAGCTCAACCACCCCTACGGAAAGAAAGCAAAATGGGAGCTGCACAGACTGTGCAAAGGACAAGCAATCAGAGCTGAAATCACCGACAAGGATGATTATGGCCGGGTTGTCGCTCGGTGTTACCTTCCAGACGGGCGAGATCTCTCTGCTGAAATGGTCAAGCTGGGAATGGCAATAGATTGGCCAAAGTTTTCAAGCGGAAAGTACAAAGACCTGGAAACGCCCGACGCGAGAAAGAAGCTCTTTCTCGCCGATGCTCGCCAAAATGGCCGAATGCACGTATGGAAAGAGTTCGAAGAAACGCAGCAGAAAACGCCCGCAACGCAATATCCGACATAGCAACGGCATTAATCCGGCGGAGACGGCTCCGCCGGACTTGGCGCAAGAAATCTCACCCCATCCACCGCCTTACCGGGGCATTGCTCTCTTCCAGCGGCTGCGTCACCACATCCACCAGCGTCGGCCCGTCATGGGCTACGGCCTGCGCCAGAACCCGGTCCAGATCCGCCGGATCCTGAACCCGCCAGCTCTTGACCCCATAGGCCGAGGCGATGGCCGCATGATCGGTACGCCCGAAATCCACGTTGTAGTAACGTGCGTCCTTGTCGGCGAATTGGCTGGCCTTGATCCATCCGAAATTCGCGTTCGAGAACACCACGTAAGTGATCGGCGCGCGCGACCGACAGACGGTTTCCAGTTCACCCACTGTGAACCCGAACGACCCATCCCCCATCAGCGCGACGGTCTTGGACGCGGGCCGCCCATACCACGCTCCCAGCGCTGCCGAGAGCGAATAGCCCAACGCCCCATGCGCCCGGTTGGTGATGAAATGCCGACCCGGTTTCGGCAACTGGTAATAGGCCGAGAAATAGGGGCAGCTGGTGCCGGGATCGGACACCACCGTGGCATCCTCGGGCAGCACCTTCAGCAACGCGCGGATCACCCGTTCCGGCCGGATCGGCGCCTGATCGGACAGCGCCAGCTTGTCGAATATCTCGAACTTTCGTTTCTTCTTTTCCTCCACTGCTGCCGCGCCGCCAAAGGTGTCGGCACCTTGATCGCGCGCATCAAGCACTGCGTTCACCTCGGCCAGCGCCAACCTCAGATCGCCTACCACCGCGACCTCGGTGCGGTAATTGGCGTTCATCACCATCGGGTCATTGTCAAAATGCACGATCCGCGTGCCCGGCTTTGGCGCTTCCCAACGCGCTGTTGTAGTCGAGCCAGCCCGGCAACCCATGAACACCACCAGGTCGGCCGCCTCCATCATCTCCCAGGTTTCGTCGGTCCCGCCGTTTGAACCCACGACACCAAGACAGTTGGGATGCGTCTCGGCCAAGGATCCCTGCCCCGAAATCGAAGTGGCGACCGGAATATCCAGCCGCTTTGCCAGCCGGTCCAACTCCTCCATCGCGCCTGCGATCACCACGCCGCCGCCGCAGACGATCAGCGGGTTCTTCGCGGAACAAATGGCCTCAACCGCCGCCTGCGCCGCGCCCGACTGTGGCGCCTGGGGATAGGCCGGATAGCTGGCCGTGGCCGGATCGGCCCAGATATCGGACACCTCGACCGCGTCATACTGAACGTCATAGGGCAGCCCGATATGCGCCGCGCCCGATCGCCCGGTGGTCATGGCCCGGAACGCCGCGCGCACCATGCGCGGGATGTGATCGGCACGGCTGACCACCGTGTTCCACTTGGTCAGCGGCGCCATCAACGCCTCCTGATTGACCTCGGTCAGCGGGTACTTGCCGTAAGAGGCCACCGAGATGTCTGTGGTGATCCCCAGCACCGCATAGGAGCTTTCCGAGGCTTCGATCAACCCCGGCAGGATATAGGTCGCACCGCCACCCGACGGACCCTCGGCCACACCAACCCGGCCCGTCACCCGCGAATAGCCGTCCGCCATGTAGGTGGCACTGCGCTCATCCCGTGTCAGCACATGGGTGATCGCGTGATCCAGCCGCAGCATCGCGTCGTAAAATGGCAGCGTGGTATCTCCGCACAGCCCAAAGATGTGCCGCACCCCCTGCTCTTCCAGCATGCGAACCATCGCCTCGGCGCCATTCATCTGGTTGCTCATGCGGGCCTCCGGTTTTCTGCGTTCAAAATTGTATACAGCCTTGCATCATATCTTGCGCACATGTCAATACCGCACTAGTCTCGCAACCAAAGAGGAGTGGAAATGGCAAAATCCGAAAGCAACGTGGACCGGATCTATGATGCGCTCAGGCGCATGGCGGCGGATTTTGCCTTCAAGCCGGACGCCCGGATCAACGAAAGCGCGCTGGCCGCGGAACTGGACGCGTCGCGCACTCCGATCCGTGAGGCGCTGAACAGGCTGGTGGCCGAAGGGTTCCTGACGTTCCGATCAGGGCGCGGGTTTTTCTGCCGTTCCCTGTCGCCCGAGCTGGTCATGGATCTTTATGAAGCCCGTGTCGCGGTCGAGATCGAAGCGGTGCGACTGGCCTGCGAACGCGGCAGCAATTCAGATATTTCCGCGCTGCAACAGGACCTCGCCGAGATCGCGCCCGACTACACTCCGGAGGCCGATCCCGAGAAACTGCTGGCGATGGACGAGCTGTTTCACCTCCGGCTCTGCGCACTGTCGCGCAATGCGGAATTGGCGCGTATGCTCACAAACCTTAACGACCGGATCCGGTATCTGCGTCTGATCGATCTGCGCCGGTTGCGCGAAACCGCTCCGGACGGGCAGAGTATGGTCTCAGCTCATCGCAGCATTCTCGACGCCGTGGCCCGCCGCAATGCGAAAGAAGCCGCAACCCGGATGCGCGCCCATATCGAGCGCCGCCGAGACAGTGCCACGCAGGCCGTGCGCGAGGCCTATGCCCAGCTTTACGTTCCCGATCTCTGAGGTTCCCATGGCCCTTGATCCAGCTTCGACACAGTCCGGCGGAAAAACAATCTACGGCGCGACCGTTGGCATCCTGATGCTCGAGACCCGATTTCCCCGTATCCCCGGAGATATGGGCAACGCCCTGACATGGCCCTTCCCGGTCCAGTATCGCGTGGTTCGCGGCGCTTCGCCTGACAAAGTGGTGCGCGGCGACCCGACCGAACTGCTGGACGCCTTCATCGAAGCCGGCCGCGATCTCGTCGCGTCGGGCTGCGATGGCATCACTACGAATTGCGGGTTCCTCGCCCTTGTTCAGAATGAATTGCGCACCGCACTCGGCGTGCCGGTGGTCACCTCGTCGCTGATGCAGGTGCCAATGGTTCAGGCCCTGTTACCGCGAGGAAAACAAACGGTAATTCTGACCATTTCCAAGGCTACGCTGACAAAGGCGCATCTCGTTGCTGCCGGTGTGTCGGTCGACACGCCGATTTATGGAACCGACCAGGGCCGCTGCTTTACGCGGGATGTACTGGGTGACGCGCCCCGGATCGACTTTGATGCGTGCAGACTCGACATGCTGGCCGCAGCGGACGAGATCCTCAAATGCACTCCTGATGCCGGAGCGATCGTGCTGGAATGCACCAACATGGTCCCCTACGCCGCCGACATTCGGAAACGGACAGGGTTACCGGTCTATTCGATTTACTCGATGATCAATTGGTTTCAAGCTGGACTGCTGCCCCGGCGCTTCCCGTCCGGGCTGGACGATCCCCGCGTCTAGCGGTCGCTGCTAGCCATCCATCCGGAACATCGCCTCAAGCCCGGCGGCGCTGAATTCGATCAACTGCTCAAGCCGCAGTTCCCCTGCACCGGGGCTGAGGGCCTCGACCCGCCAGCTGGTGTTGAGGTGGGCCAGCATCGCGGCCACCGAATAGACTTGCCCGGTGGCAATCCACTCTCGGTCGATTTCGGGATAGAGGGCGCAGATCTCGTCAATGAACCGTCCGGCAGTAGGGTCAAAACACTCTGCCGCGATCCAGCGCCAGCGCGGATCCGCCGAGACATGCGCAACGAGCCTGCCATAGGCAAGCCAGTGGGCGCCTTCATTCTGCGCCAGTGAAACATACGGTCGGATAAAGCAGTCAAGCAGAGCCCGCAGCGTCACATCACCGCGCGCTTTCAGTGTCTCAAGGTTTTCGAGACGGATCCGCGCAAGATCGTTGGCCCGGCGGGCGACTGTCTGATGAAACAGTTCTTCCTTGCCGCCCCCGTGATGATGCACCAGACCGACCTGAACCCCGGCCAGTGCCGCGATGTCCCGAATAGAAGCACCCTCGAATCCTCGCTCGGCAAAAACCTGCTCGGCCGCATCCAGGATTCGGGCCCGGGTTTGCAGCGAACGGGCCGACGGCGCTCTTTTCCTTTGTTTTTCCACCTAGAATTCCTTTTGTTGATTCCAGCTTGCCTTATTTTGAACGATCGTTCAAGTTAAGCGGCAACAGGGAGGAAACATGACGGATACGCGCGCGGCATTTGCCCTGATCGGGGCAGGTCCGATGGGGCTTGCTATGGCTAAGGTGCTCAAGGAACAGGGCATCGCCTTTCAGGGATTCGAACTGCACTCGGATGTGGGTGGGCTTTGGGACATCGATGGCCCGAAATCCACAATGTACGAAACTGCGCATCTGATCTCTTCCAAGAAGATGACCGAATTCACCGACTTCCCGATGGAGGAAAAGGTTGCGGAGTATCCGTCTCACAGAGATCTCAAGGGTTACTTTCACGACTTTGCCGAGCGCTATGGGCTGCGGGAGCATTATAGATTTAACGCCGAGGTTCTGCACACTGAACCGTTGGGCAGTCCGGGCGACGGATGGCGTGTGACATGGCGCGACGCAGATGGTGAGCATAACGCGGAATTTGCCGGTGTCATGATTGCCAACGGCACGCTCTCGGAGCCAAACATGCCGGAGTTTCCCGGCCAGTTCGACGGAGAGTTGATCCATTCATCAGCCTACCGCTACCCGTCGCAGTTTGACGGCAAGAGGGTGCTGATCGTCGGCGCGGGCAACTCAGGCTGCGACATCGCCGTCGATGCCATCCACCACGCCAAACGCTGCGACCTGTCGATGCGGCGCGGGTATTACTTCGTTCCGAAATACGTTTTCGGCAAACCTGCCGACACGATGGGCGGGATGATCCAGTTGCCGATGTGGATCAAGCGCCGCATCGACGGGCTCATACTGCGATGGTTCGTGGGCGACCCTCAGAAATACGGGTTTCCCAAGCCAGACTATCAACTCTACGAGAGCCATCCGGTCGTCAATTCTCTGGTCCTGTATCACGCCGGTCACGGAGACCTGCGAATCCGCGCCGACATCGAGCGGTTCGAAGGCAGCACAGTGCATTTCCGGGATGGCTCCAGCGATGACTATGACATGGTTCTCGCCGCGACAGGCTATCGTCTGCACTATCCCTTCATCGACCAAGACCTGCTGAATTGGCAGGGAGACGCACCGCATCTCTATCTCAATGCCATCCACCCCGGGCGCGACGATCTTTTCATCCTTGGCATGGTCGAGGCTAGCGGCCTTGGCTGGCAGGGCCGGCACGAACAGGCCGAGATGGTGGCCCGATATATCAAAGGTCTGCGCGGCGGTTGCCCCGTGGCGAAAGAGCTGAAAGCTGAAAAATCTGCCGAGTTCGATCGCGCCACAGGTGGCATGAACTATCTGGAACTGGCCCGCATGGCCTACTACGTCGACAAAGCGACCTATCGCAAGGCGGTCACCGGCTGGATCGACAAGTTCAGGAAGGCGGCGGCATGACTGGCATCGACGACGTCACGCTGAACTTCAGCCCTGCCTCGCTTACACTGCTGAACGCGATCCTTGCCGTCGTGATGTTTTCCATCGCCATTGATCTGCACCCGCGCGACTTCGACCGTCTGCGCCGGGCTCCGAAACCATTGATCGTTGGGCTTTGTTCTCAATTCGTGGTGCTGCCTGTGATGACCTTCGCGCTGGTCTGGTTGACCCAACCACGGCCGTCAATCGCGCTCGGGCTGATCCTTGTTGCGGCCTGCCCCGGCGGCAATATCTCGAACTTCATCACGCATCGTGCAGGCGGGAACGCCGCGCTTTCGGTGTCAATGACCGCTTTTGCCACGATCAGCGCCATCGTGATGACACCCATTAACATCGCGCTTTGGGGCGGCTTGTATCCGCCGACCCGCGAAATCTTGCAAAAGACCGCCATCGACCCGGTGCAAATCGCGATCACCGTGGGGCTCATGCTGATCCTGCCCCTGATTCTCGGGGTTCAACTCCACATGCGCAAACCGGAACTGACACGTCGCCTGCGTCAGCCCCTTCAATACCTGTCGATGGGAATTTTCGTAGCATTCATTGTACTCGCTCTGGCTGCCAATTGGGGGTTTTTCCTCAACTTCGCCGGAGCCGTTGCCGGGCTTGTGATCCTTCACAACGCCCTGGCGCTTGGGGGCGGCTGGGTTGTGGCCACTCTGACCCGGCTGTCCCCTTTCAATCGCCGCGCGGTGACAATTGAAACCGGCATCCAGAACTCGGGCCTCGGGCTGGTCCTGATCTTTGCGTTTTTTGGCGGTTTGGGTGGAATGGCCGTGGTCGCGGCCTTCTGGGGTATCTGGCACGCCATCTCGGGGATCGGGCTGGCCATGCTGATGTCACGCACCGAGGCCGCGCACGATGCGCCAAAGGGGGCCATGACATGACCCGGATCCTGATCACCGGAGCCGCAGGCATGGTCGGGCGGGCATTGCTTGCCGAGCTTGACGGTATGCAGGTCTTTGCCACCGACATCGCCCGCCCCGACAATTTGCCGGAAACAATGGCCTTTCACCGGATGGACGTTACCACCGGCGACCCCGACCGGGTGATTGCAAAGATCCAACCCGAGGTCATCGTGCATCTTGCGTCGATCGTCACCTCACCCAAAGGCGCAGACCGCTCGTTTGCCTACAAGGTCGATGTCGAAGGCACCCAAAAGGTTCTGACCGCCGCGCTTAACCATGGCGTGCGCCGTCTTGTGGTCACTTCGTCCGGTGCGGCCTACGGCTATCATCCGGACAACCCGGAGCCATTGCGTGAATGCGATCCGCTGCGGGGGAATCCCGAGTTTGCCTATTCCGACCACAAACGCCAAGTCGAGGAAATGCTGGCCAAGGCCCGCAGCTGTTCCCCGCATCTTGAGCAGGTGATCCTGCGGGTCGGCACGGTTCTGGGTGCCGAAACCGAGAACCAGATTACCGCATTGTTTCGGAAACCCCGCCTGCTGGCGGTGAACGGCAGCGAAAGCCCGTTCGTGTTCATCTGGACCCGCGATCTGGCCCGCATACTTGCCCGGGCCGCCACTGACGGGCCGGCGGGCATTTACAATGTCGCCGGCGACGGGGCGATGGGTGTATCCGATCTGGCCCATGCCATGAACAAACCGGTGCTCCGCCTCCCGGCATGGTGCCTGAAAACCGCGCTGAAACTGGCTCGGCCTCTTGGTTTGTCTCGATACGGCCCCGAACAGGTGCGGTTCCTGCAATACAGACCGGTTCTTGACAATTCGGCATTGAAATCCCGGTTCGGCTATGAGCCGGAGAAATCCAGCGCCGAAGTGTTCGACCTGTGGCGCAGGCAGGCAGGTCTGTGAAAACCGCCGTGATCTCTGGAGGCGCAGGTGGTTTGGGCCGGGCGCTGGATGCGGCTCTGCAGGAACGTGGCTGGCGTGTCATCCTGATCGACATCGACATATCGATACTGGAGCCGACTGAAACCCGTATTCCGATCCGCTGCGACCTGACCGATGCAAAAGACCTCGAAGCGGCCATGTCGCAGGTCATGGCCCTGACAGACCGGGTCGACCTTGCCGTCTACAATGCCGGTATCACTCAGATCGGAGCCTTTGAGACAACTGACGACGAAAGTCACCGCAAGGTTTTCGAAGTCAACTACTTTGGCGCTGTCTCGATGGCGCGTGCGCTGCTGCCGGCTGTCCGCACAGCCAAAGGAACGCATCTGGCAATTTCCTCGGTTTCGGGGTTCTCTCCGCTGTATCACCGCACGGCTTATGCGGCCTCGAAACATGCGCTTGAAGGCTTCTTCAAGTCCCTTCGCTCCGAGGAAAGGCCCTATGGAGTCGATACATTGATTGCCGCTCCATCCTTCGTCGCGACCAACCTCGGCAATGATCAGCGCCAGCCGGACGGAACTGCCCGGCCGGGCTCTGCTACAGACGGGATGGACTACATGAGCCCGGAGAACGCCGCGCGCGACATTCTGCGCGGTTACGACAAGCGCCGACCCATGACCCCAATCGGCCGGATCGCCCGCGCTGCATGGTGGCTCAACCGTGCCGCGCCGACGCTCTATCAACGGATCATGGAGCGTCGGATCGACGGAAGATAGCCAATCACAGGCAATACATACCGCCGGGGCCGCCGGGCCGCCAAAGCCGGAACATTGCATTGGCTGCAGATGCAGAAAAATGGCCTCTGCCCCTTGACCTTCCAGTCACGGGAACCCCCATGTAAAGCTTAGAATTGCAAGGAGCGAGTCGCATGGGCGTGCCCGGCACAACCAAACTTCAAATCACCGGCATGGGATGCGCGTCCTGTGTGGGCCGGGTTGAAAAGGCCCTCGCAGCCGTTTCCGGGGTAGAAACCGCTGAGGTGAATTTTGCCACCCGCTCGGCCGAAATTGTGCATGACCGGACAACTTTGCTTACGGATCTGAGCGCTGCACTCGACGAGGCGGGCTATCCCGCCGCCTTGCTCGAAACGGAGTTTACAGTTGAGGGCCTCAACTGTGCGTCCTGCGTGCGCCGCGCCGAAACCGCGCTGGTCGCCGCGCACGGGGTTGTTGAGGGAACCGTGAACCTCGCCACGAAAACGGCCCATGTCCGCTATGCCCGCGGGGCGACGACCCCTCAGGAAATTGGCGAAGCCCTGACCGCAAGCGGTTACCCGGCTCATCCACGCGGAACGGTTAAGGACGACTCTGCAGACGATCACGAGATAAACGACCTTGCCCACGCGACTCTGATCGCTGCTCTGCTGGCCCTGCCCGTTTTCGTTCTGGAAATGGGCGGTCATATGATTCCCGCCTTTCACCATTGGGTGCAGGCCAACATTGGCGACCAGACCAGCAAGCTTGTCCAGTTCGCCCTGACCACCGCAATTCTGCTCGGTCCCGGAAGGATCTTTTTGGCCAAGGGGCTGCCGGCGCTGCGGCGGGGGGCGCCCGACATGAACTCCCTGGTCGCTCTGGGGACAAGCGCAGCCTATGCCTACTCGGTTATCGCGACCTTTTTCCCGTCCCTGCTTCCGGCTGGCACGGCCAATGTCTACTTTGAGGCGGCCGCTGTCATTGTCGTCCTGATCCTTCTCGGCCGCCTTCTTGAAGCGCGTGCCAAGGGGCGCACCGGGGCAGCAATTCGCGCTCTGGTTGGCTTGCAGCCACAGACCGCTCAGGTGGAAAAGGGTAAAGAGGTCCTGGATCTGCCGCTGGGCGAGATTGCGCAGGGGGACGTGCTGCGCCTGCGCCCCGGCGAAAGGATCGCTGTCGATGGTGTGGTGCTTGAGGGCCGGTCGCATGTGGATGAAAGCATGATTACCGGCGAACCAATACCGGTGGCGAAAGGCAAAGGAGACCAGTTGATTGCAGGCACGGTGAATGGCACAGGGGCCATGCGCCTGCGCGCAACCGAAGTGGGTGCAGGGACGGTGCTGGCAAGGATCATCAGGATGGTCGAGCAGGCACAGGGCTCCAAACTGCCTATTCAGGCCTTGGTGGACCGCGTGGCCGCCGTGTTCGTTCCTGCGGTCATGGGCATCGCCGCATTGACCGTGCTGGTCTGGATGGTGTTCGGACCGGATCCTGCGCTGTCGATGGCACTGGTTGCCGGTGTCTCGGTTCTTATCATTGCCTGCCCCTGTGCAATGGGGCTGGCCACGCCGACGTCGATCATGGTGGGCACCGGGCGCGCCGCCGAACTCGGTGTGCTGTTCCGCAAGGGCGACGCCCTGCAGGCGCTGCAATCCGTAAAGGTCGTGGCCTTTGATAAAACCGGAACGTTGACCCTCGGTGAACCCACTTTGACCGACCTTCTTCCGGCTGAAGGAGTCGACGCCGACTCCGTGCTGCGCTTCGCCGCCGCGGCCGAGGTTTCCTCAGAGCATCCGATCGCCCGCGCTATCACCGCCGCTTACCACGGAGATCTGCCTCTGGCGGAGGACGTCGAGGCAGTGACCGGAATGGGGTTGCAAGCCCGCGTCGAAGGACATGACGTGCTGATCGGAGCCAAACGCCTGATGCGCGCGCATCACATTGACCCGGGTACGCTGGCAACCCAAGCCGAGCGTCTGGGGGCTGCCGGAAAGTCCCCTCTGTTTGTTGCAATCGACGGGCAGATCGAAGCCGTCATTGCAGTTTCCGACCCGATCAAGCCCGGAGCCCCCGAAGCCATCGCCGCACTAAAAGCTCAAGGCTTTCAGGTTGCGATGATTACCGGCGATGCAAAAGGCGCGGCAAATGCAATCGCCGCACAACTGGGCATAGACCATGTCACCGCCGAGGTTCTCCCCGGTGGCAAGGTCGAAGCGCTGGATGCCTTGCGTTCGGAACATGGCAACCTTGCCTTTGTCGGCGACGGCATCAATGACGCGCCAGCTCTGGCCTCCGCCGATGTGGGCATCGCGATCGGAACCGGCACGGATGTGGCGATCGAAGCCGCCGATGTTGTTTTGATTTCGGGCGACCTTCAGGCTGTTCTCAGGGGTTTCGCCATCAGTCGCCAGACCATGCGCAACATCAAGCAGAATCTTGTCTGGGCCTTTGGCTACAACATACTGCTGATCCCCGTGGCGGCGGGAATTCTGGTGCCCTTTGGCGGTCCGTTGCTGTCTCCGGCGCTGGCAGCGGGCGCGATGGCACTGTCGAGCGTGTTTGTCGTCACAAATGCTCTGCGCCTGCGCTGGGTCGGACAGCAACCAGAGCCCACAGGCCCAGAACCACCCCTTGCCGCCGCGCCGGCCGAGTAAAGGAAGGATCTGTCAATGAATATCGGAGACGTCGCCTCGCGTTCGGGTTTGCCAGCCAAGACCATCCGCTACTACGAAGAAATCGGGTTGATCTCACCAAAGCGCAGCGCAAACGGCTATCGGGCGTTTGCCGAAAACGACCTGCACAAGCTCGCCTTTCTGGGCCGCGCCCGGGCGCTGGGTTTCACGATCGAGGATTGTCGCACCTTGCTGGGACTCTACGAGGACGACACACGTCACAGTTCGGACGTCAAACGTGTGGCCCGGGATCATCTGGCCCGGATCGAAGCCAAGATCGCCGATCTGCAATCCATGAGAGATACGCTGACCCATCTGGTCGATGCCTGCGCCGGTGATGACCGGCCCGATTGCCCGATTCTGAACGATCTTGGCGGCGAAACCTGATCGGCGGACCAAGGTGGGTTGCCCTTTGCCGCGCGCTTTGGTTTGACTCCCCCGGACAGTTTCGTGCCGTTGCCGAATTGAGCTGCGGACAACAGAAGGATCGACCAATGGCAAAACTCGCGTTTCTTGGCCTCGGCGTCATGGGTTACCCGATGGCAGGGCACCTTCAGGCCGCCGGGCATGACGTCACCGTCTACAACCGCACCGTCGCCAAGTCCGAAGCCTGGGTTGCCCAGTATGGCGGCGCCATGGAGACAACCCCGCGCGCCGCTGCGGAAGGCGCAGATTTCGTCATGGCCTGTGTTGGCAATGACGACGATCTGCGCAGCGTCTGCATCGGCAAGGATGGCGCGTTTCAGGGTATGAAACCGGGCTCCGTCTTTGTTGATCACACCACGGTTTCGGCAAAAGTTACGCGCGAGCTTTGTGACGCAGGAAAAACCACCGGTATCGCCTTCGTCGATGCGCCGATCTCGGGCGGTCAGGCTGGCGCAGAAAACGGCATCCTGTCGATCATGTGCGGCGGCGATGCCTCTGCCTATGACGCCGCCGAGCCGGTGATGGCTGCCTATTCCCGGATCTGCCGCCGGATCGGTGACAGCGGCGCGGGGCAGATGACCAAGATGTGCAACCAGATCGCCATTGCAGGGTTGGTTCAAGGCCTGAGCGAGGCGCTTCACTTTGCCGAAAAGGCAGGTCTGGACGGCCGCGCGGTTGTCGAAGTGATCAGTCAGGGTGCAGCCGGTAGCTGGCAAATGTCGAACCGATACGAAACCATGCTGGACGACCATTTCGAGCATGGTTTCGCTGTCGATTGGATGCGCAAGGATCTGGGGATCTGTCTCGATACAGCAGATGAAACCGGCGCCTCGCTGCCGGTAACTGCCCTTGTGGATCAGTTCTACAAGGACGTTCAGAAACTGGGCGGCGGGCGGTGGGATACATCCTCGTTGATCAAGCGCCTTAGGGCGATGGGCTAAACTGCGCCTCAGCCACAGCGTTGCTTGTTTGGAGTTGATACCGCACGACGCTGAGGCGGCTTTGCACATCCTGACGAAAGGGCATCCCGGGCATGTTGGACCTTGAAGCATATTGGGCAGAGATGCTGCGGCAGAACTGGGGTTTTTCTGCTGATCTGTCGCGCCTCGACGGTGAATTCGATCTGAACTTTCTGGCCGAAGCCGCAAACGGAAATGGATATGTGCTCAAGGTCATGCGTCCGGGTTGCGAAACGGCGCTTGTCGACATGCAGGTCAAAGCGCTGAATCATATCGCGTCCGCAGCACCCGGCTTGCCATTTCCGCGAACTGTGGCGGCCCTTGACGGCGAAAGACTGCTGACCCTATCGGATGACAGCGGAGATCGGCGGCTGGTCTGGTTGCAAGAGCGTCTACCCGGGCGGTGCTATGCCAAGGCAGCACCAAAAACCGATGCTCTGATCCTGAAACTGGGGCGTGTTCTGGGCGCCACCGACAGAGCGCTGGCTGACTTTTCCCACGAAGGGCTGGAACGCGAATTCAAATGGAACCTGACACGCGCCGAATGGGTGCGGGACCAGCTAGACTGCGTATCCGATCCCGACAAACGCGCGGTCCTGACAAAGATCTGCGAAGAGTATTCCCAGACCTATGACAAACTGGCCGAACTGCCGGTTCAGGCCATCCACAATGACGCCAACGACTACAACATTCTCGTTGAGGGCGAACTGGGAGAGCCACGATCGGTCTCGGGGCTGATTGATCTTGGGGACATGTGCGCAGCTCCGCGCGTTTGCGAACTGGCGATCGCAGGTGCCTATGTCGTGCTGGATCATCCAAAGCCCGAGCGGGCTCTGACGGCGCTGGTTCGTGGATATCATGCGGCCAATCGGCTGAATCCCGAAGAGGTGGATCTGGTTTGGCCTCTCTTGCAGATGCGGCTGGCGGTTTCGGTGGTCAATTCGACACTGATGGCGGCGAAAAACCCCGAAGATCCCTATGTGACCATCAGTCAGGCCCCGGCTTGGCGGTTTCTCGATAACACCTCCGTCAATGGCGGTCTGATGCCAGCCCGCCTTCGCGCAGCCTGCGGGATGCCCGTAACGGATCGGGCGGAACGGGTGCATGCCTTTCTCAAGGCGCAGCGCGGGCAGTTTGCACCACTGATCGGAGAAGGTCTGGATACCGCCCCGATGGGGTCCCTGTCGGTGGAAAACTCAGTTTGGCCGCAGAACCCGTTCCATATGCCGCTAGAAGAGGCAGCACAGGTCGGGGCAGAGTTTGGCGAAGGGATCTGGCTGGGTTACTACAACGAACCCCGGCTGATCTATGCCGAGCCGGCGTTTCGCAAGGGTCCTTGGAAGGCAAGTGACAGGCGCACTGTGCATCTGGCAGTGGATGTGTTCGCCCAGGCCGGCACTCGCCTGTATGCCCCGCTGGCGGGAAAGGTCGAAGCGGTTGAGAACCGAACCGGGCACCTTGACTATGGCGGGGTCGTCATTCTGCGCCACCAGACGCCCGAGGGAGACCCGTTTTTCACACTGTATGGGCATCTGAACCCGGAATGTCTCACCCGCCTGAAACCCGGAGATCCGGTCGCCGCCGGATCTGAATTTGCCAAATTCGGGGACGCCTCGGAAAATGGGGGCTGGGCGCCGCATGTGCATTTCCAGCTGGCGATGACAACGGCAGGCATGGAAGCGGACTGGCCCGGCGTCGGCGATCCGGACGAGCTGGAATTTTGGCATGCCATCTGCCCAAATCCGGCGGCGCTTCTGAATCTGCCGGATGAGAAACTGTTTTACCAGCCAACCGACAAGGCCCGAATCCTCGCCGGTCGGCAGGCCCACTTTGGCGGAAATCTCTCGCTGACCTATGACGACCCGGTCATGCTCGTCAGGGGATGGAAACACCACCTGTTTGACGAATGGGGCCGGCCCTATCTGGATGCCTACAACAACGTGCCGCATGTGGGTCATGCGCATCCGCGCATTCAGGCCGTCGCAGCAGACCAGCTGAAACGGATGAACTCGAACACCCGTTACTTGCATCCGGCACAGGTGGCCTTCGCCGAAAAGGTTCTGTCGAAACTTCCAGATCATCTGGAAATCTGTTTCTTCGTCAATTCAGGTACCGAGGCGAACGAGCTGGCCTTACGCCTGGCCCGCGCCCATACCGGCGCCAAGGGTATCGTCACGCCCGATCACGGTTATCATGGCAACACCACTGGCGCGATTGATATCTCTGCCTACAAATTTAACGCAGCCGGTGGTGTCGGGCAGGCCGACTGGGTTGAGCTGGTCGAAGTGGCCGATGACTTTCGGGGAAGCTTTGGCCGCGATGACCCGGCCAGAGCGCAGAAATTCGCTAACCTTGTGGACCCTGCGATCGAAGCCCTGAAGGCAAAAGGCCACGGGGTAGCAGGCTTTGTTGCCGAGACTTTTCCGTCCGTCGGTGGACAGATCATTCCGCCCAAAGGGTATCTACCGGCCGTTTATGAAAAGATCCGCGCCGCAGGCGGCATTTGCATCGCGGACGAAGTTCAGACAGGCCTTGGCCGTTTGGGCGAATACTATTTCGGGTTTGAGCATCAGCGGGCACTGCCTGACATCGTGGTCATGGGGAAACCCATCGGCAACGGACATCCGCTTGGCGTGCTGGTGACCACAAGGAAAATCGCCGAGAGCTTTGCCCAAGGGCCGGAATTCTTCTCGACCTTTGGCGGTTCGACCTTGTCCTGCCGGATTGGCAAAGAGGTTCTGGACATCGTCGATGACGAAGGGTTGCAGGCAAACGCCCGAACCATGGGCGACCGCCTCATTGCCGGCTTGCGCACCATTGAGCACGAGATTCCCTGTGTCGGCGACGTGCGTGGGATGGGGCTGTTTCTGGGCGTGGAATTGGTCAACCCCGACGGCACTGAGGGCACCGAAATCTGTCGGTACATCAAGAACCGGATGCGCGACCACCGAATCCTGATCGGGTCAGAGGGGCCAAAGGACAACATCCTGAAGATCCGCCCTCCTCTGACAATCGAAGCAGAAGACGTTGACATGATCCTGTGGACATTGCGCACAGTTCTGGAGGAAGTCGGCGACTACGCGCTTCCGCTTGATCCCGGATGCAGCCATCATCACGGAATTGGCTGCGACTGCTGCTGAGACCTGCGCGGCTTTTCACCTCCGGATCGTTTCGTTGCAATCGACGGGCACGCCGGTCAAGTCGCGCCCTGTCGCATTTCATTCATAGAGACCGATACCAGCTCAATGTAGCAAGGCCGGACGCATCGACCCGGCCCCCGCAGACGCGAAACTGGCAGCCCGATCGCGCATGACTTGGTCGCGACGCAACGCCAGCCCGAACTGTTCCGCCAGCCCTGCCAGATATGGCGCCATGTCCGGGCGCACCAGCAGGGCCGCGAACAGGGTCGCATCCTCTCTGTCGCCCATTGAAGCGGAATGAACCATGGCTGCGAAACAAGCCTCGTCCGCCCCCAGACAGGCACAGGTCACGCCATGCCGGACAAACGGACGGCGGCCGTGGCTCATACAGGCCTGACAGATCTGAGACAGGCAGGCTTCTCCGGCTGATCGTTCCGGCTCATCATCTGAGCCGCGCTGGTCCCAGCCGCGCAAAGCCCGGACTGCCTCGATCTCGACCGGAGACAGATCCCCGACATGGCCAACCGTGCGGCCGCCCCGCGCGATATCAGTACCGTTCATTTCGTCAGGATCAGTTTGCCGGCGCGGGTTATCCGCAAGGTGTAGAGCTGATCGCCCAAGGCGATATGGGCAAGGTTGCCGCCCGCTGTCAGGTCTTCGGCCCGGTGGGCGGGCAACATGGGAATCGGTGTGCCATGCAATTGGTCGGTCAGATGGGCCGTCATTTCTTACGCCTCTCGGAGTCTGGTGTCATCGGCAACAATACAGTGCGTGCCGATTGGATGGTCAGGATGAAACTCTGGCTGACCCGGTTCGGGCTGGCTGCGAACACTAAATATCTGACTAAAAGAATCGGATTTGTCAAGTTGCCCTGATTTTCGTTTTAATTCATATTTATGAATGTTAGAATGTGGAGCCGGTATTGAGGAGGACACACCGATGACACTTACAAGAAGAAGGCTGCTGATGGGCGCCGGCGCCGGAATTGCACTTGGCAGCGGTCCTGCAAGATCCCTTTGGGCGGAAACCGGGATTGATCTTGGTTCCATGCGGATCAGCAGCTTGTCCGACGGTCATCTCGTCCTACCACCCGAGTTCATTTTTGCTCCGATGCCGAAGGACGAACTCGGGCCTGTGCTCACTGAATTCGGGATCGGCAACGGCCCGCTCACACCCGACTGCAATGTAACCCTGATGCAGGATGGCGGGCGGGTCGTTCTGTTCGACACCGGCTCCGGGACCGCATTTCAGGAGAGCGCCGGCAAATTGCTGGATGCGCTGGACGCCGCAGGCGTTGCTCCTGAGGATGTCACCCATGTGGTCTTCACCCATGGTCACCCCGATCACCTGTGGGGGGTACTCGACGAGTTCGAGGATCCGTTGTTCTACGAGGCCGAGCACATGATCGGTAAAGCCGAATGGGATTTCTGGACCGATCCGAACACCGTCAACGATATCGGCGACGCACGCACCACGATGGCGGTCGGCGCGAAACGACGACTGGAGGCCATGGAAGACGCGATTACCTTTTTCGAGGACGGTGAAGAGATCCTGCCGGGCATCGCAGCGCGAGCGACCTTTGGCCATACCCCCGGCCACATGGCATTCGAGTTGCGTTCCGGCAGCGAGTCGGTGATGGTCGTCGGCGATGCTATTGGCAATCATCATGTTGCCTTTGCGCGCCCCGGCTGGAACTCCGGTTCCGATCAGGATCAGGGCACCGCTGCGGAGACACGGGTCGGCCTTTTGGACCAACTCTCTTCGGAGCAAATGCTGATGATCGGATTTCACCTGCCGCATGGCGGGATTGGTCGAGTTGAACGCAAGGGCGACGGATATCTCTTTGTCCCCGAGGGCACCTGAACCGCGCCCTCCGATTTCTGGAGTTGCAGCGCGTGCACGGATCCTTGAAGCGCCCCCATCGGGGCAACATTGTTTTCGACCTCGACGGAACACTGGTGGATAGCGCGCCTGACATTCAGGCTGCGGTCAACCGCATGCTGGAAGGGGTCGGGGCAGAGCTGCTGGATATCGCCACCACAGTTTCCTTCATTGGAAACGGTCTACCAAAGCTGGTCGAACGGACGATCCGCGCAAGGGGGCTGCCGATAGAACGGCATGCTGAACTGACCCGGGTAACGTTGGCCCACTACAATCGCGCCGCCACCGAGGCAACCCGACCCTATGCGGGTGTTGCGGAGGCACTGACAAGGCTCAAAGCCGAAGGCTACTCGCTCGGTATCTGCACCAACAAACCCAAGGCCCCTGCCCGATCCGTGCTTGCGGGTCTGGATTTATCGGGGTTCTTCGATGTCGTGATAGGCGGAGACACCCTGAGTACCCGCAAACCGGATCCGGCCATGCTGAATGTTGCGTTCGACGCCCTGCCAAATGGGGCCGGGGTCTATGTCGGTGACAGCGAAGTAGATGCGGAAACAGCCCACCGGGCCGGGATCCCTTTTCTCTTGTTTACAGAAGGATATCGGAAATCAGCCGTCGAAGAGCTTCCGCATCAGGCCCGGTTTGCCGAGTTTACAGCGCTTCCGGCGCTGGTTGGTAAGATCATGGGGCATTCTCCGGCCTGAAACCGGGAAAGGGATTCGCTGACAATCCGCGCATGTCGCGGGATCCTCTTCACGAGTCCGGCAGCATTTGCTGAGTAATCTTTTTGCGCACGTCATCGGGCCAGGGCAACGGGCGCCCCAACCTTGCGACATGCACAAGCACAGCAGAAACCGATAACCGCAACTCGTCACCACAATGGGCGGTCATCTGGTACTGCAGGCTTGTGCGGCCGAGCTTCGTCGGCGTCAGACAAAAGACCAGCATATCTCCGTGCAGGCTAGGTGCAGTGAATTTCGTTTCGATCTGCAAGGTCGGCGCACCGTTTTCCTTCACAAGCTTCTCGAACGGCAGATCAAGGGTTTGCGCAAACCAGTCTTCGACAACGTCATTGATCATCTCGAAATAGCGGGGGAAAAAGACTATCCCCGCCGGGTCACAGTGTCGAAACCGAACCCGCATTTTTGTTGTGAATGCCATTTTCGGCCTCCTCTGCCACGTCAGTGAATACCGTAAATCGCAGGCGCTCACTTGCCCAGAGCAGCCTCGCTTTTTGCGGTTGCGTTGGGCATAGTTCAGGTGAATTCACCTTTTGTGGACACCCTTATGTCACGCCGTCACTACGATCTTCCGCCGTTGACCGCTCTGGCCGCGTTCGAAGCCGCAGCCCGCCTGCTCAGCTTCAAGGATGCTGCTCGAGAGTTGGGTGTCACACCGGGTGCCGTCAGCCACCAGATCCGCGGTCTAGAGGCGGAACTGGGCTTGCGCCTGTTCGACCGTCGCCATCGGGGCGTTGCACTGACCGAAGCAGGACATGACCTTTCGACCTGCATGCAGGACGCATTCTCCAACGTGTCTGCGACCCTCCAACGGTTGCGCGGCCCGCAAGGTGTGACTGTCGGATCGACCTCGGCGGTTTCGTCGCTCTGGTTGGCTCCGGCGGTTGCCCGGTTCTGGCGCGAAAACGGCGAAATCGCCGTTCATCAGGTGACATCCGACCATGGGTTTCAGCGATCAATAATTCCGGACATCTTCATCAGGTATGGGCCAGAAGACCGAAAGGGTTGGAACCAAACACCTCTTTTCCGGGATCAATTGCACCCTGTTGGCTCCCCTGACCACGCAAGCGGCGACATGCCGCTCGATAAACTGGCGACGCAGCGATTGATCCATCTGGAATCCGATGACCGAAGCTGGACGACTTGGCCTGACTGGTTCCGGGCTCTGGGTTACGACGGCCCTATCGCCTCTGGGATCCGCGTCAACAACTACACCATCGCCCTGCAAGCCGCGCGCGAGGGGGCCGGGATCGTTCTCGGGTGGCAGCGGCTGATCCAACCCCTGCTCGCACGCGGGCTGCTGGTACCGCTGGGGCGTCATTCACTGGCGGCCCCCCACCGGTTCCACCTAATTTCCCGTACGGGAGCAGACCTGTCGCCGGACGCCCTCCTGCTTCGCGATTTTCTGTTGCGCGACGTGGCCATATTTTCGCATGAGGTCAACTCACCCGATGGCGAAGATTTCTGATATTGCGCCGCTCCGGGGTCAGCCCCACTGTCTCTCAACTCATCCACCGCCATCAGGGATCAGGTTAGATGGAAAACGGAACCGAACTCGACCAAGTCATGACCGGTATCAACCAAGCGAAGGGGTTGTCCAACGCGCATTACATCGATCGTGACACCTTCGAGGAGGAAAAACGCGCTGTTCTGTTCGCAAGCTGGTCCGGCGTTGGTTTCGGCAAGGATGTCCCCGAGCCCGGCGATGCCAAACCGGTCGATTTTCTTGGCATGCCTCTTCTGATGGTGCGGGATCGGGATGGCAGCCTGAACGTGTTCCAGAACACCTGCCGACATCGCGGCATGATCCTTGTCGAAGAACCCCGCAAGATCGAGGGCGCCATCCGTTGCCCCTATCACAGTTGGTGCTATGCCCTGAACGGCGAGCTGCGCTCGACACCACATGTCGGCGGCCCCGGTCAGAACAGGCACGACGATGTCAACCGCTCGGACCTGGGGTTGGTTCAGGTCAGGTCGCACGTCTGGCGGGATGTAGTGTTCGTCAATGTCGACGGCACGGCGGATCCGTTCGAAATCGTGCATGCCGATCTGCTCGATCGCTGGTCCGAGTTCGAACAGCCGAACTTTCACGGCGGTGAAAGCGCATCATTCAAGCTTGAGGTAAAGAGCAACTGGAAACTGGCTGTCGAAAACTACTGCGAAAGCTATCACCTGCCATGGGTTCACCCAGGCCTGAACAGTTATTCCCGTCTCGAAGATCACTATCACATCGAAAAACCCCGCGAGTACTCCGGTCAGGGCACCTTGGTTTACCGGCAATTGAAGGGCGAAGCGAACGAGGTGTTCCCGGACTATGAAGGGCTCAGCGATAAATGGGACGAAGGGGCAGAGTATATTGCGATTTATCCCAACGTGTTGCTGGGTGTTCACCGCGATCACAGCTATGCCATCCTTCTGGAGCCGAGGGATCTGGATCACACGGTAGAGCATGTCGAAATCTATTATGCGGCTCCACCGAAACAGACACCCGAACTGCAGAGCCTGCGTGACAAGAACGCTGAACTTTGGAGAGGCGTTTTTGAAGAGGATGTTTTCGTTGTTGAGGGCATGCAGCGTGGGCGACACGGCATGCTGTTTGACGGGGGCAGGTTCTCTCCGGTGATGGATGGCCCGACACACCTGTTTCACGATTGGGTTGCATCCCGGCTGGCTGTGGCCCGCGCTGGCTGACGTCATGGATCTGGCCGAGATCGAAGCGGCCTTGCTGGCCGCCCATGCAGCCGAAGATCTGGAGAAGCTGGTTGCTCTCTATGTCCGGGCCGCAGATCTTCACGAAGCGGCCCAAGACGCCGATGCGGCCGGGTTCTACCTCACCCATGCCTTTGTTTACGCGCTGGAGCTCGGCCTGCCCGAAGCGAAGCACCTGAATCGGCGACTCGCGGAACAGGGGCGCGCGGATTTGCTGACGTTCTGAGAACGCAAGGGAAAGGCGGGGGGAACTGGCCTCGATGCGGGCGATGCAGGAATGCCCCTTGAACAAGAACAAAAACAGATCAAACTCCGACGGGTCAGAAGGAATCGCCAATGCCCTATGCCCACTCGGACAAAACCATGCCTCTCGTGAACGCACCGGCCCCGGACGTCCGCTCGCGCCCAAAACTGGAGGGTGGCAGGAAATTCGTCATGCACACGGAATTCGATCCGGCCGGCGACCAACCCACGGCAATTGCCGAACTGTCTCAGGGTGTCGTGGACGGGGAACGCGATCAGGTTCTTCTGGGCGCCACCGGCACCGGCAAAACCTTCACCATGGCGAAAGTCATCGCCGAGACCCAGCGCCCTGCAATCATCCTTGCGCCCAACAAGACATTGGCGGCACAGCTTTATGGGGAGTTCAAGGGCTTCTTCCCCGAAAACTCGGTTGAGTACTTCGTTTCATACTATGACTATTACCAGCCCGAGGCCTATGTGCCGCGCAGCGATACCTACATAGAAAAAGAATCGCAGATCAACGAACAGATCGACCGGATGCGCCACTCGGCCACGCGGGCGCTGCTGGAACGCGACGACGTGATCATCGTGGCCTCGGTCTCGTGCATTTACGGTATCGGTTCGGTCGAAACCTATGGGGCGATGACGCAGGATCTGAAGGCCGGCGGCGAATATGATCAACGTCAGGTGATTGCAGATCTGGTGGCGCAGCAATACCGGCGCAACGATCAGGCCTTTCAGCGCGGCAGTTTCCGCGTGCGCGGCGACGTTCTGGAAATCTGGCCCGCACACTTGGAAGACAGGGCATGGCGGCTTTCCTTCTTTGGTGAAGAACTGGAAGCAATTACCGAGTTCGACCCCCTGACCGGCGAAAAAACCGACACGTTCGAGCAGATCCGGGTTTATGCCAATTCTCACTACGTGACGCCCAAGCCTACGATGCAGCAGGCCATTGTCGGCATCAAAAAGGAACTGCGCCAGCGGCTCGATCAGCTTGTCGGAGAAGGCAAACTGCTGGAAGCACAGCGGCTGGAGCAGCGCACAAACTTTGATCTGGAGATGCTGGAAGCCACCGGTGTCTGCAACGGTATCGAAAACTACTCGCGCTATCTGACGGGTCGCGCTCCCGGTGAACCGCCCCCGACCCTGTTCGAGTTCATCCCAGATCATGCCATTGTCTTTGCAGATGAATCTCATGTTTCTGTGCCTCAGATCGGCGGCATGTATCGGGGAGACTACCGGCGCAAATTCACGCTGGCCGAACATGGGTTTCGCCTGCCCTCGTGCATGGACAACCGCCCCCTCAAGTTCGAGGAATGGGACGCCATGCGCCCGCAATCGGTGTTTGTGTCTGCAACTCCGGCGGGATGGGAACTGGACCAGACCGGGGGCGTTTTTACCGAACAGGTGATCCGGCCCACCGGGCTGTTGGACCCAGAAGTGGAAATCCGGCCAGTGGAGATGCAGGTCGACGATCTGCTCGACGAGGTTCGCAAAGTCGCCGAAAACGGATACCGGACTCTGGTGACCACGCTGACCAAACGGATGGCCGAGGACCTGACAGAATACCTGCACGAGCAAGGCATCAAGGTTCGCTACATGCATTCGGACATCGACACGCTTGAGCGTATTGAGATCCTGCGCGACCTGCGCCTTGGCGCCTTTGATGTGCTTGTCGGTATCAACCTGCTGCGCGAGGGGCTCGACATCCCCGAATGCGGGCTGGTCGCCATTCTGGATGCCGACAAAGAGGGGTTCCTGCGCTCCGAAACCTCATTGGTCCAGACCATCGGCCGCGCAGCCCGCAACGCTGATGGCCGCGTCATCATGTATGCCGACCGGATAACCGGGTCGATGGAACGCGCGCTGAATGAAACCAACCGCCGACGCGAGAAACAGATCGCCTATAACGAGGCGCATGGAATTACGCCCGAAACGGTGAGGAAGAATGTCGAAGACGTTCTGGCTGGGCTCTACGAAGGCGACACGGATATGAGCCGGGTCACCGCGAAGGTCGACAAACCGATGCACGGTGCCAACCTCGAAGCGCATCTTGATGGTTTGCGCAACGACATGCGCAAGGCTGCGGAGAACCTCGAGTTCGAAGAGGCCGCGAGAATCCGCGACGAGATAAAGCGATTGGAGGCGGTGGATCTGGCCGTTGCCGACGATCCGATGGCGCGGCAATGGGCCGTGGAAAAAGCCGCCGAGGATGCCGTAAAGTCGAAAGGCCGGTCCACAGCAGGGCGGCCGGGCCAACGCGGCGGGAACGTGAAAAGGCGGCGGCGGTAAATGGTTCCAGACCGCCCGAGTAATTTGCGAATGCTGGATCCGGCATATACTTGTTGGTCAGAAATCGAAGGAAAATGGCCGTGAAAACAATTATGTCTGCAGTGGCCGGGTTGACCATTGCCTTTGCTGCGCCCGCTTTCGGGCAATCGGCTCAGGAGCGCGTGGACGAAACTGCGGCCGCCGTGAATGCCGCGGTGATCGAACATGGTCTGGCCCCTGTCACCGAGGTCGACCATGCCCGACTTGCCGCCGCCGAGGGTGTGGAAATGCCGCCTTCGCGCGTTTCGATATTCTCGGACCCCGAGATCAATTCACGGCTTTTGCGACAAAACGTTCGGGCCGGTCTGGATTTGCCGTTCCGGGTCTTGTCATTCTCTCAAGACGGCGCGCCATCAGCCATTTATACGTCGTCGAGCTTTCTGAGGCTCCGGCATGTGCTGGACGACACGGATGCATTGGCAGCCTTTGATGATCGTCTGACACCTGTTCTTGGCGCAATAGCGAACCCGGAGCCAAGGCCCGTGCCCACAACTGGGCTGACCCGCGACTTTGGCATCATCGAACTTCGTAGTTCTCACGACACATCAATCACTGTCAGCAAGCTCAAGGCAACGATATCAGCCCAGCCCGACACGGTTTGGTTCGGTGAAATGGACTTCTCCGCACAGGCAAAAGCTTCCGGTGCCGACATCGTGCCTGCAGTTCTCCTGCTCTTTGGCGGCCCCGCGCCTGGCGGTGTTGCGATGGCTGATTTTCCGTCCATCGGCATCGACGCCTTTTGTCAAAAACTGCTGGTCTATGCGTCACCCGATGGTGGGTCTGTTGTGATCTTCAACGACATCGCTGCAATGGCGGAATTGCACTATGGCAGGTCGGCTCCCCCGCATGCCGCACTGAATGAACGCCTGACCGCGACATTCTCAGCGGCAATCAAATAGAACCGCAGAGCGGAGCAGGACAGAACTCAAAACCTTCCCTTCGTGTTTTCTTGGCAGCGAATGGTGCCCGCCCAGCGGGACTGTGGGTCTGGACATCAGATCAGGGCAGCGGCTTTTCCATCAGCAGCCAGTTCAAGGCGGTGGTGTCCCATCCCGCCTTGACAATCGGTTCGGAAGCCGTCGTGGCGTAGCCACGCCTATCGTAAAAGGAAATCGCCTGCAGATTGGTATCCACGACCACCAGGGAGATCCGGTTTTTTTCCCCACGCCGAGCCAGATCCTCAGCCATTCCCATCAATCGGGTGCCAAGCCCCTGCCCGGCAAATGCAGGAGCCGTCGCCAACCCATGCAGATACCAGGTTCCGGCGGCTTTAGAGAACAGCCTGATCAGCGGCTTCAACATGTCATCCATCCCGGGGACATGCGGGTTTGGCGTATCTGCCATCGGGTATGAGATCAACATCGCCGCAACTGAGTCATTTAGGTCCGCGACGATCATGTTCCCTTCCTCGATGAATGCACCCTGCGCCCGGCGTCCGAAGTCATCCGCTGTTTCGCCCGGCTCCGATAGTCTTTGCCACAACTCCTCTACAAATCCGGGAACTGTTTGCCTGGCAAGGGGAAGAACCTGCTCAAGGTCCTCAGCCATTGCCTTCCTGAATGGTGCTGTCAGATGGGTGTCCTGTTCATCCATTGTTGGGTTCGCATTGTGTCGTTCCACCTCAATCCTATCACGGGCGCTCAGATCTGACCGAGGCGGCGGTGTCGGCAGGTGTCGAAATCTTCATTCACTTGCCAGATCGGTCAAGACATAGACCAAGTTTGTTCCAGAAAAACCCTTGAACTCGCAATCGACTCTTGTCGCGTTCAGGTCAGGAACGACCTGATTGAATTCTTCTGAGCACACGGCGAATACGTTCTGCTTCGATGCTTCCTCCAGCATGCGGGATGCGAAATTCACCGTCGGGCCGATCGCCGTGAAGTCCATGCGGTCGCCGCTGCCGACATTTCCAAAGAACAGATCCCCCAGATGCAGGGAGGCCCGAAACTGAATCGGTGTCGCCTCCACTTGCTTTGACAACACACTGCGGGCGCGCTCGATGGCCTGAATGGCCGCGAGCGCTGCACCCTCTTGGGCCGTTAGATCATCGGGAGTGTGGAAAATGGCCAGAACGCCATCGCCGATAAATTTCAGGATTTCACCATTGTTCTCACCAACAGACCGGTCAACCGCCGCAAAGAAGCGATTCAGTACCTTCAACACGTCTTCTGCGGCAAATGTGTTGGAAATGTCCGTGAACCCTGCAATGTCCGCAAACAGGATCACGGCTGAGATTTTCTCTCCGTCCCCCAGCCCTATACTGCCGTTGAGAACCTTTTCACTGGCAATTTCACCGACATAGGTTGCCAGTGTCATCTGCTTGTCGCGCCGTTCGGTAAAGTATTCCTTTATCCGGGCAAGCGGCGCCTGCAAACGCCGTAGCGCGAGAACCTGCTCTTCACTGAAACCACCCGCCGATTGGGTTCCGGCCTCCAGACAACCTGAAACGGTTCCATCTACATTGAAGAGAGGAAGAAAAATGAAGTCGGTGTATTTCCCCGCTTTGTAGCCATCGCGCTGTGCTCTGGCCACATCGGGGTCGTCATCGTTGAATCGGTAGCGCAGCATTCGCTGCGAAGAAACACAGGCGTATTGAGCGGTGGACAGGAAATCCCCATCATCCATGAAATCGCGGTTCATTGTCTGAACCCTCACGCCTTTTCTCTTGGACCAGATCGTGCGGATCCCGCGAAAGCCCGCATTAAGAAAGATGCCATTGACGACAAACGCATCCAGCGGCACGCCGGTTGCCATCAAACGGATCGCACATTCCTGAACGATCTCGTCCAACTCCTTTGGCGGTTGGGCACCCGTGATCAACCAATTGATCGTCGAAGATAGCTTCTGCTGATTGATCATGCTCGACCCCGCCCATGCTGCCTTAAGCTGCACCGCAGGTCACAACGAAACAAGGCAGAAGTTCCACCGATCCTCGGATCAGTCGCTTCCTGCCTCGCTTTGTTCTTGCCTATTCTTGGGTGACTTGGACCCTAGCGCACCACGTGGACGGCACATGCCGCGTGCCGGACCACCTGAGACGCGGTCGATCCGAGCAACAAATCCTGCATGCCGGGGCGATGGGACGCGATGATGATCAGGTCGGGTTTGTGTTCGTCCGCCCAATCAAGGATCGACCGGCCAGAGTGCCCTTCGATCACAATCGCCTTCCCGTTTGGAACCTTCGCCGCCATCGCATCCAGTTCTCTCTGAATCGCCTGCCGGGTTTCCGCCAGGTAGTCGGCTGGCATGTACGAGACAGCATAACCGGGAATATGCTCCACAACATGCAGCAGCGTGATATTCGCCTCGGGCGTGGCCAGCAATTGCGCAAGTTTCAGCGGCGCAGTGGTGTCACGTTCGGAATCAAACGAAATCGGTACGAGAATGTTGTGATACATATCGCAGCTCCTTTGAAGTTGTTTGCAGTATAGCCGGAATTCAGGGTCAGGCGCCTTGATCCGTGTCATACCGGATCTGGCGGCGGTTCAGTGAGATCATTGCCCGTTGCACGCTGTTAATCAAACGTGCCGACAACCTCATACATGACAGGTTCGAAACTGCGGCATAGCTCGTTTATCCGGCGGTTTCGCTCGCGCATTTCCGGTGAGCGCAGCATCGCCTGGAAATCCTCGCGGCGTTTCCACTGCGAATAGTTGGCAATGCGGGTCTGGGCGTCGTTTACGTGCAACCCCGCCGAAATGAATCCGGGCTGCTTGGAAATAAAGCCTGAGTAGGCGTCTGTCAGCGCATCTAGTAGATCCTGACAAGTGCCGGGCGTCATTTCGAAAGTGGTGATAACGGTTTGAATCTCAGCGTCCTGAGCGATTTTTGGCATCGTTTCCTCCTTCTGCGATGCCCAGCCTATCACAGCTTTTTCAAAGTGCTCTCGATTTCCATCCGCAATTTCTGAACTTCGTCATGGGCCGGTCCTTTGGGTGCCTCGAGCGCGGCTTTTCCCTGTCCCAATGTCTCGGCATAGACAACGCGGTTTGCCATCGGTGTCTCGGCAAGAGCCGCATCCAGTTGGCCAGCCTGTTCCAGAACATCCGCTGCCAGTCGCGTGCCGGGTCGGGCGCGGGTCATCACAAGCATGGCCGGGCGATGTTCACGGTCTGCGAGATGCAGAACGGCCTCGACGGCCCACAGATCCAGATGCGAAGTCGCCACCGGAACCAGAACCAGATCAGCCTCCCGCAGTGCCGGGCGCAGATCGCTGTCGGCTTTTGGTGGTGTGTCTATGATTACGATATCATTCGCTTCGGAAAGCTTGCGCACCTCATATCCGACACCCCAGGCCGAAGCGGTTGAAAACTCGATATCCGGCTCGCCCAATCTGTCGATACGGGCCATAAACCAGCGCCCTGCGCTGCCCTGAGGATCCGTATCCATCAGGGCGACCGATTTTCCGGCCTTCGAAAAGGCAACTGCAAGATTCACGGCTAGCGTGGTCTTTCCAGCGCCACCTTTCTGCTGTGCGATGGTTATAACATAGCCCATGCTTCGGCCTTTTTACTTGTTGCAGTGGCGCAAACTAGTCGCGTCACCGCGCGACGCAAGCGCAGACCCGGATAGCGGCGGATAGGCCGCAGATGGCCACTAATCCTGGCATGCTTCCCGGTTTACAGGTCGTTAACCATCAGTAGCCATGATCGTGCCGGATGCAGGCAGATTGAGGTGTGGCGGTGCGGGGATTGCTATTTCTATCCTTGCCATTCATGGCCTTGCTGCAGCCGGCTTATGCTGGGGCATGGCTGAGAGAACCCGGAACAGCATTTCTTGCAGCAACGATGACCGCACGGTCCGATCCCAACCTTCCTGGCACCAGTTCTACACTTTATGCAGAATATGGGCTGTGGCCCGCTCTGACACTGGGACTGGACATCAATGAACACGGTAATCTAACCGGACACGCGCTCGCTTTCCTGCGCCTGCCTATGGCGAGAAACCTCAACGACTGGTCTTTGGCGATTGAATTGGCAGCAGGAGCGGATCACATCGGGCCAGACTGGGCCAGAATGCAAAAACTCACTCTTTCCGCCGGGCGCGGGTTTCAATCGCCTTGGGGCAATGGATGGTTTTTAGTGGATACGGCGTTTGAATATCGCTCTGGCCTCGGGCAAGCGATCTACAAACTTGACACGACTCTCGGTCTTTCGACCGGGTCGAAACTTCGCCCCCTCCTGCAGATCGAAACTTCCCAGATCAAAGAAGGTGAATTTTTCTGGACGGTCACTCCCTCGCTGATGTTCGATTGGAAAGACACGACATGGCTCATAGGCTTTGAACGGAAATCTATCCAAAGCGGTGTTGGAGTGAAACTGGGGCTGTGGCAGACGTTCTGATCCGCTATCCATGAGTCGGAACCATATGGCGACCCAACGGAGCCCCCAATGCCATCCCCGATCCGCCCAACTGATGACGCTGCCCGTGAAATGGCCCGGAAACTGCTGACGCGATCCAGATCTGCGGTTCTGGCGGTAAACGACGATGGCTGGCCCACGGTCAGCCGGGTCGCTTTCGGGCTTGATGACGATGGCGTACCCGTGTCGCTGGTATCGGAACTCTCCGGTCACACCACAGTGCTGCGCTCCTGTCCCGAATGCTCCCTCCTTATAGGTGAACCCGGTCCAAAGGGTGATCCGCTGACGCATCCGCGTCTGGCTCTAAAGGTTCGTGCAACGTTGATCGACCACGATGCATCAGGCTATGACAAATTGGCCGCGCATTACCTGCGCGACCATCCCAAGGCCAAACTGTATATCGGGTTCGCCGATTTTCACTTTGTCCGTTTCAACCCGCTATCGGCATTCCTGAATGGCGGGTTCGGCAAGGCATTCAGGCTTTCACCGGAAGATCTCCATTTCCCTGACTGATCACTTGTCGATTCGAAGTGTTGCCGTGACCTTGCCGCTAACCGGCTTGGACCAATGCACCGAAATTGCATCCTTACCCGCACCCTGCTCCAGATCCAGATACGGCATCATGAACTCGATCCCATTACCACTGTTGCGCACGGGCTCGATGGCCGTCACGCTGTCCACCCCGCGCGCGCGTCCACCAAACGGCAATCGCGAGCCAGAACCGACCGTCCAGGTCTGGGCGACCGTCAACTGGTCGTGATGCACACGCAGTGGGTTTGCCGTGGCAAGACTGACGCCATGAAACGAGTTCGCTGCGAAAGTGATGTTCTTGTGACGGTTTCCATCTAGCGAGGAAAAGCTCGAATCAACCCGGTCGACCCGGTCTATGTAACCGTTTATCGAACGGAACTTATTGCCCGTAACCGTCAACCCGTTTAGAAAATGCCCGGCCCCGTGCGGTTTGATCACGATGTAGCTGAACCAGGGCGCCACCGATCCCGACAAGAATACGTTGTCGGTAATGCTCATCGCACTGAACGAAAACCCGGACACGAATTCTGGAGTAGCGTCGCGCTCATTCGTCCACTCCACAAAAGAGTTATCAATGTAGTTACCGGAAATCGCGGTGCTGGTATAAGCGCTCGCGATCACGATACCGGCCGTTCGCACCCCGTTCTGAACACCGTCGCCCTGAAAGAAATGGTTGCCGAGCACCACGTTGTTACTGCCGGCAAGGATTGCGAAATGCCGAAACCGGGTTGCCCGGTTGTGCCGCAACTTCACATCGTTCGCGTTGGTGTTCACCGCGATCGAAACCCGGTCGTCAACATTCAACCCATCCTCTGATGACAGAAACTGACAATTGTCGATCAACATCCCCTGACACCCCTCTCCGATCGAGGTGATGCCTCTGTCCTTAGGCCGGCTGATGTAACTGTGCTGCATCTGAAATGTGGCACCCGCCGGAGCAAGCCGGACACCGCTGCACCGGCCGTTGCACTGCAACTCCAACCCTGCCAGTTCGAATTTGCTGAGCTTGTTGAACCCAGAGAAATCCAACAAATATTTATACGAAGTGAAGGTGAACACCTGAGTTCCCGCCGCATCAAATAGTGGGGCGTTTAGGGTGACTTCACCAGTGCTGGGATCTCGGGACTTCACGTAGATCTCACGACCAACCCCACTCCCGGAAACAAGGCTGCCGACCGGAATGCTCGCCACATTGGCGACGTTCCTCAACTTGCGGGAATCGGAGGAGTCGTATGTCGCCTGAGACGTGAACACCTGAGTGTTCCACGCCGGACTCTCCAGTGCTTCAAGCTGGCCGTTGCGGATCACCCGGCGGGTTTCATAGCTCGTCTTGTTGGGGACGAAGCCCTGCATGTCCAAGGGCGCGTTCAATTGGATTTTCCGACCACCCATATCAAGCGATTCATGATCGGTGTTGTTCAGAAGCGCCTGAAAGGCTTTCCCAAAGGCCACGGCTTCGTCGCCGAAGGCATCAATGTAAGTCGGCAGATCAAAGTTTTTCGTACACAGCAACATCGCATCCGACGGCATGGTGACTCGGCCGCCAAACCGCACAGGATTCGCCAAAGAAACCGTCTGCCCCAGAAAAAAGGTTCCGCGCGGCACCCAGATTTCGCGCCCGCCGCCCGCTGCGGAATCTGCAGCTTCAAAGGCTGCCGTGTCATCCGTTACCCCGTCACCAACAGCGCCAAAATCCCGCACGTCGACCATGTTCAACATGTCGCGCAGGAAAACACTCGTAACGTCAGTGATCTGTATGTCGTCAATTCGGACGATGCCGCCGTTCTGCCCGGTCAGATCCAGCCCGAAATGGCCAAAGATTGCCCCATCGCCCCAAACCATGTCCACGCCCCCGCGAAGCCCGGTGCCGACGATCGCTGAAACTTCTACCACGTCTCCATAGCTGGTCAGCGTCACAGATGGCCCGGTTTCGTCCAAACCGCTGACATGGTTGCCGCCAGACCCGCCGGCCCAACCTGCTATGCGTACAGACGGCAGCGACCCGCTGATGGCTTTGACGCGAGCCTTGATCTGTAAATAACAACCCGGCAGGAGCTGCGTCTGCCCGATGAAACGCAACTTTTGGACCGAACTGGTTTTTTGCAATTCCAGGCACCCGCCAAAGTCCTGATCCGCCGGCACGATCACCGCGTTGGCAGCGTTTTCGTAGCTGTCAGACCCAGGTGTGCCGTCGCCACTGGACCAGACATCCAGACCGTCCGCAAACGCGGGCGGCATGAACTGAATTCCGTCGGTAATTGCCTTGTTCATGGTGTTCCCTTTCCCAATTGCACCCGCGGCTCTGACCACTGGACGCGCAGAATAATCCCCGCTCCGGGTCTGACCCGGACGCGGGAACTGGGGGTAAGGGGAATGAGTTAACCCGGGCTCAAGGCACCGTCACGACAGGCGTTGCTCAACTTCGGGATCAAGCTGCCTCATCCTGCGGCGGCAACAGGTGTACCGCGTTGATTTTCCATTCATTATCAAGATCAAGCATTTGATAATCCAATAGGTGCACGCGACCTGTGCTGTCGGTGATCATGACCTTCTGCCACAAGGATCCGGCTATTTCGCGCAGCTCTAGAAAGCGTATTTCAGATGGTCGCCACACCATTGGGTAGCCATTTCGAACCATCTGGCCGAACCGCTCCGCTGTTCCGAAAATGCCTTGGATTCCCGGGCTGGCATAGGAAAACGCGGCGTTGAAATCATCACGCTGAAAGGCCTCGATCTGGCCGTTGATCTTGGATTCTATTTCAGAATTCTGAGCCGCTGCACTGACTGACAGTGCCAGCCAAATGCACAACCCGAATATGTAGTGTCGCATGGCTCTCTCCCTGCTTTCAGGAGAGAGCTAGCGCAACACCGTTGCAGTTCAATCCGAGGCCAGTTCGCCAGCCAGCGCCTTGTCGATCAGAGCGATGGTTTCCGGCACCCCATAGAGTGCGATGAACCCTCCGAACCTTGGCCCCTGAGACGCCCCAAGCAACACTTCGTACAGGGCCGTGAACCAACTCCGCAGCGGGTCGAACCGTTCCCGGCCTACCGCATATACAACCGATTGCAGCGCCTCGTCCTCGATCGGCCCGTCATAGCCGCTCAGCATATCGCGCAGCAAGGCCAGGGCTTCCCGTTCCGCATCGGTGGGTGCCCGATAGGTGCGGGTCGGTTTCACGAAATCGTTGAAGTACCGCACAGCAAAGCCGGCAGCCTGATCGAGATCAGGATGCGTCTCGGCTGAAGCATCAGGCGCATAGCGTCGAATGAACCCCCAGAGCGCATCCTTGTCTTCAGCCCCGGAAACAGAGGCAAGGTTCAGCAGCATGCCAAATGGCACAATCAGGGTCGACTCCGGGACATCTCCGCCGTGGATATGCCAAACCGGGTTGTTGAGCTGAGCCTTCAGTTCCTGTCCCGGGAACGCACGCAACTGCTGGTGATATTCGTCCACAGCTTTGGGGATCACGTCAAAGAACAACCGCTTGGCCGTCTTTGGCTTCTGATACATGAAATACGACAGGCTCTCCGGCGCGGCATAGGTCAGCCACTCCTCCATCGACAGACCATTGCCTTTCGACTTTGAGATCTTCTGGCCGTTTTCGTCGTTGAACAACTCATAGCTGAGGCTCTCGGGCGGCTGCTTTCCCAGCGCTCGGCAAATCTTAGTCGACTGGGTCACAGAGTCGATCAGATCCTTGCCCGACATCTCGTAATCGACCCCCAGCGCCGCCCAGCGCATCGCCCAGTCCGGTTTCCACTGCATTTTGACGTTGCCCCCGGTGACCGGGATCTCAACCCGCTCGCCGTCCGGTTCTTCGTAGACGATCGTGCCTTTCGCGACATTCCGTTCCAGCGTCGGCACCTGCAGCACATGGCCTGTCTTGGGGCTGACCGGCAGGAAGCATGAATACGTTTCTCGCCGTTCCGGCCCAAGCGTCGGCAGCATGATTTCCTGGATTTTGTCAAACCGCTCCAGAGCTATCAGCAACATCTCGTCGAACCTGCCGCTGGTGTAATAGTCCGTGGCCGAGGCAAATTCGTATTCGAACCCAAAACTGTCCAGAAAATCGCACAGCATCGCGTTGTTGTGCTGGGCAAAACCCTCATGTGTGCCAAACGGATCGCGCACCTTGGTCAGCGGCAGATGCAGATCTTCCTTCAGCTCCTCCTGCATCGGAACATTGGTCGGAACCTTCCGGAAACCGTCCATGTCGTCCGAGAAACAAATTAGCTTGGTTGGAATATCGGAAATCTGTTCAAATGCATGGCGCACCATCGAAGTCCGCGCGACTTCGCCAAATGTGCCGATATGCGGAAGGCCGGATGGCCCGTATCCTGTCTGAAACAGGACATATCCTTTTTCCGGGGGCGCATTCCGATACCGTTTGAGCACCCGCCGCGCCTCTTCGAAAGGCCAGGCCTTGGACGCAACAGCGGTTTCACGCAATTCGGACATGTCATTCTCCAACGGGAAAGGATCTCGATCGCCCCATGCAATCGACCCGGCCCCTCCTATTGTGCCAGTGCAGCATGAGTCAACAAACCAAGCCGCCGCGCTCCAAAGTTTTCGATGGCGCACAAAAAAACCCTAAGGCTTCCCGCGTCAGGAAACAGTAGAACTTTCCTCCGGAGTCAAACGGTCGACCGGGCCGCAGCGAAGGATTGACGCAAAAACCCGAACCGGGTGTTGAACCCTTCCTTGCGGCTCCGTATCGTGCACAGGCAGAAAACGGCAATCAGGACAGGACAATGACCGAGACGCCTACCCATCCGATGACACCTCAGGATTGCCTCGTGGCGATCATGGTTGCTGTCTCAGCTTCGGATGAAAACATCCGCACCGCCGAATTGGTCAAGATCCAATCCGCTGTGAACATGCTTCCGGTTTTTGCCAATTACGACATAGACCGCATACAACGTGTGTCGCAAACCGTGTTTGATCTTTTCGAACAGGAAGACGGGCTGGACGCATTGTTTGGTCTGATCCGCGGTGACCTGCCGGAGCGGCTGCATGAAACCGCCTATGCGCTGGCCTGTGACGTGGCAGCTGCCGATGGGTCACTGGCCGAGCCAGAACTGAGACTGCTCGAAGAAATCCGCCACGAGCTAAACATTGACCGCCTGCATGCAGCCGGGATCGAACGTGGGGCTCGCGCGCGCCACGTGGTCTGATCGCGCGTCGCTGGTCTGACGGTCAACTACCATAGACTCGCCCCCAGCGCTCAATGAGTGCCTGCTGGAGCCTTTTCGATTGCCGGTTCCACGCTCTTGCACCCTCGGGGCGTTCCCGATCTGCACGCTTGATCCGCGACCGGGTCTTGGTGTCCGCCGTGAATATGGCAAAGGCCATTTCGGTGCCGTCGCCAGCAGTCATGTAGCCACCCAGCCCGGACACGAAATTCAACGTCCCGGTTTTGGCATCCACTCGGATCGAGTGTGATTTGTCGACCCGCCCCTTGGAATCCCGCATCGGAAACGTCTTGAGCAGAGGGCGCAGGTCGACGGTTTTTCGCGCCGCCACCAGCGCTCCAACCAGATCCTGCGGCGTCATGCGTGAAGCGTCCCCGAGCCCCGAATGGTCAACCAGCCGTGTGCCGGACATTCCATAGCGAGTCGCGGCCCAACTGCTCATCTCCTGACCCGAAGCCCGAAGGTTGGCGGGCTTTTTCCCACGCGCGACGGTCGCCGACATTCCGACCATTTCGGCGGTAAGGTTGTTGGAGTACTTCAACATGTTCTGGACGATTTTCTGCAAATCTACGCTCTCATGAACCGCCAAAACCTGACCACCCTTCGGCAGAACCCGTGTTGTTTTGGCCGCTTTCAAAACAATCCCGTTCGAACGTGCCAATGTGCGGAATACGTCCCCTGCATAGGCGGCCGGCTTACGAACCGGCAACCACCGCGCGCCTCCCTTGCCCAAAGCTCCGCTTGCCACGGTCCACTGGTCGCGTCCCTGCTTGTCGGCATAGGTGTACACAGGCAGCGACCTCTTCATGACTTTCATCCGGGCAATGTCCACCTGCGGGCGGTATTTCTCGGTTCTTGCGTCCATTGCCACCGAGTAACCTTGCCCCGAGCGTTTCCACTCGAAATGCACGCGGTTGAAGTTCAGGGCGATCCCCGACACTGCCGGGCTGTATCCGACATGATCCGGTTGATCGGGGTCGATGCTGGCAACAAAAGGAAGCGCCCCGTCACAAACCTTGAATTCACCGCGGACCTCCCGCACACCCGCAGCCTTGAGGTTTGCCGCAAGGCGCGCCAACCCATCCGTGTCCAGCGTCGGGTCGCCGCCGCCCAGCAGTATAAGATCACCTTGAACAACCCCGTTTGCCACCCCCCCGGTTGCCACCAAACTGGTCTCGAACCGATAAGAAGCACCGAGCGTTTCCAGCGCATAAAGCGCAGTCAATGCCTTTGCTACACTGGCTGGCGGCAATCCCTTTCCACCGCCCAGTGCCTCCAGTTCCAACCCGGTCTCGGCATGAGCCACTGCGCAGACGACCTCTCCCCGCAGGCCTGCCCTTGCGACAACGGATTCGACTCCGCCCGATGCCAGTTTCACCGCGCGTGCACTGCGCGGTTGCGGTCTCAGAGACGTGGCCGGTGCGTTCGCCCACGCGGTTCCAACAGGGATCAACGCGGACAAGCCGCTCAGAAAAACTCGGCGGGTTAGTTTTGCGGTCATGCTTCGATTAAATGGCAGTCAATCAAGTCAGACAAGCGCCCATTTTCATGTTTTTCTCACCTGTCGCAGCAAGGACTCTGAGCAGCATCAGCGACTGGAAACCCAAGTACCCTTCTCGCGGATTGCAGTCGAACTGTGCGGCATCATAGGCATGTTAACGAAACACCATGCCGGTGCCTCTGCGCGGCCCAGCATGTGAGACGCCTGCCCGTCCAGCCTGAATTGCCTGTAGATCTGAGCGGCCGGAGACATGCGGGCAGAGATTCGATCACCCGGGCGAGCCACAACCCCTACTGGAACCGAGTCCAGAATCTGACGCCAACGGTCCCAATTGTGGAACTGCGCAAGGTTGTCCGCGCCCATGATCCACACAAACCGCACGCCGGGGCACCGGGCCTGCAACGCATCTAGGGTGTCAATTGTTGCCCGGGTACCCAGTTGCTCTTCGATCCCGGTCACCTTGACCCTCGGATGTTGCATCAGGCTTCTGGCCGCGGCCAGCCGCTGCTCCAGCGGAGCCGGACCCCGCTCCTTGAGCGGGTTGCCCGGGCTGACCAACCACCACACCGCATCGAGGCCAAACTTCTTGAGAGACGTCCGGGTAACGTGAACATGACCCTCATGCGGCGGATCAAAAGACCCGCCGAACAGACCGATGCGCTGTCCGGGACGTGCAAAAGGAACTCCGTTTCTCATCGGACCGTTGATGCACCTAAACCGCCCGGAAAATCAATCGACGGAATGCTTACAGCTGTCCCGGATCGCCGGTCTCATTCAACGCCGCATATTGCCCTTGCCCGGCTCTGTGGATAGACAACGGCGTCGATCACATCCAAGCCCGGAGCAAACCATGGCCGCCTATCAATATGTCTACCACATGCAGGGTGTCTCCAAGACCTATCCCGGTGGCAAGAAATGCTTTGAGAATATCCACCTAAGTTTTCTGCCCGGCGTAAAGATCGGTGTGGTCGGCGTAAACGGCGCCGGTAAATCCACCCTGATGAAGATCATGGCCGGTCTCGACACCGATTTCACCGGCGAGGCTTGGGCCGCAGAGGGCGCCAAGGTCGGGTATCTGCCGCAGGAACCCGAGCTCGACCCAAACCTTTCGGTGCGCGACAATGTCATGCTCGGCGTAGCCGCCAAAAAGGCCAAACTGGACCGGTTCAACGAACTGGCGATGAACTATTCGGACGAGACCGCCGACGAAATGGCGCAGTTGCAAGACGAGATCGACAGCCAGAATCTCTGGGATCTCGACAGTCAGGTCGACGTATCGATGGAGGCGCTGCGTTGTCCGCCCGACGATGCCGATGTCGCGACACTTTCGGGTGGTGAGAAACGCCGCGTCGCGCTCTGCAAACTTCTGCTGGAAGCACCTGACATGCTGCTTTTGGACGAACCGACCAACCACCTTGACGCCGAGACCATCGCTTGGTTGCAACAGCACCTGATCGACTACAAGGGCACCATCCTGATCGTCACCCACGACCGCTATTTCCTCGATGATATCACCGGCTGGATCCTCGAACTCGACCGCGGCCGCGGCATCCCCTACGAAGGAAACTACTCCGCGTGGCTGGAACAAAAGGCCAAGCGGCTGGAACAGGAAGCCCGCGAGGACAAGGCCAAGCAGAAGACACTGGAACGCGAGCTGGAATGGATGCGTCAAGGCCAGAAGGCGCGTCAGGCCAAGTCCAAGGCCCGGATCGCCGCCTACAACGAAATGGCCAACCAGTCCGAACGCGAAAAGCTATCCCGCGCTCAGATCATCATCCCGAACGGCCCGCGCCTGGGCAGCAAAGTAATCGAGGTGGAAAACCTCGCCAAGCACATGGGCGACAAGCAGTTGATCGAGGATCTGACCTTCTCGCTGCCGCCCGGCGGCATCGTCGGCGTGATCGGCCCGAACGGTGCGGGTAAATCCACGCTGTTTAAGATGCTGACCGGTCAGGAAGAGCCCGATTCGGGCAGGATCGAACTGGGCGACACGGTGAAACTCTCCTATGTCGATCAGTCCCGTGATGATCTGGCCGACAATGACACCGTGTGGGAGGCCATCTCGGGCGGGGCGGAACTGATCGAACTGGGCGACGCTCAGGTCAACTCCCGCGCCTATTGCTCGTCGTTCAACTTCAAGGGTGGCGACCAGCAAAAAAAGGTCTCGCTTCTCTCGGGCGGTGAACGCAACCGCGTCCACATGGCGCGCCTGCTGAAAGAAGGCGGCAACGTCATCCTGCTCGACGAACCTACCAACGACCTTGACGTGGAAACCCTCCGCGCTTTGGAAGACGCACTCGTAGATTTCGCCGGTTGCGCCGTGGTCATCTCGCACGACCGCTTCTTCCTCGACCGCATCTGCACGCACATCCTCGCCTTTGAGGGCGATGCCCACGTGGAATGGTTCGAGGGCAATTTCGAGGACTACGAAGAGGACAAGAAGCGCCGCCTGGGACCGGACGCGCTGGAACCCAAGCGGTTGAAGCACAAAAAGTTCGTTCGATAAATCGCTCCGCGAATCGCGACCGGGTGCGAGGCAGCGTCTGCGCAAGCAGGCGCGTTCGCATCACGACTCACTCGAATCCTGCAACGCGCACTGCACTCACTGAACTTCAACCCTCCGCCTGCATCTTCCCTCCCGTCGCGACATACGTTCCGGGTCTGACACGCCCGGCGCATCAGGAAACGGGCCCCTGCTGGCACCAGGGGTGCATTTGACAGCTATCATGGCGCGGGAGAGATCCCGTTCCTTCTTCCGACTGGCGGCGCCGCCTTTCTTATCAGGCAATCTCCGGCACCAGACAGGACATATCAGGCACATGGGGCAAGCTAGCCCTAAAAACCCCGGCGGCCGAAGGGCGGCTCGGGCCGTCAGAGTTCGGCCACGACCTCGCCCTTCATCTCGCCGGTCAGGCGCGAGAAATCTTCGGTATGGACCTTCTCCCGCACTGCGGCGATCGCGGCTTCGGCGGCATCCCGCGTGGCGCCGTCCGGCCATTCCGTTATCGCGGCACTGGTGCGCTCGCTGGTGCGCACGACTGTAATCCGTGTCGCGCCCAACGCCTTGAGCGCCGGCATCCTCTTGTCCAGAATACTTCCCAGCGTGAGGTCGTAATCGGCCCCGTCCGCATTTTCCCAGGTGGTGATCGTCACATAGCGCATCTTTCCCTCCCCTATTCATGTTGCGGTAGGGCAAGTCTAGCAAATCCCTGAAGATTTGTCCGGGTCCGACAGCAGGATCTCGAAACCTGCACTTGTCAGACGGCTCTCTGACTGCCATATCTCTCGGTGCTAACGTTTTTCTATTTCGACCACTGTCTCCGTCCTCCGGCATTCAGTCTATCGATACAGACGACGACGCCGGGCTGCCGCAATCACGTGGGCAGCAAAAATAAAGGAGACCACGGATATGCCCAGCGGTACCGTGAAATGGTTCAACACCACTAAAGGCTTCGGCTTCATCGCACCTGACGAAGGTGGCAAAGACGTGTTTGTACACATCTCTGCTGTCGAGCGTTCGGGCCTGACCGGCCTGGCCGACAACCAGAAAGTCACGTACGAGCTGCGCGCCGGCCGTGACGGCCGCGAAAGCGCCGACGATATTGCTCTGGCCTAAGGCCTGCAGCCGGACGGGCCGCTCGGCCCGTCCAACCCACTTTCCAATTCTATCCCTGAACCCAGCCGACAATCTGCCCCGCGCGCATTGCACCAGACTGGCGTTTTTTCTCCTTACCTCGCTCAAAGGCCACCATGGTCGGAATACCGCGGATGCGATATCGTCCGCCGGTTGACTGGTGTTTCTGAGTGTCCAGTTTTACCAGACGCGCTTTGCCATTGAGGGATTTCGCAGCCTTGGCGAATTCGGGCGCCATCATCTTGCACGGCCCGCACCACGGTGCCCAGAAATCCACCACAAGCGGTAAATCGTCGTTCCGTGCTGCTTTCTCCAGCCGGGCTGGATCCACGTCCACAGCTTGCCCGGTCATCAACCCTACGCCACATTTTCCGCATTTCGGGTCCGATGAGAGTTTTGCGTCAGGCACGCGATTCAATTGGCCACAGCCAAGGCAGGTCAGGGTCTTGTCGCCCACTGATATCCTCCTCCGACGAGTTCGCAGTTAACATTCCAAAAATCAGATAGGTCTAGAAGCGCCCCGCTGCAAGCACCTAGCTTTCGACCGGTCTTGGTCGTCCGTGTTCGTCGATGGCCACAAAGGTGAACACCGCTTCTGTCACCTTTTCCCGGCCACCATGACGTTCTCGCAATGCCCATGCTTCAATCTCGATCGCCATTGATGTCCGCCCGATCCTCTGCACGTGGCTGTATATGCACAAAACGTCGCCCACACCGACCGGTCGAATGAACTTCATCGCATCCACTGCCACGGTTGCCACCCGCCCCCGGGCGCGGGCCCCGGCGGTGATCCCGGCGGCAATGTCCATCTGGCTCAGCACCCAGCCGCCAAATATGTCGCCGTTCACATTCACATCCTTGGGCATCGCCAAGGTGCGCAGAGTCAGCTCGCCCTGCGGTTGGATCTCATCCATATTCATTTCTCCTTGCTGTTGTGCCCAGTAAAGCGGGCCGAACCGGCCACCGCAACGTTCATCCGGCTCTTTACGGCCTGATGTTCAAATGTGTCACCTGTGTTCTGGGAGCCGCAGACTGAACATCACTTTTCCGAGACTTCCGCCAAATCCGTTGACCACCACGGGGCCGACCCCGACAATATGCTTTACGATTAACCAGTTCAGAGGCCGACCATGCTTACCCGCCGCTCCTTTCTTGCCGCAACGGCTGCCGCCAGTGCCTTGCCGCAGGTAGCATCGGCCAAAAAGGCGACCGAATTCGACCCAACCCCGCAAGAGGTTCGTATCAAGAAACACTATGAGCCGGGGCACCTGCTGATCCTGCCGCGCTCATTCTACCTTTATTTTGTGACCGAGCCTCGGAAGGCGATCCGCTATGGATGTGGGGTCGGCAAGGCCGGACTCGAGTTTTCTGGCTCGGCGACAATCGACGTCAAAAAGGAATGGCCGACATGGCGCCCGACGCAGGAAATGATCGAGCGCGACCCACGGACTTACGCCAAGTTCGTCGACAATGACTACATTCAACCCGGCGGACCCGAAAATCCGCTCGGCGCCCGTGCGCTGTACCTGTTCCAGAACGGTGTCGACACCTATTTCCGGATCCATGGCACCACACAGCCGCAGACGATCGGTCAGGCTGCCTCGAACGGGTGTATTCGAATGCTGAACGAACATGTCATCCACCTGTACGAACGCGTTCCGATCGGCACACACGTCACCGTTCTCTAGGTGGCGCTCGGTGTGGCAAGATCCATACTCACGGAGAGCCGCGTGATCCTTGCCCTCGCCCTGCTCCTGACCGCTTGCGTGTTTCAGCCGCTGGGGACCTATCTGCCACCACCGCCCGAACAGGTCGAGCGGGTCAAGGCGCGCTTCGCGCCGCTGCAACAGCTGTCTTTCGCCGCCCAATATGAGTATTGTGGCTACCTCGGACGGGCAGAGGACCAGACCCCCACCTTTACCGAGATGGTGCGCGGTGGCCATGACGGCTGCACGCCGAATTTGCCAAAACCGGGCATCACCCCGATCGCGTCGCTTCACACGCACGGCTCATACGATCCCGACGTTCCCGCCGAGTTTCCGACCGTCCGCGACATGGAGAGTGACCGGTTCGAAGGGGTGAACGGCTATATCGCAACCCCCGGAGGGCGGCTCTGGTATATCGACAGTCGCGCGATGGTTGCCGTTCAGCTATGCGGTTTGGGTTGCTTGCCACAGGATCCTGAGTTTCACGCCGGCGACGATGGTGAAATCGCCGAACGTTATACGTACGCAGAGTTGAAAGAGCTGGAGAGCGTGTTCTGAACGTCTTCGCCGGAAACGGCCTTACGGGCCGGACCAATCCACGCCCTTTGCCAGTTCGATATCCAACAAACCATCAGGCCAGGGCACCATCAGGGAAGAAACAGTTTCGGGAATACCCGTCAGCCAAAGCGGCACGTCTTCGGGGTGCAACAATACCCCCATTCTATGATGAACCCGGTCGACATCGGCATTTGGCGGGCAGGTCACAGTTGCCAACTGCAAAACCTCCTGCCCCCCCGGTGCAATCCATTTATCGGTGATGCAGGCAAAGTAAAGGAACCCACCGGCTTTCGGGGACAGCCGCCACGCGGTCTTGGCTCTGGCCTTCCCTGTCCATTCATACCAGCCATTGACCGGCAGAACCGCCCGGCCTGTGCCGGAAAAGGCGCTCTTTCCGAACAATGTCTCCGAACGCGCGTTGATGATGGTCTCCATCACCGGTCGTCCGCGTGCATTGACCCGCCCCACGGGGATCAGGCCCCAACGCATCCGCTGCCACCCGCGCGGAGAAAGCGCACAAACCTCCTGGCCGGGCTGAATGTTGAAACGCGGTGAATCCGGCGCCAGGTCGCCCAGCGCCGGCCCAAGTTCAGCAGCCGCTGCGGAGAGAGACTCAGTCAAAAATAATCGTCCCGGCATCCTCTTTGCCTCATTCAACGGACGCGATCAGTTTCAGAACATGCGGTCCTAACGCGGTTACGATTCGGGTCACACCTTCCGAATTTGGGTGAATTCCGTCATTCTGCATCAAGCTGCGCGCCGCCTCGGGGTCTCCACCGGCGTTCAGCCCCGCGAAAAAATTTTCTGCGTAGAATGTTCCGAACTTTTTCGACAAGTCCGGATAGATCGCTTCAAAATCCTCTTTGTAGACCGCCCCATAGTTGCCCGGCGCCTGCAACCCGACCAGCAACACGGCTACCTCGGCGGCCTCTGCAGCGCTCAAAATTGTTTCCAGATTATCCCGCGCAACCGCAGGTTCGATCCCGCGCAACACATCGTTGCCACCCAAAGCCACAATCATCGCGTCCACCTCGGGCGTGAGCGTCCAGGCCACTCGTGCCGCGCCTCCTGCCGTGGTATCACCGGAAACTCCGGCGTTGATCAGCTCCGCATCAACCCCCTGATCCAAAAGCCAACGCTCAAGCTGAGGCACAAAACCCTCTTCGGGTGGCAACCCGTAGCCCTGCGTAAGACTATCTCCCAGGGCGGCCACAGTGACCGGTCCGGCTGTTGCCGCAGCGCCCCACAAAACAGAAACCAGAACCAGCATGACCTTGCGCATGAACATTGGCGCTCCATATCCAAAGAACAGACTTTTCAGGGAACCGCGCCCGTGACGACTCCAATACTCTCCCTCAAAGATGCGACTTTGTCGCTGGATGGCAATGCCGGACGTGTGGACATCCTTCATGGCATTACGCTGGACGTTGCCAAAAGCGAGACCTTGGGTCTGGTCGGCCCATCCGGATCCGGCAAGTCTTCGCTGTTGATGCTAATGGGTGGACTTGAACAGGCCAGCGGCGGAACGATCACTGCGCTGGGAAATGATCTGACCGCAATGGATGAGGACGCACTGGCCAGATTCCGCCGCGACCATATGGGGGTGGTGTTCCAGAGTTTTCACCTGATCCCCACCATGACCGCTCTCGAAAACGTTGCCACGCCGCTTGAGCTGGCAGGTCATCGCGACGCCTTCGACCGCGCCGCCGACGAGTTGCAGACCGTTGGGCTGTCCCATCGGGCAGGTCACTATCCCGCACAGCTTTCCGGAGGCGAACAGCAACGGGTGGCACTGGCTCGTGCCTCTGCGCCGCGCCCGCATATCTTGCTGGCGGACGAACCCACGGGCAATCTGGACGAGACCAACGGCAGCGCAATCATGGATCTGCTGTTCGGTCTGCGTGACCGACACGGCGCAACTTTGGTCCTGGTGACGCATTCCAACGCGCTCGCGCAGAGATGTGACCGCGTGGTCCGGCTGCGGGACGGGCGCATCGCTGAAACAGATCAGCAAGAGGCCGCGGAATGAGCCTGGGTCTTGCCGCCCGGTTTGCCCGTCGCGAACTGCGTGGAGGACTGCGAGGTTTCCGCATCTTTTTAGCATGCCTTGCGCTGGGCGTAGCAGCCATCGCCACCGTCGGCAGCGTTCGCTCGGGCATCGAAGCCGGATTGACCCGCGAAGGCGCTGCCCTTCTCGGCGGGGATGCCGAAATGGAGTTCACCTATCGTTTCGCATCGCAACCTGAACGCGACTGGATGCAGGACACGGCACAGACCGTTTCGGAAACCGTGGATTTCCGCTCGATGGCCGTGGTGGAACGTGATGGGCAGACCGAACGCGGCCTGACCCAGATCAAGGCTGTCGATACCGCTTACCCTTTGATTGGAAAGGTGGGGCTTGAACCTAATATCTCCCTGCCCGATGCACTGTCCGGCAAGGATGGAGTTCCCGGTGCGGTCATGGAACGGGTGCTGATTGACCGGCTCGGTCTGAAGCCCGGCAACCACTTCCGGCTCGGAGAACAGGACTTTGTACTCATGGCAATGCTCACCCATGAACCGGACGGCGCCGCCGCCGGTTTTGCGTTGGGCCCGCGAACCATCGTCGCCACCGAGGATCTGTCGGCCTCGGGGTTACTTGCCCCCGGCACACTATTTTCAACCCGCTACAGGCTCGATCTACCCGAAGGAGCAGATCTTCCAACCGTCGCAAACGAAGCACAATCCCGGTTTGAGGAATCCGGCCTGCGCTGGACCGACGCTCGCAACGGCGCACCCGGTGTTGCGGAATTTGTAGCCCGCCTTGGTGCCTTTTTGATCCTCGTGGGCCTCTCGGGTCTCGCAGTTGGCGGCATTGGTGTTTCGGCGGCTGTGCGCAGCTATCTCGACAATAAAACCTCGGTCATTGCGACTTTGCGCACGTTGGGCGCGGATCGGGCCACGATATTCCAGACCTATTTCCTGCAGGTCGGAGTGCTCTCGCTGGTGGGTATCGTCCTTGGACTCGCCCTGGGCGGGTTTGTTCCGATCCTGCTGGGGCCGCTGATCGAAGCGCGCTTGCCGATACCTGCAGTCTTTGCTCTCTATCCCGCTCCGCTCGCCGAGGCCGCGCTCTATGGCGTGCTGACCGCACTGATCTTTACCCTCTGGCCCCTTGCCCGAACCGAAGAGGTCCGCGCCGCCTCCTTGTTCCGCGACGCCTTGGCGGCGACAAGGTTGCTGCCGTCGCCCCGATACCTGATCTCCATTGCGGCAGGTCTTGCCGTTTTGGTCGGCACCGCTGCCTATTTCAGCGGCTCGGCCGAGTTGACACTCTGGACCACTGGCGGACTTGCGGCAGCGTTGCTGCTATTGGCAATCATGGCATGGGTCGCTCGCCGACTGGCGCGCATGTCTAGCAAGACTTCGCGCGGAAAGCCGGCCTTTCGCTGGGCGCTTGCGGCAATCTCCAGCCCCCGCGAAGGCGCCGGTTCGGTTGTGCTGTCGCTCGGACTAGGGCTGTCGGTTCTTGCGGCAGTCGGGCAGATCGACGGCACTCTGCGCAATGCAATCTCGGGCAACCTGCCTGATGTCGCGCCGTCGTACTTCTTTGTCGATATCCAGAAGGACCAGATGCCGGGCTTCGAAAACAGGCTGACTGGCGACCCTGCGGTCAGCCGCATCGAAAGCGCGCCGATGTTGCGAGGCATCATAACCCGTATCAACGATCGTCCCGCACGCGAAGTGGCCGGTGAGCACTGGGTACTCCAGGGCGACCGTGGTGTCACCTACTCTGACAGCAAACCGGCCAATGCCACACTGACGCAGGGCGAATGGTGGCCCGAGGACTATTCCGGTCCACCTCTGATCAGTTTCGCCGCCGAAGAAGGCGCTGAAATGGGACTGTCGCTGGGCGATCGACTGACAGTGAACATTCTCGGGCGCGACATCACCGCTGAAATAGCCTCTTTCCGCGAAGTCGATTTCTCGACCGCAGGAATGGGCTTCATTCTAGCCATGAATCCCGGAGCGCTTCAGGGTGCACCACACAGTTTCATTGCAACCGTATACGCCGAAGAACAGGCCGAAGCCGCGATCCTGCGCGACCTCGCCGGCCAGTTTCCCAACATCACCGCAATTCGGGTTCGTGACGCCATCGACCGGGTATCGGGTATGCTGGCCGGTCTCGCCGCCGCGACGTCCTATGGCGCCGGCGCTGCGCTACTGACCGGTTTTCTGGTGCTCATCGGCGCCGCTGCGGCCGGGGAGCAGGCCCGCACCTATGAAGCAGCCGTTCTCAAGACACTGGGCGCCGCCCGCAACCGTATCCTGCTCAGCTTCGCCTTGCGGGCGGTTCTGTTGGGAGCCGCCGCCGGCGTTGTCGCACTCGGAGCCGGAATCGGCGCCGGCTGGGCGGTCAGCACCTATGTTCTGGATACCGAGTTCAGCGTGATATGGAGCTCAGCGCTGGCCATCGTGTTGGGAGGAATCGCCGCCACGCTTACGGCCGGGCTGCTGTTCGCTTGGCGCCCGCTGGCCGCCAGACCCGCACATGTTCTGCGGGCCCGGGAGTAGCGGCGGGACAGATCAGCGGGTGCAGCTCACCGGCTGCAGCAGCTTCATAAGGTCAAAATTGTCGCAGATCAGGGATTCAAGCGTCAGCGCGTCAAGCGAATCGTAAAACGCATGCGCTGCATCAGCCAGGGCCACACGCAAACGGCAGGCATCTGTCAGCGGACAGGTGTTGTCGGCATCGGCAAAACACTCAGCAATGGGCAAACCGCCTTCGATCAGCCGAAACACTTCTCCGATCCGGATCTGATCGGCTGGTCGAGCAAGGGTCATCCCCCCATTTCGCCCCCTTTGAGTGTTCAGAAAATCAAGTTGACTCAACTGGTTGATGACCTGAGCCAGATGGTTCTCAGAGATGTTGCAGCACTCTGCGATCTCCGCCTTGGTCACCAGACGATCCTTGTTTGCTGCACAGTACATCAAAAGACGAATTGCGATATTCGTCCGTTTTGTGATCCGCATCTCCACCCTCCTGAGGTCGCCTTGATGCCCGACCATTGCACAACGCCCTAAAAACCGGTTTGACATACATCAATCGCAGTTTCGGCAGGAACCGTATCCGCATGACAGCCACCCCCTATTTCTTTGGTTACGGAAGCCTCGTAAACGGGGCCACCCACGACTTTCCCGATCTCCAACCCGCCCGCCTGAAAGGATGGCGGCGCGCCTGGCGTCATACGGATCTGCGCCCGGTTGCGTTCCTGACCGCGATCCCCGACCCAGATACCGAAATCGACGGCATGATCGCCCATGTACCCAATGATGACTGGTCGGCTCTGGACCAGCGAGAATGGGCCTATGACCGGATTCCCGCCACCGGCTCGATCACTCACCCGATCAAGCATCCTGTGGAAATCGCTGTTTATGCGGTCCCACCCAATCGACAGGCGGAACCCTCGAACCGACATCCGGTGCTGCTGAGCTATCTCGACGTCGTGGTTCAGGGTTACCTGCGGAACTATGGAGTTGAGGGCGCACGCCGTTTTTTTGAAACCACCGACGGATGGGATGCGCCCGTGCTCGACGACCGGATAGAGCCCCGGTATCCGCGCCATCAGCAACTACGGCCCGAGGAAACGAATTTCGTTGATCGGGAGCTTGCCTGCCGCACTCGCGTGATCTCTGCTGCCGATCTTGCAGCGATCCGGGGCGCAGACAATGCGTAGAAGGCACACCAAAAATGGGCGTGCCGCTCAAACGGACGCGCCCCTCATTGTTGTCGCGACCGAGAGAACCTAACCGCGCGCCTTGATCACCTGCAGCAGTGGCAGCAAAGCCGCCATTTCCGGCCCGCGCTCCTGCCCCGTCAGCGCCTTGCGCAATGGCATGAACAGCCCTTTACCCTTGCGCCCGGTGGCCTGCTTCACGGCTTGTGTCCACGCGCTCCAACTGTCGCCATCAAGCTGGCCTTCGGGCAGCAAGGCCATTGCCTCGGCGATAAAGTCCCGATCCTCGTCAGCGATCATCGGGTCGGCGCCATCCCGACAAAGCGCCCACCACCCCTCTAGGTCGTTCAGGGTTTGGATGTTCCCACGCGCCATCAACCAGAATGCCCCTGCCAGATCGCCGGGCACGCCGATGGCCTCAAGCCGATCTGCAACGGCACTTTCTGTCAGCGTCTGCAGGTAATGCGCCGTCAAAGGAAACAGATCCTGCACATCGAACTTTGTCGGCGCGGTGCCAAACCGGGCCACATCGAACCCGTCGATCAGTTCGGCCATTTCGGAACGCAGTTCGACCGGATCCGACGATCCCAGCCGCGCCATCAGGCTCAGCAATGCCATCGGCTGAACGCCCTGCTCGCGCAGGTCGCGCAACGCCAGCGTGCCCAGCCGCTTCGACAATGCTTCGCCCTGCGGGCCCGTCAGGAGCGAATGATGTGCGAACCGTGGATGCCCATGGCCAAGAGCGGCCATAATCTGAATTTGCGTCGCGGTGTTGGTCACGTGGTCCGATCCACGCACGACGTCGGTGACGCCCATATCGGTATCGTCTACTACCGAGGCCAGCGTATAAAGCACTTGCCCGTCGCCCCGGATCAAAACCGGGTCAGAGACACTGGCGGCATCGATGGAAATATCGCCGAGAATCCCATCGTTCCATTCAATCCGCTGGTGATCCAGCTTGAAGCGCCAGACACCGTTGCCGCGCTCGGCGCGCAGCGCCTCCCGGTCGGCTTCAGACAGGCTCAGGGCCGCGCGATCATAGACCGGCGGCTTGCCCATATTGAGTTGCTTCTTGCGCTTCAGATCCAGTTCCGTCGGAGTTTCGAATGCCTCGTAGAACCGCCCAATCCCACGCAGTTGGTCGGCTGCCTCGGCATACATATCCAAACGCTCGGACTGGCGTTCGACCCGATCCCAATGCAGGCCCAGCCACTCCAGATCCTGTTTGATCGCATCGACGTATTCCTCTTTCGACCGCTCCGGGTCGGTGTCGTCGATACGCAGGATGAATGTGCCGCCAGCCTTTCTGGCAATCAGGTAATTCATCAAGGCAGTGCGCAGGTTACCCACATGGATGTAACCGGTGGGCGACGGGGCAAATCGGGTGGTGGTCATCTCGGTCTCCTGTTGGAGCGGCTCTTGTCACAGCGGAGGGGCTTTGTCCAGCAATCCAGATCCACCGGTATGGGGTTCCGCTTTTACTGCTGTTGGCCGGCCCCGAGGAGTCGGGGCTATGTCGGTTCGACCGGCCAGATACCGTTCAGGTCATCAAGCCCGGTTCGGATCAGTTCTCCCAGGACCTCCAGGTCAATATCGGCAAGCTTGTTGACATACAGGCAGGATTTTCCGGTTCTGTGTTTGCCCAGTCCGGCAAGGATTTTGGAATAGTCTGAATAACCCGGCATTATATAGATGGAAAACGCCGCTTTGCGTGGCGCAAATCCGGTGGCAAGGAAATCGCCTTCGCGGCCCGAAGCATAGCGATAGTGATACCGGCCGTACCCAACGATGGATGCCCCCCAGATAACCGGCTCGTATCCTGTGACCTGCCTGAACAGCCTGTCGAGTTCTCTGGCTTCGTCCGCACGCCGCGCCGGGTTGATCGCATCGAGGAACACACCGATATCCGTCGACGTAGCCTGTGTCTTGTTTGCATTCTTGGTCCCGCTTCTAGATTGCGCGCTCATCGGATCGCCTCCTCCCTGGCCCATGCGATGCTAGCAGCCTAACATACTGTGCTTTTGCGCACAGTTAGCCCGGCACCTCTGCACGGTTTTCCTTTCACCCTGCTGCGCTACCTCACCGAAAGGAAAACAACACGGAGGATACGCAATGACATTCAATCTGACCCGCCGCGCTGCATTGACCGGAGCGGCAGCCTTGCCGCTCGCAACCGCTGCGACACCTTCTCTTGCAGCGGGTCACGGCGGACACGCGCCCGCCAGCAATGCCCGCACCTTCAAGCTGGGCGGCATGTCGGTGACAACGCTGCTGGATGGAAATTTCCCGCGGGACGGAGTGCGCGAGATCTTTGGAGGCGGCGCCTCGGAAGAGGAATTCGCACAGGTCTCGGCCGAGAATTTCATCCCCGCCGACGTAACGCAATTCTACTTCACCCCGACGCTTATCGACAGCGGTTCGGAACTGGTTCTGTTCGATACCGGTCTCGGCAAGGGCGGTATTCAGGCCGCACTGGCCGAAGCGGGTGTCACTCCCGAAGCCATCGATGTAGTTGTCCTGACCCATATGCACCCCGATCACATTGGCGGGATGATGACCGATGGCTCCCCGAGCTTTCCCAATGCCCGCTATGTCACCGCGTCGACCGAATACGATTTCTGGGCGGCGATGGATGCCGGAAACCGGGTCGGGGACCTGGTTGCCAAGAACGTGACCCCGCTGGCCGAAAAGATGAGCTTCATCAAGGATGGTGGCGAAGTGGCCCCCGGCATCACTGCCATGGCCGCATTTGGTCACACACCGGGGCATATGACCTACATGGTCGAAAGCGACGGACAACAGCTGGTTCTGACCGCAGATCTGGCAAACCATTACGTATGGTCCTTCGCGCGCCCCGATTGGGAGGTCAAATTCGACATGGACAAGGTTGCCGCGACCGCTTCACGCCGAAAGGTGCTGGGAATGCTGGCTGCGGACAAGGTGCCGATGATCGGATACCACATGCCGTTCCCGGCCGCAGGCTTCGTCGAGCCCCGAGGCGACGGGTTCCGCTTTGTTCCAGTCAGTTATCAAATGATGGGTTAAGATCAGCAGCCGGGGTCGGGTGCGACCCTGCTGCCATCCGTAAATCGCGACAGGCGAAACGGGTGCGGGTCCACTACAGGGGCCGCACCCGTAATCAGGTCGGCGACCAACCGACCCGCGCCCGGTCCGATGCCAAACCCGTGTCCTGAAAAGCCGGTCGCAACGAACATTCCCTGCAGTGCATCAACCGGAGAGATCACCGGGATTGCATCCGGAGTGACATCGATCAGGCCGGCCCAGCTCTGTACGATCTCGGCCTTTTCAAGAACCGGAAAGCCCTTGCGTGCAGCATCCCATGCAAGGCGCAATGACCGTTCCGACGGGGCTGGATCAAGAATTCGGCAATTTTCGAACGGTGTTATCTCATCTGGCCGCCATCTCCGCGCCTGCGCTGCTTCCTCGCGCCAACGGCGGGACAGGCGAAACCGCAGCGAACGCCATTCCTGCCGATAGGAATTGAGAAACCTGTAGCCAATTCGGAGACTGTCAGGCACCAGATCGACGGTATTGTCGTTGGCGCCGGCAATCGTATACCCGCCATCGGCGCGCTTGCGCATCGCAAAGCCTCCGGACTTTACCGAAAGCTCGGGCCCACCCGCGACCGGCGAACTGCGCATCACCGTGTTCAGAACCTTGAGCTGCGGCAGAGCAATTCCGGCGTTACCAGCAAACAGCCGCGACCATGCCCCTCCGGCCAGAACCACCGCCCGGCAGGCAACACGGCCGCGCTCGGTCACGACGCCGGCAAGCCGCCCGCCTTCGACATCCAGCGTTCGGACCGCGCAACTGGTCATGATCCGGGCTCCCGCGGCACGGGCTCCCAAGGCAATCGCGGAAACCGCCCTGTGTGGCTCAACGCATCCGTCCATGGGCGTGTATAGTGCACCCTTTAATTTCATCTGATGCCCGGGCAGCAATTGGTCCAGCGCTGCACCCGAGACCATTCGGCACTCGACCTCGTGAGGATGCAGATGACGGGCCCATTGCTCGTATCGCGCAAAATCCCGGTCGCTGCCGACAGTAAACACGTTGCCTGTCCGCCTGTAGCCTGTCGCGTGCCCGGTGCGCGCGTCCAGCCCTTCCCAAATTCGGGTCGCCTCAAGCATCAGAGGGATCTCTCTTGGGTCGCGGCGCGAGATCCGAACCCAGCCCCAGTTACGCGAACTTTGCTCGCCTCCGATCTGACCTTTTTCGCACAGCAGGACAGACAATCCGCGCTCGGCCAGTTCCAATGCCGCCGACACGCCGACAATGCCGCCACCGATCACCACGACATCGACGGTTTTCGGAAGGTTCAAATCAGATTGAAAAGGCGCAAGAACGGGCCCGGGCATAAAAGTTCCTGAAAAATGGCAGCGACTTCATCAGACGCGCCCCGTTCTGAAACGCAAATACCAAATCTTCAAAGACCCTGATCCGTTGCGCTGTGTTGCCCCGCCGCCATGTCTGGCTGGGTTTCGGCCGCGCGACTCACATTTCGCGCGCTTGAGCCGCCAGTTTTTCAAATGGATCCTGATCCATCTTGGCGTGGCGGGGCTGATCCTCATCCATCAGCGGCAGCCCGATCCTTTCGCGCCAGCTGTCCGGCAAAACCCGCAAGGCCGCATCAATGCGCCGGGCCATCCGGTCCCTAAAGGCCAAAACCCGGGCGGCCGAATCTGGCGCCATCCTTTCGAACCGCAAAAAGGCCGCCTCGGAGATTTCCGAATACCGGTCTGGACCGACCGTAAGGTAGGCGACCGCAAAGGCAGACAATCCGAGAAACACCAGAACAGGGATCAGCAGCGGTGAATAAATGAAAATGGCGACCACAAGGATCAACGCGCTGTGCCACCAATGCGGTTCATAGGTTATCCGTCGGCGGCGCGCGCCGGTCGCATCTGCCGGCGCGTCGGACTGAGGCGGGGCGCTCTCTCCCGCCCCGGACCCCAACCGTCCCCCGGGCAGTTCCATGTCCACTTTATGTTGTTCACGCGCCGAGTATGCCTCGGGCATATCTCCCGCGTCTTGCCGGGTGCCCCCACCCAGATCGACCTTGGCCTTGCCGCGTTTCAAAATCACTTTGGTTCTGGCTGAGCCCGCCAAGCGGCGCTTCACAGGTTCCGGATCGGTTTCGTCAACGAACAGATTGCGGATCGCCTGATCGGTCTCCGCCTCATCGACCTCCTGACATGAGGCCTGAATGGGATCCAGTTCATCGTATAAAGATGGCTTCGAGCTGGGCATGGCGATAGCTCCGACAGTGTTTCATCCACGAACGTCCACGCGGTCTGCCGCCGCTTCAGGAGTGGCCCGTACTGCTCGAAACGAGGGCTTTGTTTCCGCCCCGTCGCCTGTCATGTGTCATTTTCGCCGCAAATTGGGCGGCCATTGGGCGAGAATGCGGCAAAATCCGGGCATACACCGCCCTGTCATCAACAAAACGCCAGTTTCGGCGGAATTCAGCCGCGGTCGCGCCAGCGGTTGACCATCGGATAGCGCCGGTCGAGCCAGAACGAACGTTTGGTGAGCCGCGCACCGGGCGCCGACTGAAACCTTTTGTATTCGCTGATATAGATCAGGTGCTCGACCCGCCGAGCTGTTTCTCCGTCGAACCCGGCGGCCACGCAATCAGCGATGGATCCATCCTGATCGACGAGAATATCGAGAATGGCGTCCAGTTCCGGGTAGTCAGGCAGGCTGTCGCTGTCCTTCTGGTCGTCGCGCAACTCTGCGCTGGGCGGCTTGTCGATAACGGAGGGTCGGATTACCTCCCCTTCCGGTCCGTTCATCCAGTTCCGGTGATTGGCATTGCGCCAGCGACAGGTCTCGAACACACGGGTCTTGTAGAGATCTTTGATCGGATTGTAACCGCCATTCATGTCACCATAAATGGTGGCGTAGCCCACTGCCACTTCCGACTTGTTGCCTGTCGTCAGCAACATCTCTCCGAACTTGTTGGACAGCGCCATCAGCAAGAGCCCGCGCAGGCGGGACTGAATGTTTTCCTCGGTCAGGTCCGGTGCCAGCCCGTCAAACAGCGGCGCAAGCGTGTTGGTCACAGCGGCCCTGCTTTCGGAGATCGGCAGATAGTCATATTTCACGCCCAGCGCCTGAGCGACCGCCTCGGCGTCATCCAGAGACTCCTGCGAGGTGTATTCCGAGGGGAGCATCACGCAGCGCACATTCTCAGCACCCAGCGCATCGACCGCAATAGCCGCCACCAGAGCCGAGTCGACGCCGCCAGACAGACCCAGAACCACCTTGCCGAAACCATTTTTTCGCATGTAGTCGCGCAGAGCTTCGACCATCACACGGTAATCCTGCTCCCAGACGTCAGGCAACGGGGCCTCATTGCCCGGCAGAATGCACCAACCCTCATCACCGCGTTCAAGGTCAACATGGGTGATTGCTTCATCGAATACAGGCATCCGAAAGGCCAGTTCGCCACCCGGGTTTAATCCGAAGGTCGCACCGTCAAAGACCTGATCATCCTGCCCGCCGACCATGTTGAGATAGATCAGCGGGAGACCGGTCTCGATTACACGTGCGACCATGTGATTGAGACGGACATCCATCTTGTCCCGGAAGTAAGGAGATCCGTTGGGCACAAGAAGAAACTCGGCACCGGTCTCGGCCAGAGTCTCAGCCACGTCTTCGTGCCAGCTGTCCTCGCAGATCGGAGACCCGATGCGGGTATTGCCAACCGAATAAGGCCCGCCCAGCGGGCCAGCATCAAAGATACGGACCTCGTCGAACACGGTTTCGTTCGGCAGGTGGTGCTTGAGCGACTTTGAGGCGATCTTGCCGCCCTTGAGGATCAGGTAGGCGTTGTAGAGCTTGCCGTCTTCGACCCAAGGCCCGCCGATTGCCAGTGCTGGCCCGTCCGCGCAAGAGGCTGCCAAAGTTTCGACTTCGGCAATCGCGGCGCGGTGGAAAACCGGCTTCGTCACCAGATCCTGAGTGTTGTACCCGGTGATGAACATCTCGGGCAACGCCACCAGATCGGCGCCTGCGGCCTTGCCTTGCTCCCATGCCTGCCGCGCTTTTGCGGCATTGCCGGACAGATCGCCGACAACCGGGTTGAGCTGCGCCAGAGTGATGCGGAAACGATCGGCCATACTGCCCTCTTGCCCATACAGTCTCACGCCATTTACCAGATCGTGGCCCGAGGAAAAGAGTTATACCGCAAAAGACGTTGCCCCCTTCGCGCTGCTCGCCTAGTTTCAAGGCGCCGCGCAAGGGTTTAGGCAACAGGGCATACAGGAACAGTCATGACAGGTATCCGCAGCGCATCGACACTTACCGGAGTTCTCCTGAGCACCGCACTTCTGGCCGCGATCGCCACAGGCCCCGTCCATGCGCAGAACGAACAGGTTCTCACCACACAGGATGAGATCGGCGGCGTCTACGAGGGCACCTTCCGAGGCGGTCTCCAGCATGGGACAGGAACTTATCGGCTTCCAAATGGCTATGAATATACCGGTGACTGGGTCGACGGAGAAATCCTCGGTCGCGGTGTTGCGCGCTTCCCGAACGGTTCGATCTACGAAGGCGAGTTCGCCAAGGGCAAACCCGAGGGTGTCGGCAAGATCGTCTTTTCCGACGGCGGTACCTACGAAGGAGACTGGAAAGACGGCGTAATCAATGGCGGCGGGATTGCGGTCTACGCAAATGGCGTTCGATACGAAGGTGGATTTCTGAACGCTCAGCATCATGGCAGCGGCGTGATGCAAAGCCCCGGCGGCTATGTCTATGATGGCGAATGGGTCGACGGGCAGAAACAGGGCAAGGCCAAGGTCACCTATCCCGACGGGGCAATCTACGAAGGTGAAATCCTCGCCGGGCAGCGTCACGGAGAGGGCAGCCTGACCCTGCCGGACGGGCTGACCTATGTGGGCCTCTGGGCCGACAACCAGATCAGCGGGCATGGTCGGCTAACCCAACCCAATGGCGATGTCTACGAAGGCGATCTGGTAGCCGGCCGCCGCGAGGGCCAGGGCAAGGTGATCTATGCCAACGGTGATGTCTACCAAGGCAGCTTTGCCGATGACCGGCGGCAGGGTTCGGGCACTTTCACCGGCACCGACGGCTATATCTACACTGGCGATTGGGTCGCAGGGCAAATCGAGGGACAGGGGCTCGTAACCTATCCTGACGGGTCGATCTACGAAGGAAACTTCAGCGCCGATCTCGCCGATGGAAAGGGCAAGATCACCTATCCCGACGGATCCAGCTACGAAGGGGATTGGCTGGCCGGAGTGATCGAAGGCGAAGGCACGGCGGTCTACGCAAACGGCATCGTCTACAAAGGTCAGTTCAGAGATGCGAGAAATCATGGCAAGGGTGTGATGACCTATGCCGATGGTTACCGCTACGAAGGTGATTGGGAGGACGGCCAACGCCATGGGCTGGGCGTCGCGACCTATGCCGACGGATCGGTTTATTCCGGGCAGTTCGTTGACGGCCAGCGTCATGGCGAAGGTGAAATCGTGATGGCAAACGGCTTCCGCTACGAAGGGCAGTGGGAAGACGGCGAAATCTCGGGGCGGGGAACAGCCACCTACGCAAATGGCGATGTTTATGAAGGCATGTTCCGCAAGGGCAAGCGGCAGGGCGAAGGCACCATGCGCTATGCCAGCGGGCAGGAGGAAACCGGGACCTGGGACAATGGTGCCCTGACCTCGGACGACGACCCCGCCTCGGACGGCTGATCCGCGCTGGCCGTCAATTCCTGGTCATTCTCCTGACGGGCACTCAGGCCACACACCATCTTGAATTTGCTCAATCGGATCAATTTCCCGCTTCCCATTATCGTGCGGGATCCGTATAAATCGACGCCATGACACGTCACGCGCATATCCATTTTCAGACCGCTGCTCACAGCGCGTCGCTGCGTGGCCTCCTGCTCCTAGTCCGCCTCTGAGCGTGCCCTAAGGCGCGCCCGCTCAGAGGAGACGCATCGCGCGCCATCAGGCTTTAGGACAGAAACGAGAGTGATACCAAAATGACCAATTCCACGGAAGCAGCCCGCGACGACTCGCGCGTCTTGATCTTTGACACGACCCTGCGCGACGGTGAGCAAAGCCCCGGCGCCACAATGACCCACGACGAAAAGCTGGAGATTGCCGAGCTTCTCGACGACATGGGCGTGGATATTATCGAAGCCGGGTTTCCGATCGCCTCCGAGGGCGATTTCAAGGCCGTCAGCGAGATTGCTGCGCGCTCCAAGAATTCCCGCATCTGCGGGCTTGCCCGCGCCAACTTTGCCGATATCGACCGCTGCTGGGAAGCCGTCAAAGGTGCCGGGAAGAACCGGATTCACACCTTTATCGGCACCTCGCCCCTGCATCGGGCCATTCCAGACCTGACCATGGACGAGATGGCCGACAAGATCCATGAGACTGTCAGCCATGCCCGCAATCTCTGCGAGAACGTACAGTGGTCGCCGATGGATGCCACGCGCACCGAATGGGATTACCTGTGCCGAGTGATCGAAATCGCCATCAAGGCCGGCGCCACGACAATCAACATTCCAGACACAGTGGGCTATACCGCTCCGGTGGAAAGCGCCGACCTGATCAAACGCCTGATCGAAACGGTTCCGGGGGCTGACGAAGTGGTCTTTGCCACCCATTGCCACAACGATCTCGGCATGGCGACCGCCAACGCACTCGCTGCCGTTGCTGGCGGCGCTCGACAGATCGAATGCACGATCAACGGGTTGGGCGAACGCGCCGGTAACACCGCGCTGGAAGAGGTGGTTATGGCGCTGAAAACCCGCCATGACATCATGCCGTGGCACACCGGGATCGACACGTCCAAGATCATGCACATCTCGCGCCGGGTCTCGACAGTGTCCGGCTTTCCAGTGCAGTTCAACAAGGCCATCGTTGGCAAGAATGCCTTTGCCCATGAAAGCGGCATCCATCAGGACGGAATGCTGAAGAACCGCGAGAATTTCGAGATCATGCGCCCCGAGGATATCGGCCTGTCCGGCACCTCGCTGCCGCTCGGCAAACACTCGGGCCGTGCCGCCCTGCGCGACAAGCTGGAGACCCTTGGCTTCGAAGTCGGAGACAATCAGCTCAAGGACATCTTTGTTCGGTTCAAGGAACTGGCGGACCGCAAGAAAGAGGTGTTCGACGATGACATCATTGCCCTGATGCATTCGGGCGAGGATGCCGAAAATGACTTTCTGCAGCTGGTCTCGATGAAAGTTGTCTGCGGCACAGGCGGCCCGGCGGAATCGACCGTGGAAATGGAGATTGACGGCAAGGATGTGTCGGCCACAGAACAGGGCGATGGCCCGGTTGACGCGACCTTCAAGGCAATCCGCAACCTGTATCCGACCGACGCGCATCTGCAGCTCTATCAGGTGCACGCGGTGACCGAGGGCACCGATGCGCAGGCCACAGTTTCGGTCCGGCTTGAAGAGGACGGCATGATCGCCACCGGCCAGTCGGCAAATACCGACACGGTCGTGGCCTCAGCCAAGGCCTATACCAATGCGCTGAACCGCCTGATCGTGCGCCGAGCCAAAGCCGGACCGGGCACCGATGCACGCGAGATTTCCTACAAGGATCTCACCTGAGGGACCGAGAACCGAGCGGGTTTAAACGGGCTGGGTAATCCACCAGCCCATGCCGTAGATGTTGAACCGACACAGGTCCGCCCTCAGCTTGGTGGGCTTTTGCCACTACATGCTCCCGAGGATTTCCTCGAGAGCATGTTCAAATTAAAAAGTTGGCCTTGGTGTAACTCCGGTCAAAGTCTGCTCAGCGGACAAAACGCCGTACGCTGCGACTACCAGAATGGTGGTATCGTGACGTCGTCCAGTCGGTACATGGATGGCGCTCAAGCGCTTGATCAGCTGTTCGGTAGTTAGGGTGTGTAATGGTCCAGCCCGATGTAAATCCAAGGGCTGGTGGCCAGGTTGACAGCTCACCTCGAGCGGTACAGTATTTATATTTTTTGGGGAAATTGGAAAGGGATTGGAGGAAAATGATTAGGCTTGCGACAGTAATCGTGGCCGCATCTACACTTTTTGTTAATGCGACTGAGGCCACAGCGGAAAACTGGAAACGTATCAAGACCGAGGCTGACTTCATGAACATAGTGGTCGGGAAATCCCTGAGCGGCGATTTTGGTAAAGCGAAAATCAAAGCTAACGGGACTGGAAGCGGCAAGACCACTCGAGGCCAATACAAAATCAATTGGGTATGGGACAATGGTCGATATTGCCGGAATTTTCGGTTTGGCAACAAAGAGCCGACAGGCACCATCTGTGCGCACATCGATGTAGCAGGCAATAAGGTCCAGTTCAGCAATACTAGCGGTAAAAAAACCGTCAGCGTCTGGACAATGAAATAGAGTCCCACTGGATTCAATTCCATGGAGGCTGCCTATCTTCTCCCTACATGATGGTCAGAACGTGTGCTTCAGGCACTTGATCTGCGTCCAAGTGTGCCCGAAACGTAAATGGAGAAATTCCAATTCAGCGGCATGGAAACAGCGGCTGTACACAGCATTCTATGCCCATTGCGAGTGGCTGCTTCGGGCTCGCAGCAGACATCAGTCGACTTTCGTCAGATGTCTGCCTCTCGAAACACAGGATCTGTTCGCTTGGATCCTATCGCATCATTTCTTAACATATGTCGCATGGGCTGGGGGTAATCCAGCCCGTTTTCTTTTGTGTATGCGCGAGACCTCTGCTCTATCCCGGACCTGCCTGGCGTAGCCCAAGCTAACTGAAATGGGACAACCAAATCTCAGTGCGATGCTGGTCGCGTGCTCCATACGCCTTGATTGCCGCGAACACGTCACGGAAATCTGGCGTCGAATGGTCTTCCGCCAAATCGGCTATCCGCATCGTATACCACGCGGTAATGCCCCCCTCGGGTGTTTCCGAAAATCTAGGGAAAGCCGGTTTCGCCAATTGATCGGCCCGCCACAATTCCGGCAAAGACGGCTCGAGAACCAAAGCCCTGGCAAGCCCAACAACATCAATCGAACCATAGGCAATTGCGTTTTCTGCCTGCGCGCGCGTTTTGAATCCGCCAGTCAGCATCAGCGGCTTGGTGGTCAACGTTCGGGCATGCTTGGCGAACTCAAGAAAGTAAGGACCACGCCCTGCACCATCCGACGCGGATTTCGCCCCCGGAAAGTAAGTGCCGCCGCTGATGTCGATCAGATCCACCGAGCTCATCTCCAGCGCGGACACGACCTTGAGCGCGTCGCTTTCCGAGAACCCGCCTTCCAGCTGATCCGAAGAATTAAGCTTCACTCCAATTGGAAACCCCGGCCCGACCGCAGCCCGAATTGCCCCGATCGTGTCGATCAGCGGTCGCATGCGGTTCTCGATTGGTCCGCCAAAATCGTCGCGCCTTTGGTTGAACAGTGGCGAAAGAAACTGGCTCAGCAGGAAACCATGTGCCGCGTGAACCTGCACCCCGCCAAAACCAGCCTGCTGCGCCATTCGAGCCGTGGCCGCGAACCCTTCCGGCAGGCGTTCGATTTCGTCTCGTTCCATCTTCTCGCAACGCAACCCCGGAAGGTCGAGCGCGCTCGGGCCCTTTGGTGTGCTGGTCGGTTCATAAGCCAGCGCTCCGGCGTGACCGAGCTGCAGCCAGAGCTGGGCTCCACCGCCTGCCCCGTGTCTGGCGAGTTCCTTGAACCGGTCAAGATCAGCTGCTTGGTTCAACACAAGATTGCCCGGCTTCTCGGCAAAACCCGGGTCACCCTGCACCTCGCCAATTATGGACAAGGCCACGCCACCCTCAGCCCATCGCCGATACAGCCTGAATTGCTCGGTTGTCGGATGACCTGTTCCATCACCCAATGAATCAGACATTGCCGACTTGGCAATCCGGTTGTTCAACACCACACCGCAAGGCAATGACAGCGGTTCGAACAACACCGAACCTCTTTCAGATTCGGATTTTTGGACCTTGTCGTTCTCCAACTTGCCAGACCTCCGGTGCGACATCCGCCGCTGTTTCAACGCATTCGGGTGCTCCGACCGGCCGAAATGCAGCCTGCATCCGGGAATTTGCCGGGTTCAATCCAGCGTGCCGTCACCGTCCCGATCAGCACCTTCGAAATCCTTGCGGATCTGGGCGTCGTATTCGCCCTTGGTGATGGTGCCGCTGCCATTGATATCGGTTGCGTCAAAGATATCCTTGCTCATAAAACTTTCGGTTTCAGAGCGTTCCAACCTACCGTTCTGATTGGTGTCCATACCACCAAAAAGCGTGTTCATACGCTCGTTGAATTCGTCGAAGCTCACGGTGCCATCGCCATCGCCATCCAGCAAAAGCAGCGCCTCGCCGGGCATGGTCTCGGCAAAAGCAACTGTCGACAGAGTGAGGGTCGAGAAGAGGGCAATTGTCATGGGCTTCATATCAATTCCTCTCAGCAGTTCATCGCCCGGACGGCGGTTGCGCCGCCGGCAAAGGCACCTGCCGCCGTGGCGATGGTCTGGCCGGTGCCGCCACCGAACCTGTTGCCGATTGCGCCGCCAATTGCAGCCCCGGTCAGGGTGCCACCGACACATGCGACTTCGTGCTGCGTCGGGTTTTGAGGGGCGCAGGCCGCCGCGGTTACGAGAACCGCTGCCAGCGCAGAAAACTTAATAATAGTGGTCAATATGCTATCCCCCAGTTCGATACTTGCACCGTCAAGTTATGCACCCAACGGATCTTTGCAACCGCCGCACACCCGAGGCGAATGGAATGTGCCAAAGATCGCTTGCGGGCAGTCACCCCAACGCCTGATACAACTGGTCTAGCTTCTTGCCTTCCTCTGCAATCCCGTAAGGTGCATTGATCACGAAAAGGCCCGATCCAATCATCCGGTGCCCTGCTCGCACGGGCGAGAAGCGGACCTCATGGCGGAAACCGCCGGGTAACGCCTGCGCTTCCAGTTTTTCCAACATTGGCAGGTGCGCGTCTGTCGTCAGGATTGGATACCAAAGCGCGATGACACCGACATTCCATTTGCGGTGCAGTTTCGTGATGCGCGCAGACATGGCGGAATAGTCGTCTGATGTCTCATAGCTCGGATCAATCAGCATCAACCCGCGGCGCGGAACAGGCGGTGTCAAGGACTGCGCAAGCGCATATCCATCCTCACGATAGACCTTGGCGCCATAAGGCCGCATGGCAGCCGCCAGCGCCGCATGTTCTCGCGGATGCAATTCGGCCAGATGCAGGCTGTCGCCCGGGCGCAGCAACTCGGCCGCCAGAACGGGTGATCCGGGATACGCCGTCTCGCCATGTTTTGCCCGCACCTGCTCAAGCGCCTCAAGCAGCGGGTGCCCTTCATCGAGCATTCCCTCAGCAAGCAGGCGGCTGATCCCAGCCTTGGCTTCGCCGGTCTTGACCGCCTCGGCTGCATCGAGGTGATACAGGCCTCGCCCGGAATGTGTTTCGATGTAGCTGAGCGGTTTGTCCTTCCGGGTCAGATATTTCAGCATCCATGCCAAAAATGCGTGTTTCTGCACGTCAGCCAGGTTCCCGGCGTGGTAAATGTGTTGATATGAGAGCATGATGCCTTTTACCCTGCCGATACGTGAGGCGAAAACGTGCTGAACTATTTGGATTCGGCCCTTTTACATAAGACCGCCGCACCCTATAAGTCTGACGTCCCTCGTCCATCGAGTCGTGGGCAAAATCAAGAATTTTGGCAAGCAGGATCACAACAACATGGCGATCTTTGGTAGTCTGGGCGGCCTGTTCACTGCGGACATGGCAATTGACCTGGGGACTGCGAACACGCTGGTCTATGTAAAGGGCCGCGGGGTGATCCTGTCGGAACCCTCAGTGGTGGCCTATCACGTGAAGGACGGTCAGAAGAAAGTTCTGGCCGTGGGCGAAGACGCAAAGCTCATGCTGGGCCGCACTCCCGGCAGCATTGAGGCGATCCGCCCGATGCGCGAAGGGGTGATCGCGGACTTCGACACCGCCGAGGAAATGATCAAGCACTTTATCCGCAAGGTGCATAAGCGCTCGACCTTCTCAAAGCCCAAGATCATCGTCTGCGTTCCACATGGCGCGACTCCGGTGGAAAAACGCGCGATCCGCCAATCGGTTCTGTCTGCAGGCGCCCGCCGTGCGGGCCTGATTGCCGAGCCGATTGCAGCCGCCATCGGGGCGGGTATGCCGATCACCGATCCGACCGGAAACATGGTTGTCGATATCGGCGGCGGAACCACTGAAGTTGCCGTCCTGTCGCTGGGCGACATCGTTTATGCCCGATCGGTCCGCGTTGGCGGCGACCGCATGGACGAGGCGATCATTTCTTATCTGCGCCGTCAGCAGAACCTACTGGTGGGTGAATCCACCGCCGAGCGTATCAAGACCTCGATCGGTACTGCACGGATGCCCGATGACGGGCGAGGTCAGTCGATGCAGATCCGCGGTCGCGACCTGCTGAACGGCGTTCCGAAAGAGATCGAGATCAGCCAGGCGCAGGTTGCCGAAGCGCTGGCCGAACCGGTTCAGCAGATCTGCGAAGCGGTGATGACCGCGCTGGAAACCACCCCGCCGGATCTGGCCGCCGATATTGTCGACCGGGGCGTGATGCTCACCGGCGGCGGCGCGCTCCTGGGCGATCTGGATCTGGCGCTGCGCGAACAGACCGGGCTGGCGGTTTCCATTGCCGATGAAAGCCTGAACTGCGTGGCCCTGGGCACCGGCAAGGCGCTGGAATACGAAAAGCAGCTGCGCCACGCGATTGACTACGACAGCTAAGGGGCGCAGGCTCGACCCAGCGGGAAATCAACCCCGCAGGGTTTAGACCCGAGCTGCGCCGAAAGGAGATCCTTGGCCAAGGACCGCTCACAGCGCGAGGAATACGGAGCCCCCCTGCGCCGTCTCCTTCTGGGGGTGATCCTGCTGTGTCTGCTTGGCATCTTCCTTGTCTGGCGCATCGACAGCCCCCGGGTCGAAAGGTTTCGCGCGCAAGTTACAGACCGAGTCGTTCCCTCGATGGACTGGGCCATGGTTCCGGTGACGGCGACCATCAATCTTGTCCGGGATTTCCAGAGCTATCATCGCCTGTCCGAACAAAACCGCGAACTGCGTAGCGAACTGCGTCAGATGCGAGCATGGAAAGAGGCGGCCCTCCAACTCGAACAGGAAAACGCGCGGTTGCTGGACCTCAACAACGTGCGACTGGATCCTCGGCTGACCTTCATAACCGGCGTGGTGATGGCCGACAGTGGGTCTCCCTTTCGGCAATCAGTGCTGCTGAATGTCGGAGCACGGGATGGAATTGTCGACGGCTGGGCCGCGATGGACGGGATCGGGCTGGTCGGCCGGATCTCGGGCGTTGGACGCAACACCGCACGGGTGATCCTGCTGACCGACGCGGCCAGCTCGGTTCCTGCAACCATCCAGCCTTCGGGCCAGACCGCGCTAGTGGCCGGCGACAACACCGCAGCACCCGTGATCGATTTCCTCGAAAACCCCGACATGGTTCGCCCCGGCGACCGGGTCGTCAGTTCCGGAGATGGCGGCGTGTTTCCCGCCGGACTGCTGATTGGACAGGTCGCAGCGTCACCCACCGGGCGGCTTCGCGTGCGCTTGTCGGCAGATTACGAACGGCTCGAATTCTTGCGGGTGTTGCGCCATCATGGCTCGGTGCCGATTGATGATCCGGGCGGGATCGTCGGGCCGGTGCGTGCGGTTCCCCATCCCGGCGGAGCCGACGCTCCGAAAACAGAAGAGGAGGCCCGCAATGAGTGAACGCGCGCCTTCGCGGATCTGGGCCATGCGGTTGGTTTATCTCGGTCTGGCACTTCTGATCATGTTCTTTCATCTGCTGCCGCTTGAAACAGTGCCCCGACGCCTTGCCCCACCGGACCTGCTTATTGCCTTCACCTTCGCATGGTCGCTACGGCGGCCCGATTTCGTTCCGATACTCAGTGTCGCTTTGGTAATGCTTCTGGCTGATCTGCTGTTCGGGCGCCCGCCCGGCCTGCTGTCGTCGTTGGTCGTCATCGGCGCGGCCTATCTGCGTGGCAGTTCCGCGGGCATGAGCGATGCAAGCTTTGTGGGCGAATGGTTGTCCGTTGGGGCCGTTCTGGTGGCGGTCACACTTTTGAACCGGGTGATCCTAGGCCTGTTTCTTGTGCAGCAAGCCCCGCTCTGGCTGACACTGAGCCAGTTGGTTCTGACCGTTCTGGTCTATCCGCTTGTAGCGTTCGCAACGCAGTACCTGTTGGGTGTTCGCAAACTGGCACCCTCGGATGCCGAGGCCTTTGGAGGTCGGGCATGAAACACAATCCGCGCGAGCTTCAACAAACTCACCGCCTGCTGACGCGACGCTCTCTTGTGCTGGGCGGCATGCAGGCTGCCTTTGTCGGCGGGTTGGCTATGCGAATGAGGTTCATGCAGGTTGATCAGGCTGACGAGTTTCGTCTGTTGGCCGAAGAAAACCGCGTCAACATCCGCCTGATCCCCCCGTCACGCGGCGAGATCTTTGACCGTAACGGCAAGATCATCGGGCAGAATTCGCCGTCTTACCGGATCGTGATCGTACCCGAAGATGCCGGCGATGTTGACAAGGTGATTGCAGACCTGTCGCAACTGATCCCTCTGGACGGCGAAGATCTGGAACGCGCCCGCACCGAAATGCGTCGCTCGCCGCCGTTTCTCCCGATCACGCTGGCTGACCAGATCCGCTGGGAGGATATCTCGAAAGTCGCGGTGAATGCCCCGGCCCTGCCCGGCATCACCCCCGAAGTGGGTCTGATCCGCGTCTATCCCCGTGGTGATGCCTTTGCCCATGTGGTCGGCTATGTCGGCCCGGTCAGTGACTATGATCTCAAACAGCTCGAGGATCCCGAACCCGTGCTGCGCATTCCGCGCTTTCAGATCGGCAAGGTCGGTCTGGAAGCCAAGCGCGAAAGCCTGTTGCGCGGCAAGGCCGGCGCCAAACGGGTCGAGGTCAATGCCGCAGGGCGTGTCATGCGGGAACTTGACCGGCGCGAAGGCCAGCCCGGCGCCGATCTGCAGATCACCATCGACGCGGATCTGCAAAGCTATGTTCAGGCAAGGCTGGGCAAGGAAAGCGCCGCCGCAGTCGTCATTGATTGTGAAACCGGTGACATGCGGGCCTGTGTTTCGGCTCCCGGCTATGATCCCAACCTTTTTGTGCGGGGCATTTCGGTTGCCGACTACCGCAGTTTGCAGGACGACCCCTATCGGCCGCTGGCGAATAAGTCAGTTCAGGGCACATATCCGCCCGGCTCAACGTTCAAGATGGTGACCGCGCTGGCCGCGCTCGAGGCCGGAATTGTCGGACCGGACGATACCGTCTATTGTCCCGGTTTCCTGAAAGTCGGCAGCCGCCGGTTTCACTGCTGGAAACGTGGTGGCCACGGCTATGTCGACCTGAACACTTCGCTAAAGCGCAGCTGCGACGTCTACTACTACGACGTGGCGCTCAAGGTCGGGATCGACCGGATTTCGGAAATGGCCAACCGGTTGGGACTGGGTGTCCGCCACGACCTTCCAATGTCCGCTGTCGCCCGAGGCCTGACCCCGAACCGCGACTGGAAGGTTCGCGTGCATGACGAAGAGTGGCTGGTCGGCGACACGGCGAACTCTTCGATCGGCCAGGGTTTCATGCTGGCATCACCCATGCAGCTGGCGGTCATGTCCGCGCGCATCGCCACTGGCCGAAGCGTCACGCCCCGGCTGGTAAAATCCATTGGCGGCGTTGAACAACCTTCGGGTGCCGGCGAGCCGATGGGCATAAATGAAAACAACCTGCGCCGGATTCGCAGGGCAATGTATTCGGTCAGCAATGACCGGCGCGGAACGGCCTATGGCAGCCGCATCATCGAGGATGCCTATCGGCTCGCCGGCAAGACCGGAACCAGCCAGGTGCGCAACATCACCGCCGCAGAACGCGCCGCCGGCGTGATCCGGAACAGCGACCTTCCATGGGAGCGGCGCGACCACGCTCTGTTCGTCTGCTTCGCCCCTTACGACAATCCGAAATACGCGGTCTCGGTGGTGGTCGAGCATGGCGGCGGCGGTTCAAAAGCGGCCGCCCCTCTGGCGCGCGATATCATGTTGCAGGCGCTCTATGAAGGACCGCCACCGCTGGAAGCCTATCCGGCGAAAGACCGCGAAAGGATCAAGGAACTGCAGGAGCGCCTGGAGCGCGAGCGCCCCGACCTGCGCCGCTCGGGGAGCGACCGGGCATGAGTTATCTTGAGTATAACGTCAAACACACGCCGACGGGCATCCGCAAGATTCTCTATCTCAACTGGCCACTCACTCTGCTTCTGATCTCCGTCGCTGGTGTTGGCTTCCTCATGCTTTATTCGGTTGCCGGCGGATCATTCACACCGTGGGCAGAACCGCAGATGAAGCGATTTGTCATGGGCTTGACCGTCATGCTTATCGTGGCAATGGTGCCAATCTGGTTCTGGCGCAACATGGCTGTTGTTGCTTACGCATTGTCGATCGTGCTGCTGATCGCCGTTGAACTGGTCGGCACCGTCGGCATGGGCGCCCAGCGGTGGATCGACCTCGGTTTCATGCGACTGCAACCTTCGGAGCTGACCAAGATCACGTTGGTGATGTTGCTGGCCGCATATTACGACTGGCTGCCTGCCAACAAGACCTCGCGTCCGATCTGGGTGCTGATCCCGGTCGTCATGATCCTTTTTCCGACCTTTCTTGTTTTGCGACAGCCAGATCTTGGAACGTCGATCCTGCTATTGGCTGCTGGCGGCGGGTTGATGTTTCTTGCGGGCGTGCACTGGGCCTATTTCGCCGCGGTCATTGCAGCGGGGGTGGGGCTGGTGACGGCCGTGTTCAAAAGCCGGGGCACGGATTGGCAATTGCTGAAAGACTACCAGTACCGCCGCATCGACACCTTCCTTGATCCTTCAACAGACCCGCTGGGCGCTGGATATCATATCACCCAATCAAAGATCGCACTGGGATCCGGTGGCTGGACCGGGCGCGGCTTTATGCAAGGAACCCAATCGCGGTTGAATTTCCTGCCGGAGAAGCACACCGATTTTATTTTCACTACGCTGGCCGAAGAGTTCGGCTTTCTCGGCGGATTTTCTCTGCTTGGTCTTTACACGCTGATCATTGTTTTCTGCACCGCCACGGCGCTTGCCACCCGGGACCGGTTTTCAAGTCTGGTGACGCTCGGGATTGCGCTCAACTTCTTCCTGTTCTTTGCCGTCAACATGTCGATGGTCATGGGGCTGGCACCCGTCGTGGGCGTGCCGCTGCCAATGGTCAGCTATGGCGGGTCGGCAATGCTGGTGCTGATGGTGGCCTTTGGTATCGTCCAAAGCGCCCATGTCCACCGGCCCCGAGCACCCGTCACATAAGGAATACCCATGCCCGTCAATGTGCTGTTTTCCGCCCGACCCGCAATCTGGCCGGACTATGAGCCGCTCTTGCGCCGCTATTTCACCGAGGCGGGACTGGACGTGGTTCTTGCCACTGACCTGTCCGCCGCCGAGGTGGATTATGTGGTCTACGCGCCCAGTTCGGGGCTGCATGATTTCACGCCCTTCACCCGGCTCAAAGCTATTCTCAGTCTGTGGGCCGGTGTCGAAAGCATAACCGGAAATCCAACCCTCAAGGTGCCGCTGGCACGGATGGTCGACCATGGTCTGACCCAAGGGATGACCGAATGGGTCACCGGGCACGTGTTGCGCCACCACCTCGGTATGGATGCCCATATCGTTAACCCCGACCATCTCTGGCAACCCGCGCCGCCACCGCTGGCAAGCGACCGCCGGGTCACGATTCTGGGCCTTGGCGCGTTGGGTGCAGCATCCGCACAAGCGCTGGCAAATCTGGGGTTCAGGGTAACGGGTTGGAGCCGCCGTGCCAAAGACATCCCCGGCATCACCTGCCTGAACGGTCAGGCGGGTCTCGACGAGGCCCTGAAGAGTGCCGAGATCATCGTGCTGCTACTTCCGGACACCCCGGCAACGGAAAACACCCTGAACGCGGACAGGTTGGCATTGCCAGCTCCGGGCGCATTCGTGATCAATCCCGGCCGCGGACCGTTGATCGACGACGAGGCCCTGCTGGCTGCGCTGGACAGTGGCCAGATCGGCCATGCCACGCTGGACGTGTTCCGGGTAGAGCCGCTGCCATCGGACCACCCGTACTGGGCCCATCCGAAGGTCACCGTGACCCCACACATCTCGTCAGAGACCAGACCGGTGACTGCCGCACAGGTGATCGTCGAAAATATCCGTCGCGGCGAGGCCGGCGAAGCTCTGCTGCATCTGGTTGACCGGGAAACCGGTTACTAGGCTCCGGGCGGGATCGGCGTCAGGCGCTGAAACTCGGCGTAGAGGCGTCAGGTGATCCCGACAAGGTGGTTATCCCAGCGGATCCCGGAAGCGATGCTGCCGATTTCCCCAATCATGCCGAACCGCAGCAATTCGCCCGCTCCGGTGGATGCAGCAAACCCCGCGCCACGCCGGCACAGACCGCAGATATCAGCGCGTTTGACAATACGATGCAATTCGCCAGAAGCCGCATCATACAGTTCAACCCGACCGCCACGGGGCGAGGACACGCCGACAATCGAACCATCACCAGAGAAGGCAACACTGCCACCATAACCGTGCATCGGTCGGCTGCTTCCAATGGCTCGCAGCGCCTTACCACGGCGATGAAGCGCGAGCACCGGAGGTGCATTGTGACGTTCGCCCTGCCACTGAAGCGCAACACCAACAAGACCGTCTTCTCGAACATCCAGATGGCGGATCGAGTTCTTGTGCCGATCAGGATCAAAGCTGACCTGTTCAAGGACCTCGCCCGTGCGGCTCAGATAACTCAGGTTGGGCCGCATATCCGGCAGATTCAGTTTGGCGCGGCCGGTATCGGGATGGGTTTCGATCCCTCCATTGGCAACGACCAGCACATCGCCTCCGGGCATAAGGCGGATGTCGTGGGGGCCAATGCCACCCGAAGGAAACTCGGCCACGCGGCGATACACTGCATCTGTCTTCCAGACGCCGATCACCCCCTGCCCGGCCTCATAATCGTTCTCGGATGTAAACAGCCAGTCGCCGTCTGCCGAGAAGCAACCGTGACCATAGAAATGGCGGCCATTCGGGCTGGAAAGTTCCGTCAGGACCGCACCGTTCCGACAGTCGAGAACCAAGGCAAACCTGCCCGGTCGGCGGGCAAAGGCCACCGCTTCCGGACGTTGAGGATGGGCGCAGGCCGCATGCCCCCGGGCCGGGATCGGATGCCGAAACAGGATTGCCCCGGCTTCATCCAGACCGAACAGATAGTTCTGACCATCCACCGTCTGACCTGCCGTCAGGAAATCCGGAGCCCCGGCATCGGCCCAGCTGCTGCGTGGTGCCATCCCCGCAGCCATCATCCCGGCCAGAAATTTTCGACGCGAGGGCATCTCAGTCGCCATCCAGCGAATTGAACCCGGCAGCGACGCCGAGCGAGGGACCCAGTCGGGACTGGGCGATCTGGCGGATTTCGTTGATGCGTTGCTGCAGCGCCTCAACCCGTATTCGACCCGTTGGCGTCGCCACTCCGGCAAAGACGGGATCATCAAGCGCTTCGGCCTCTTCCAGCGCGCGCCGGAATGCGGCATCCAAGTCCCGGGTAAGATCCGTATCGCCCTCAGCCAACGCTGTGGCCAGATCCTGCAATGCGATGACCGAGATCACAACATGGGCCAGAGACTGCCCCGACCGCCGGGCTTCGGCGCGCTTGGGGCGAGGTTTGTCAATTGACCCCAGCGGCCTTCCCAAACGAAGATCGGCATTGATTTGCAGGCCGGTCAGCACAGCCTTGAACAGTTCCTGCGTGGCTTCTTCTATAGTTTGGTATGGCCCGTCGGGTGTCGGGTTTCGCAGCAGGTCGGCGTGGCTTGTGGCCCATTCGTCCGCGATCGCCCCCGCAATCCGGGCCGCGTTTGCCGCAATTGCCCGGACCATCGCACAGCGACAGGCCGGATCGCCCAGCTCCTTCATTCGGGCGTCGAACAGCATGTATTCCAGCGCATAAAGACCCTGCACCGCGACCGAGACCTGCGAAAAACTGTCCGGATCATCAATCACCGGATCGGCTGCGCTCAGCAATGCAGCTAGGGTCTTGGACGTTTGGGCGCGCGGCTCGGGCCAAAAGGCCAGCGCAAAGCCGCGATTGTCTTTCTCGACCGGACCAAAGCGCAGGTGACTGATGCGCGTCCAGTCTGCAAACGCTGACAGGAACGCGGTTTGGAGAGTTTCTGACCCGGGATCGCAATCCGCCTGCGCAGCGGCGTCCAGCGCGGTGGTCGACGTTGCCAGGGCCGCCATATCCGGCAGAATCTGCGTTTCGATGATGCTGTCGACCCGGTCTGCATGGGCGACAGGCGCAACAAGAACAAGGGCGGCGGTCAGAATGACCCGGATCATCACAGGCTCTCCAGAAAGCGGATCAGAGCCGCGCGATCTGTAGGAGGCATCGCAATCACCGTCGCGCGGTGCGGGGCCGCCTCTCCGCCATGCCACAGAACGGCCTCCAGCAGCGACCGCGCACGTCCGTCGTGCAGAAAACGGGTATGGTCGCTGACCTGCCCGGTGCGTCCGATACCCCAAAGTGGTGCGGTGCGCCATTCTGTCGACGCGATGTTGCCGGACAAGTCCCTGTCAGCCAATCCCGGCCCCATGTCATGAAGCAACAGATCAGAATAGGGCCAGATCAGCTGAAAGCTTTGTTCGGGCTGTCCCGGAAGGCGATGCGTCACAAATTTAGGCGTATGGCAGGCAATGCATCCCGTCTCGTAGAATACGGCTTTGCCGCGCAGCACCTGCGGGTCTCCGATTGCTTCGCGGGCCGGGACGGCGAGGTTTCTGCCGTAGAAGGTCACAAGCTCCAGCGCCTCTCGGTCCAATTCCTGCTCCCGCTCATCTCCATCGCCGTGCGGAGCGGACCGGCAACCCCGCTGGACAATGCTGCAATCCCCCCACGGGTCCGGCAATAGCGGTGTGGAAATCCCGATATCCATTGCAAACGCCGATGCAGTCTGGTCGATCAGCGTTGCGATCTCGGATCGCCAGCCAAAGCGACCGGGCATCATCCGCTGCTGGTCATCGGACCAGACAAGCGGCGCCCGGCCAGAGATGGCGTCTCCGTCCAAGTCGTCCGGGTCGGCGGCGGACAGAATTTCCCCGGTTGGTATCGCCTCCAGCAGACCTAGCCCGATCATTGGCGGCGCAATTCGTGGGCTCAGAACTGTTTCCGGGGAAAGCTGTCCGTGCCCCGGTCCGTGAATTTCATAAGCGGGGATTTGAAGACGGGCCGTTTCACCACCTGACAGAGTAATGATTTCCTCGGTATAGGCCACGGTCAACCGGCCTTCGGAAGCATGCCCCGGTAACCCGAATTCCTGAACCTGGCGTCCGTAGACGGGGTGCGGCCGATAGGTGCCGGCACCCGATGGCAGGCTGACCCGGGCCACCATCGAAAGGGCGCTGTCGTCTGGCCCCTCCGGGGGATGCCCGCGGCCGTCGCGAATATGGCAACTCTGGCAGGCGCGCGCGTTGAACAACGGCCCCAGCCCGTCAGATGCTTTGGTCGACGATGGCGCAGACACCCAGAGCTTTTCGAACAGCGCCTTGCCGAGCTGGAAGTCCAGCTCGCGCTCGAACTCCATGTTGGCCGAGGGTTGAGAAAATGCGTCCGCGTCATCGCGCGCCGGAATCGTCGCGGCCCCTGCCGGCAGATCCTCGAACGGTTCCGGAACAGAAAAATCGGTGGCCGCCCGGGTCACAGCGACGGTTCGGGATGCCTCATCTTCTGTGCGGGGCAATGGAAACAGATGATCGTCCCGAACCTGCGCGGCCGCCGTCGCCGCGCCCCAGAGCGCGAAGATCATCAGAACCGGAAATGACCGATCAGGGCAAATCATCTTTAGCTGCCTTTGCTCAACCAAGCCGGGAATGCCGCGGCCCACCGCCACCGCAGGGTATTATCCACCAGTACAAGGAAAAACCAGTGCAATCTGGCCGGAAAATTTCAGCCCTGAAGGTTCATTCCGGCTCCACTGTGAGCCTGTTTTTTTACACGGCAAGTTTTGAGATGCCCCGGTGCCGAGACTTGGTTTCGGGCAAAGCACCGGGGATGTGATCGCTTACTGGAACACCGCCGACGGGTTATCAAGACTGTCGGAGCCTTCGACCTCAAGCTCGTCAAGGCCCAGCGCGACAACGATACGCTGGATAGTCCGTGTCTGGTCGGTCAATGCGGTGACCCCGGCCATGATCAGCGCTTCGCCTCCAGCGTTTCCGCGTTCCAGCATCTGGTCATAGGCGAAACCGGCCTCGGCCGCCGTTTTGATCCGGCCAAGATTGCGCATGGTCTCCGAAAGCTTTGTAATCATTTCAACGTCCAGATCGGAATCGACCGACGCCACCAGTTCGGACAACGAGGGGCCGCTGACAATCTCGCCATTCACCCGGACATAGGTGCCTAGATAGACGTTCTGGATCCCCAATCCGTCATAGTAATGGCTGTTGTGGGTGTTGTCCGAGAAGCAATCATGCTCTTCTTCGGCATCATTGAGCATAAGCCCCAGGCGCATCCGCTCGCCGGCCTGTTCGCCGTAGGACAGCGAACCCATGCCGGTCAGAATTGCCGTCAACCCGACGCTCTCATCCTCGGTTACGGCCTTGCGCGCGGCGCCGTCCCCGGCCCACTGCTCCGAGATCCAGTCGAGATCGGACACCAGTAGGGTTGTCGTCGCCTTCAGGTAGTCACCGCGACGGTCGCAATTGCCACCGGTGCAATCATCGCCGGTTGCATAATCGGTCCAGGGCCGGTTGCCCGCCCCGGTTCCGTGTCCATTCAGGTCTTGCCCCCAAAGCAGGAACTCGATGGCGTGATAGCCCGTGGCAACATTGGCTTCGACCTCATCCGCCTCGTGCAGCGTTTCAGCCAGAAGCTCCGGCGTTATTTCGGTGGCATCGATCTGCTTTCCGGACAGCTCAAAAACAGGATTTGCGATAACGTTCAGAACGGCAAGTTCGTTGTCGTCAGTCGGTCCGCCATATGATCCATCGACATAGTCGATCAGGCCTTCGTCCAACGGCCATGCGTTTACCTTGCCCTCCCAATCATCGACGATTGGGTTGCCAAAGCGAAATACCTCGGACTGCTGGTAAGGCACACGCGCTTTCAGCCATGCAGCACGGGCTGCGTGAAGTGCCTCGGCCGAAGGCGCAGCCAGCAGAATATCCACAGCCGCTTCAAGATCGCGGGCGGTTGCGGCGCTATCTTGATATGTCGCCTGGGCTATATCTGCATAGGTGTTCAGCACCTCGGCCCGTTCGACTGCCAGTGCAGACGTGCCAAATGCGGCGCCCAATGCCGATGTCCAAAACAGTCGTGATTTCATCCAACTCGTCCTTGTCAGTATCCGTAGGCCGGGCAGCAGGCAGCCAACCCGATAAACCAATCGCCTCCGTTTCCACATCGGAAAGGAACACGGGGATTACATGACTAAAAAACTCAGGAACGTCAATCCGACAAATTTTGTCAGATTAAAATTGTAGCCGACCCTAAACAGTGCCGCTAGGAAACTTGGCCACTTCGACGCCGCCGCCTTCAAGACAGGTGCGAACGGAAGCGGCGATCTGAACAGCAGTTGGTGTATCCCCGTGCAGGCAGATCGTGTCTATCGAGGTTTCCAGGCGCTTGCCGCTTTCGGTGATGATCGCACCCTCCTGCACCATGTTCAGAATGCGTGGGCCTGCCACGTCAGGGTCGTGGATCACGGCCCCGGGCAGAGAGCGATCCACCAGCGTGCCGTCGTCATTGTAGGCACGATCGGCAAAGATCTCGCCGACCCAGTTGCAGCCAAGCTGACGCGCCGCCGCCTCTTGTCTGGTGACGGCTAGGACCATGATGATGATATCCGGATCCACGTCCAGCGCACCGCGATAACAGGCAAGCGCCATTTCCTCATCGACCGAGCACATGTTGGCCAGCGCTCCATGCAGTTTCAGGTGGCGAACGCGCGTACCAAGCGCCGCCGCCATTCCCTGGGCCGCACCCAGTTGGAAACGCACCAGATTGCGCAGGGTATCGAGCGGCACTTTCATGTTCCGTCTGCCAAATCCCTGAAGATCCGGGAACCCCGGATGCGCTCCGATCCCGACGCCATTCTCGGCGGCAAGGGCCATGGTCCGAGCCATGACATCGGGATCGCCGGCATGAAACCCGCAGGCAATGTTGGCCGACGTAATGATCCTGAGCAGGCTTTCATCGTCGCCCATTTTCCAAGGTCCAAAACTCTCACCCATATCGGCGTTAAGATCCACACTCGGCATGGTTCAATCTCCCGGTTCGGTGGCAGAGATCACTCCGCCTACTAATTGGTAGGACAGCAGGTCCGGCATGTCGTTTGGATCACGCACCTGCGGCTCGGGTCGGCCCGGTAGCTTAACAAGATCCCGCTGAAAGGCTTCGTGCAGGGTCAGGGCATCAGGCAACGAGACAAATCGAAAGCGGATCTGGGCGCCCGGCTGCGCCTGCGCCGCACGCGGAATATCGCAAGGCAGCACCGTGGCAATCCGGGGATATCCTCCTGTTGTCTGGCATTCAGGCAGCAGAATGAACGGATTCCCCGTCCCGGTCATCTGGATGTCACCGGGCGTGATGACCTCGGAAAGAATGTTGAGCTGTCCGGACGCCGAAAACCCTTCGCCATCGCTTTCCAGCTGCATGCCCATCCGGTTTGCACGCGGACCGCGCCGGAAAATCGTCTCCTCAAACCGGGCCAGCGTATCGGGGCTGAAAAGTCCGGTCTGAAAACTCTTCAACACGCGCAAGGTGCCGCCCGAGAACCGATCGTCGACAGGCAGCATCATCCCGATGCGGTCCCCTCCGTCAGGAAGGGTCGGTAGTATGTCTCCTTGCTGCACGACCGTTCCCAGATGGGCGGCGAGATGGGTGGACCGGGAGTGCAACATCTCGGCAACGCCGACTCCTCCGCCCAGATGCAGGTAGCCGTAACTGCCCCGCCGGACGGCCCCGATGGTCAATCGCTGACCCTTTCCAAGCATATGAGATGTATTCCAGACCACCGGGACAGCATCGATACTGGCCAGCATCGGCGCGCCAGTCAGGGCAATGCGAGTGTCCTGCAACGCTTCGAATGATCCGCCCATACCGGCCATTTCCAACGCGGCAAGCCCCGGATCCTGACCGAGAAGAGTCGCGCCCTCGTGCAACGCCAGCAGATCGGCAGCACCGGACCGTGACAGACCCTGGTCAAGAAAACCCTCTCGCCCCATGTCCTGCACGGTACATGCCGGTCCTATGTCGAGGACGCGCAAGCTCATGCCGGGATCTCCTGAACCTCTGCACCACCATTTCCGTCAGTGGCAGACCTGCGGATGCGCGCAAACTCGGCTGGGGATACCGACTCGAACAGCATCTCGTCACCCGGGTTCAAGGGAAAGGCGTGATCCTGTTCCGGGCGAAAGCAGCGAAACGCGGTCTGCCCCACATGCCGCCAGCCCGTAGGTGTTGGGCCGGAAAACAGGACAAACTGGGAAATTGCCAGCACAAGCGCCCCTTCGGGCACCATCGGCGTCAGCTCTTTGAGCCGTGGAATGTTAAACTCGGCACCCAACGGGCCGAGATAGGGCTGTCCGGGCGCAAAACCGATGGTCAGAACCCGGACGCGGGACTGCCCCAGACGGTTCACGGCCTCTTCGACGGAAAGACCGGCAGCTTGGGCTGCATCCTCCAGTTGCGGTGCCAGATCGGTTCCGTAAACGGTGGGCACGCGCCACAGGCGTCGACCTGCCGGTAAGGACGCCTCGTACCAGTTGCGCTCTCCCAACAGATCGCGCAGCCGCGTTTCGATTTCGGAGTGCGGAACGCGTAGCGGATCGAACCGCAGGTAGGCCGATGCCAGCGACGTGGAGGTTTCCGAGACCGCACTCCAGCCCGCCGCCTGCACAGCCCCGCGAAACGCCAGCGCAGCCCTGTTGGCAGGTTCTGTCATCTGGTCGGAAAAGGTCACCAGCATTCCGTCCAGCCCGACATGCCGCACAAGCGGAAAGCGATGATCAGCCTGCGTCATAGAACCTCCGCAACAATGTCGGAGTCAGATACATCGGGAACTGATAACAGCCAAGGAAGATCAACAAGGGGTCGGATGTCTCTGGCGGCAATGCCACGAAGAACAATGCGAAATTCCGGTTTCCCGCGACGATCGCGGTTGGAACGGCATCAGGCTGCCCGCCCGCCCGCAGGATCAAGTAGGTTGCAATCTGCAGGCCAAAGTTGACGGCAAAGGCTGCCGCAAGCCAAAAGGCCAAATTGGACGGATCCTGTTCATAAGCCGGACGCACGGCCGACATCAGGCCCACGACGATAACGGCCAGGGCGATGGCGGTCAGCCCGTCGGTGGCCCGCCTGCCCCGTTCGCCAAGCCGTGGAAAACCCCAGTGACGCAATGCGAAACCCATCAGAGCTGCCGCCAATATGACGACCAGCAGTCGAGCCGCCGCAACGAGAACCGCGTCGAGCGCCCCAAACTGGGGCAACTGGGCGAAGATCGGGATGCAGGTCAGCGGCAGAGCGGCAGTGCCAAGGATCAGCAACCGCAGCGCCGGCGCCGGATCATGCCCCAGCAGAATGGAAAAATTGGCGGCTCCGGTCACCGACGGAGCAGCAAGCATCAGTGTTACCGCCAGAGCAAGCGGGGTGAACGGAAGGCCCGCGACACCGATGCCGGCCACGAACAGCAAAGGCAAGGCCAGTTGCAGCGCGACTACCGTGACCGAAGTGCGTGCAACTGCGGCGACGTTGTCCACAGTTTCCCGCGGACCAATGCGGAATGCTGTCAGAAAAAGTAAAATCGCCACCATCTGAGGGATCCACGGCCGCAAGGCCGTTGCCAATCCCGGCAATGCGATCCCGGCAACGAGGCCGGCGATCAGAACCAGCTTGCCATGTCGGGCAACGAACAATAGAGGCCCGAGCCCCGTCATGTCTGCACTGGTCCCGGAGATCCGGACAGTGGGACAGCGGCCCGACCCTGTCCGGCACGGGGCACAAAACCTATGATCTTGTCATGTGTCGGGCGCATCTCCGCCCTACCCGCCTCCGGGCGCCTGCCGGATATTGTCGGGGAGCCATGTAGCGATTTCGGGGAAGGTGATAAGCACAAAAACCATCAGCACCATAATGAGGAACATCGGGAAGGCGGCCCGGGCAATGAAGCCCATTTCATGGTGGGTCATGCCTTGCAGCACGAACAGGTTGAACCCGATCGGCGGCGTGATCTGCGCCATCTCGACCACGACCACGATGAAGATGCCGAACCAGATCAGGTCAATCCCGGCTTCGCGCACCATCGGCTCGACGACGGCCATGGTCAGCACAACCGAGGATATCCCGTCAAGGAACATTCCCAGAATGATATAGAACACGAGCAGAACCATCAGCAGCTGGAACTTTGTCAGCTCAAGCTGCGCAATCAGGTCGGCCAGCCCACGCGGTAATCCGGTGAACCCCATCGACAGCGACAGAAAGGCTGCGCCGGCGAGGATCAGGGCAATCATCGCACTTGTGCGCGTGGCCCCCATCAGGCTTTCGGTGAAACTCTGCCAGCTGAGCGAACCCTGAGAAGCGGCGAGGACCAAGCCGCCAATCACGCCGAAGGCAGCGGCCTCGGTCGCGGTGGCATAACCCAGATACATCGACCCGATCACGACAAGGATCAGGCAGATCACGGGTAGCAGAAAGCGCGAATTCGCAATGCGCTGGCCAAAAGTCAGGGGCGGTTCCGGGGCCGGATTCCAATCGCGGGACACCCGGCTTTTGATGGCGACATAGGCCATGAACATGGCGGCCAGAACCAGGCCAGGCAGGATCCCGGCAAAGAACAGCTTTGAAATGCTTTCATTGATCGTCACGCCATAAACGATGAGGGTCAACGAAGGCGGAATCATAAGACCCAGCGTCGCCGCCCCCGCCAAGGTTCCGATGATCATCGGCTCGGGATATTTCCGTTTGCGTAGTTCGGGGATCGACATTTTCCCGACTGTCGTGAGCGTTGCCGCCGAAGAGCCCGACACCGCTGCGAACACCGTGCAACCCACGATGTTGGTATGCACGAGCCCGCCGGGCAACCGCGCCATCCACGGAGCCAGACCGCGGAACATGTCTTCGGAGAGGCGGGTCCGATACAGGATCTCTCCCATCCAGATAAACAGCGGCAGCGCCGTCAGGGTCCACGAGGACGACGCCGTCCAGATTGTTGTCAGCATCACGTCGCCAACCGGCCGGGTCGTGAATAGCTCCATCCCGACCCAGGCTACGCCCATCAGGGCCAGTCCAACCCAGACGCCAGTGCCGAGCAATAGGAACAATACGAAGAGAAACAGAGTAATAATCGAGAAGTCTTCCATGTCTCACTCCCCAAAGCTCTGATCGACGAGATCGCGGCGGATCCGATGATCCCCCTTGAAAATTAGGCTAAGAAGATTGTCCGTCAGCGCGATCGCAAAAATGATCGCCCCCAGAAGCATCACCGATTGCGGGATCCACAGTGCGGTCCGGTCCTGCCCTTGGCTAATATCGTTGAACTTCCAGGACCAGTAGACGAATTTTCTACCATACCAGACAAAGTACCATGCGATTGCCGAACCGACGGCAAAGCACCAGATGTTCAGGATCCGGTTTGCTGCGGGGCCAACCGCATTGAGCAGGATCGACACCCGGATATGAGCGCCCCGGTTCAATGCGTTGGCAAACGCAAGAAACGACGCCGCAGCCATCGCATAACCCGCGTAGTCGGGCGCTCCGGGAAACACTTCGCCTGTCCACCGGGCGACCATCTGCACCACGATCAGGGCCAGAATAGTGATAAGGCACAAGGCAGCAAGGATTCCTGAGCCCAAGTAAAGCGCATCCAAGGCGCGCCGCAGCTGTTTCATGACGCTTCCCTTTCCGAGAAACTGGCGTTGCAACGAAGCTCCAGAGCCCCGTATGCGAAGTCCGGATCACACACCCCCGGGAACCTACCCGGAGCCGGTCTGGCTCCGGGTATTGGATCAATTGTGCGAATTACTGGGCAGCCTTGAAGGCATCGACGATGGACTTGCCCTCATCGCCGGCGGCTTCAAGCCACTCGGCTGTCATGGTGGCACCAATCTCCTGCAATTCTCCCTTCATCGTATCGCTGGCTGGGGCCACGTTCATGCCTCCGTCACGCAATCCCTGAAGGGTAAAACCGGTGTATTCCTTGGCCCGCCATGTACCGGCATATTCCGCCATTCCGGCGCATGCGGTGACAACCGCCTTGTTTGCGTCTGAAACACCGGACCAGACCTCGCTGTTCACCATGATGTAGTTGCGCGGCAACCAGGCATCGACCTCATAAAAGTAGTTCAGACTTTCCCAAACCTTGCGGTCATAGCCAGTGGCACCCGAACTGACCATTGAATCGGCCACGCCGGTCGCAAAGGCCTGGCTGATCTCGGCGGCTTCGATGGTGACCGGCAACATCCCTGTCAGCTCGGCCAGCCGCGCCGTTGCGTTGTTGTATGAACGGAACTTGATGCCCTTCATGTCGGCGACCGAGTTCACCTCGTCGCGGAAATACAGCCCCTGCGGTGGCCACGGGACAGAATAAAGCAGCGTCAGGTTCTGCTCTGCGAGCACCTTTTCCAACGCAGGCTTGGCCGCCGTCCAGAGCTTGTCAGCATCATCAAAGGACGTCGCAAGGAACGGGATCGAGTCCACGCCAAAAATTGCATTTTCGTTCTGGTGACCAGACAAAAGACGTTCGCCAATCGGAACCTGCCCTGTCTGGATCGCGCGCTTGATCTGCGCGCCGGGGAATAGCGAACCGGAAGGATGGGTGACGATTTCGATCTCACCCTGCGTTCCGGTGGTGACGCAATTCGCAAATTCCGCACCCGTCACCGAATGAAAATTGGAGCCGGAATAGGCCATCGGCATATCCCATTTCTCTGCCATTGCAGGCATTGCCGTGGTCGCGGTCAGGGCCGTGGCGGCCATCAATTTTGCTAGTTTCTTCATCTTGTTCTCCCTGGTTTGGTATTTTAGTTCAGCGGCTCTTTTTATTTCCGGCCTTCGTGTAGCGTGCCGGTGAATAGACGTTTAGGTCAACATTCGGTGTGCGGCCCGAAATCAGCTGAGCCACGATCCGGCCTGTTTTTGGACCTCCGGTCAGCCCGACATGGTGATGACCGAAGGCGGTAAATGCGCCTCTGAGATGGGGCAGTTCTCCGATCACGGGGATCGAGTCTGCGGGCGCCGGGCGGTGGCCGAGCCATTCCGTGACATGGCTGGCCCGCAGCTGCGGAAAAACGGCGGCCGCATTTCTGCGCAGCAGATCCAGTGGTGCATCCGAGGCGCCAGCCTCGAGCCCGCCGAATTCCACCACGCCCGCCAACCGCAAACGGCCTTCCATCGGCGTCGCAACAAACTTCCGAGCCGCCACCATAACCGGTGATCTCGGCATGACGGACGGCTCCCAGAATTCAAGGTGATAACCTCTCTCGGATTCCAGCGGGACATCCAGCCCGAGCTTTTTGGTCAGCCCGCCCGACCAGACTCCGGCGGCGATCACTGCGGCATCGCAGGCTATGGTCTGCCCCCCTGCGCGAACCCCGGTCACCTGACCGTTCTCCCGAACCAGATCCTCGACGTCGGCGCGGATCACCTTGCCGCCCTGTGCCTCCAGATGCTTCGCAAGATCCTTTACGTATCGTCCGGGATCGGTGATCCGTCCGTGATCCTTCAGACGCGCAGCAAAGGTCAGATCCTCGGCAAAAACCGGGTCGTAATCGCGAAACGCCGCCGCTTCCAACTCATCCCAGACAAAGCCGTTCTTACGCCTAAGATCCCAGCCAAACCCGTCTTCGGTATAGTGCGCCCGGTCATTGTAGATGAAAAGGTAATCGGACGGGACGATCCACTTTTCAGCCCCTGTTCCGTTCGCCAAAGCCAGATGATCATTCAGGCTGTCTCCGACGATGGGCGTCAGCGCCGCGGCCGTTCTGGCCGCATCCTCGGCATTCGCGCGACGCATATACTTTAGCAGCCACGGCATCAGGCGCGGCAGATATCCCCAGCGCAGGAACAGCGGTTGATCCTTGCCGAGCAACATCTTCGGTGCCTTCAGCATGAGACCGGGCGTCGTGACCGGCACCACCGAGCAACTGGCAAGAATGCCTCCATTGCCATAAGAAGTGCCTTCGGCTGGACCTTCCCTATCGATCAGGATCACCTTAAGACCATCCCGCTGAAGCCATATCGCCGTGGATACCCCGACGATCCCGGCCCCGACGATGGCGACGGTTTTGGGGTCCTCAATCATGCGGCGGCCCTGTGCTGCGAATAGTGATTGATCCGGTCGACGTCCGGGACCGGGCCAAGACCGGGCCCATCCGGCACGATTACCTGTCCGTTATGGATCTCGAACGGCGATTGCAGGATGTCTTCTTTGAGAAAATACTTGGCTTGGTAAAATTCGCAGCCCAGCGTGATTTCGGGCGTGGACGCGATCATATGCGTGCCGGCAAGATGCGCCAAACCAGCCTCGAACATGTCTCCGCCATAGGCCGTCAAACCATTGGCCGCGGCGATCCGGGCAACCGTCTGGGCGCGAGACAAACCACCGGACTTCATTATCTTGACCGAAACGCCGTCGCAGATTCCTTCGCGCGCGGCGCGGATCATATCCTCGGGGCCAAACACACTTTCGTCGGCCAGCAAAGGCACGCTGATCAGATCCCTGAGTCGGGCCATCATGTCGAAATGATAATGGCGCACAGGCTGCTCGATGAAATCGGGTTCGAACTCCGCCACATCCCTGACCTGTGAAATGGCCTGTTCAATCCCGAGGCCCTGATTGTAATCCACGCGTACGCGAAACTCCGGAAAATCCTGAGCAATCCGCTCCAGCCGCATGATGTCAAATGCATGGTCCCGGAACCCGGTCTTGACTTTGATCAGCCCGACCTTGTCGGCCCTTAGCCTCTCCAGCAACGCAACGTCGGCCGCGAAATCTGGGTTTGCAATGGAGCAGCTGAGCGGGATCGCATCGCGGCACTTGCCGCCCAAGAGCGCCCAGACCGGCAGGCTCGAGATACGACCCGCGAGGTCAAGCAAAGCCGTTTCCAGCGCCGCCTTTGCCTCTGTGCAATGTGCGACGGCACGGTCGGCATCGGCCATGATCGCTGTCCGGTCGCCGACCCTCCGCCCTGTCACCAACGGCCGAAGATAGCGATCGAGCGCAGCAAAGCTGGCCTCGGGCGTGCCTGTGAAAACCGACCACGGAGAGGCCTCGCCCCAACCCTGGGTGCCGCTCTCGGCCGTCAACCGAAGGACAACGACCTCGCACGAACCTTCGACACGGCCGATCCCGTGGTCGCGGGCGGATACCACCGGCAGTGACAGATGCCACAGATCGAACCCTGTAATGGTCTGCAAAAGTTCCGACATCGCGCTTCCCTCGTGACGCAACGGAAGTGTGCGAAAGCGGAGCCATCATTTCAAATACTAAGATTTTCCCCCAGCATCATTTTTTGTGATACATGTCGGCATGGCATCGAACTTTCGACAATATCAGGCGTTCCACGCCATCATTGATACCGGAACAGTCACCGGGGCCGCAGAACTTCTGGGCGTATCGCAGCCGGCCATCTCGAACCTGCTAGCGCAACTGGAACGGTCCACCCGGCTGAACCTGTTTGAGCGCAACCGCGGACGGCTGGTCCCCACACCCGAGGCGATTGTGCTCTATGAGGAAATCGACACGGTCGTGCGGGGCCTCGACCATGTCAATCAGGCCGTGGTGGACTTGCAGAACCAGAAAGCAGGCCAGTTGCAGGTCGCCACCAATCACGCGATGGCTTTTGGCTTCATGCCGGGCGAAATCCGGAAGTTCGCGGCGGACAAGCCGAATCTGACCATTGCCTTTCAGTCTCAGTATTCGGCGAAAGTTCAGGAATGGGTTATGGCCGGGCTGTTCGAGATCGGAATCTGCGAGTTGCCGGTGCGCCATGACGGGCTGGATCAGCAGCCTTTCTTCTTCGAGATCATGTGTGCGTTGCCCGAAGATAGCCCTCTGGCAGACCACGAGGTGCTGACGCCCGAGCATCTGGATGGCTTCCCGTTCATTGTCATGGGGGGCGACCACATGGTGAACCGCAGGGCCAGAGAGGCGTTTCACGCAGTCGGAGCGCATCTGCGCATTCGCTGCCAGACGGACCTGTTCCGGAACTCGCTGAACATGGTGAAACAAGGGCTCGGCGCCACGTTGGTTGACCCTTTCAACCTGTCAAGTGACGACGGGCGCGGCTATGTCCTGCGCCGGTTCCGTCCGCAGATCCTTCTGGATATCGCCATCGTTACCGCGAGGGGGCGGCCGCTTTCGGCAATCGGTGCGAATTTCATGGCTCAGGTGGCGCGGAACATGGAAAAAATGGCGGTTCAGTCTCGCCCGTCTGGGTCATCCGGCGCATCGGGGTTGGGAACCGGATCATAGCCATCTCCCCCCAAGGGATGGCATCTGCCGATCCGTTTGGCCGCCAACCACGAGCCTTTGAGTGCGCCGTGTTTCTCCAACGCCTCGAGCGCATAGGCCGAACAGGTTGGCTGATACCGGCAATTGAATCCAACCCAAGGCGAAAAGATCAACCGATAAGCGCGCACAGGCAGAGCCACGATATGCGCCAGCAGGTTCATCTGCGATCGGCCTTTCGGTTCTTGTTTGAATGCAGTTTGCGCAACGCGTAGCGTAAATCGTCCAGCATCAGCTCGAATGGACGTGCTGCCGTCTTGTCCCGCGCGCCAATGAGCACATAGTCCCAGCCATCGTGGCCAAGTTCGGGCAGGACAATTCGCGCGGCTGCGCGCAAACGCCGCTTGCTCCGGTTGCGGGCCACCGCGTTGCCGACCTTTTTGGAACAGGTAAAACCGACGCGAATACCGCTCGCCTCGCCATCATTTCGGAGTCTGGCCTGAACCAGCATCGAGGCCGCTCCCTGCCGGCGCGCCCTGGCGGCCTTGAGAAAATCGGGCCGTTTGGCAAGGGTAGAGATCTGGGTCGGGGCCGTCTGCGCATCAGGCGCGCAAACGGACGCCGCCGGGGGCGAATTCCCCTGGTTGGCCTTGCCATCCATGGGAGCCTCCGGCGGCGTCATGTTCGTTTAGATCGCAGTGGCGCGGGCCGACTGACGCTTAGGCGCTCAGCGACTTGCGGCCGCGGGCGCGGCGTGCGTTCAGGATCTTGCGTCCGGCTTTGGTGGCCATACGCGAACGGAAACCGTGGCGGCGTTTGCGAACCAGGTTAGAAGGCTGAAAGGTGCGTTTCATCGCTCCGTCTCCAATTTCTTGCGGTCGGGTTCGGCGCGGATTCGCCTGCCCGTGGTGTTCGAAGCCCGTCCTCTACTGCCTGCCGGGCGGTAAGTCAAACCCTGTCCGGCGAATTTCACCGGGTTTTGCAACAAAATACGCGATCGGCCAGTGGAAAGGTTTCAATTTCATTGTGGAGTGCCGGATTCCCTCACGAAACACAATGACATGATCAAGGCCGCGTGAAGACCCTGTTGCTTTACCTCTGTCCGGCGCATCTTGGACCACAGGATGGACAGCAACCAAGACGAAACACGAAACCGGATGGCCGAGACAACCGACAACTCAGGGCGCAGCTCCACTCGCCACCTGCCCTTGATTGTGATTCTCTGCGTCGCCGTCATCGGGGCATTTACGCTGCGGGACTTCCTCAGCTTTGAGACCCTGCGCGACAACCGGGAGGCACTGCTTGCCTACAGAGATGCCCATTTCCTGGGTATGGTGGTGGCTTTCGTCGGGGCATACATTCTGATTGTGATCTTTTCGTTGCCGGGCGCGGCCGTATTCTCGATGGCCGGAGGGTTTCTCTTCGGCCTTGCACTGGGGACCGTTCTCAACATCACATCTGCCACGATCGGGGCAGCAATCATCTTTCTCGCCGCCCGGGCAGGATTGGGAGAATCCATGTCGGCGCGCCTGGAGGCGTCGGAAGGCACGATCAAAAAACTCAAGACGGCCTTACACGAAAACGAGATTCCGGTGCTGTTCCTGTTGCGGCTGGTGCCGGTAGTGCCATTTTTTGCCGCCAACCTGGTTCCCGCGCTGGTTGGCGTCAGTTTTCGGAACTATCTGCTGACGACGGCGATTGGCATCATCCCCGGCGGTATCGTCTTTACCTGGATCGGCGTGGGGCTGGGTGAAGTGTTTGACCGCGGCGGAACCCCGGACTTGTCGCTGCTGCGAGAGCCATATGTGATCGGGCCGATCATCGGGCTATGTATACTCGCAGCGCTTCCATTGGTCATTAGGGCCGTCCGCGGCAGAAAAGAGATCTGATCCATGAACCGGATAAAAACCGACATCCTGGTAATCGGAGCCGGGTCAGGTGGCTTGTCGGTCGCCGCAGGCGCAAGCCAGATGGGAGCAGACGTGACCCTGCTGGAAGGTCACGAGATGGGTGGCGATTGCCTGAATTTCGGCTGTGTTCCTTCCAAAGCGCTGATTGCCAGCGGGAAAGCCGCCCATGCACAGGCCAGTTCCGCGCCGTTCGGCGTGACCAATGTGGCACCGAACGTGGACTACGCCGCCGCAAAGGATCATGTTCATGACGTGATCGCACAGATTGCCCCCGTCGATAGCCAGGAACGGTTTGAAAGCCTGGGCGTGCGCGTCATACGAGAATACGGAACTTTCCTATCCCGGACCGAAGTTCAGGCCGGCGACCACGTGATTTCGGCCCGCCGCATCGTAATCGCGACCGGGTCTTCGCCGCTGGTTCCACCCATTCCCGGTTTGGAGGATGTGCCGTTCGAGACAAACGAGACCATTTTCGAGCTGCGGGAAAAACCTGGACATCTGCTGATTGTCGGAGGCGGCCCCATCGGCATCGAAATGGCCCAGGCGCACGTCCGGCTGGGCTGCAAGGTGACGGTGATCGAGGGTGAAAGGGCGATGGGTAAGGATGACCCCGAAGCCGTAAAGGCCGTGCTCGATACTCTCCGCGACGAAGGCGTGGAAATCGCCGAAGGCGCAATGGTCGCGAGAATTCTGGGTTCAGCCGGTGCAATTGAGATCGAAACGGCTGATGGCCGCAGCTTCGTCGGCAGTCACCTCTTAATGGCAGTGGGGCGCAAACCCAACATCGAACGGTTGAACCTCGCAGCCGCTGGCATCGAGACCACGCCAGTTGGTATCAGGGTCGATGACGGGCTGCGCACAACCAACCGCAGGATCTATGCAATTGGCGACGTGGCAGGTGGGATGCAGTTCACCCACATGGCGGGATACCACGCCGGTGTCATCATTCGCTCTGCCCTGTTCGGCCTGCCCTCGACCATCCGCACGGCACATATCCCGTGGGCCACCTATACAGAGCCAGAGCTTTCGCAGGTCGGAATGACCGACGTGCAGGCACGTGAGGCGCATGGCGATAAGTTGGAAATCGTCCGTTTCGACTACGCCCATAACGACCGCGCCATTGCCGAACGCAAGACCAAGGGCTTCATCAAGGTCATGGTTGTTCGCGGCCGCCCGGTCGGGGCCACAATTGTCGGGCATCAGGCAGGCGAATTGGCGAATTTGTGGTCACTTGCACTCGCCAATAAGCTGAAGATGAGTCAGATTGCAGCCATGGTCTCGCCCTACCCGACGATTGGTGAAATCAACAAGCGCGCCGCTGGAGCATATTTTTCTCCGCGGCTTTTTGAGAGTGACATGGTGAAACGTGCGGTCAGGTTCGTTCAACGCTGGCTCCCCTGATCGGAAAAGGACAAGATGCTGAATTCGCTTTCTGGCCGCTTTCTGATCCTGACGACCGTGTTCGTCATGCTGGCCGAAGTGCTGATCTTTGTCCCTTCGATCGCGCGCTTTCGCGAAGACTACTTGCTGAACCGGCTGGAACGGGCGCAGATCGCTTCGTTGGCATTGCTGGCCGATGACATGTTGGGCGAGGCGCTTGAGGCTGAACTGCTGGCAAATGCGGGCGTGTTTAACGTGGTGCTGCGGCGGGACGAGATCCGGCAGCTGATGCTGGCTTCACCGATTCCGGGGCAGATCTCAGGCACATATGATCTGCGTGACGCGCCCGCCTGGGTGCTGATCCGCGATGCAATGGTGCGGCTGTCCACTCCGGGAAATGCGATTATCCGGGTCATCGGGGAACCGGTTCGTGATGCCGGCCTGCTGATCGAAGTCACCATGGAAACTGAACCGCTGCGGATGGCGATGATCGACTACGGTCTTCGGATCCTGATGCTGTCGCTGGTTATCTCGGTAATAACGGCAGGCCTGCTGTTTCTTGCGGTCCGGGCATTTCTGGTGCGTCCGATCAAGGGCGTTGTCGGCTACATGCAACGCTATGCTCAGGCGCCCGAGGACGGGCGGGGAATCATCGAGCCGAGTGCAGGCGTGCGTGAATTGAGAGAGGCAGAGGAAGCTCTGCAAATGCTGCAGATTGATCTGACCCACGCATTGAAACAGCGCGAAAGATTGGCGCAGCTGGGCGAGGCCGTGGCCAAGGTCAGCCATGACCTGCGCAACATCCTGACATCGGCTCAACTCTTTACCGACCGGATCGAAAGCAGCGAGGACCCGCTCGTTCGCCGTCTGGCGCCAAAACTGGTCAATTCGATCACCCGCGCTGTGTCGCTTTGTGAAAGCACGCTGGCCTTCGGTCGCGCCGAAGAACCCGCGCCGACACTGACGATGGTCAGGCTGCACGATCTGGTGGTCGATGTCGTCGCCTCGGAGCGGCTGGCATTAACGTCGAACGACGTGGAGATCGTCAGTACCGTCCCCGAAGATCTGGTTCTGCGCGCCGACCCCGAGCAGCTGTTTCGGGTCATCCTAAACCTTGTGCGAAATGGTCGTCAGGCGCTGGCAGCCACTGGCAAGCCCGGTTCGGTTTCCGTTCATGCCAGCGATGAAGACGATAATTGGCGAATTGTGGTCGCCGACACCGGCCCCGGCTTGCCCACGAAAACTCAGGAACATCTTTTTGCTCCGTTTCAGGGCACAGTGCGCAAAGGCGGGACCGGTTTGGGCCTCGCAATCTCAGCCGAACTGGTCCGAGGCCACGGCGGCACCCTGACGCTGAAAGAAACCGGCCCCGAGGGAACTCGCTTTGAAATCCTGCTTCCCAAAGGCGATGGAACGATTTGAGCGTTTTCTCTGCTTTTAGGGGTTGCACCCCTCCGGAACGAAGTCTAAATAGCGCCTCACCAAGTGGACCGATAGCTCAGCTGGATAGAGTACTTGACTACGAATCAAGGGGTCGGGGGTTCGAATCCTCCTCGGTCCGCCACTTTCACCTTGGAATAACAACATGTTACGCGCTGGGCGCACTTGATTGATGTGCGACTCGTTTGTCCAAGGCAACTCTGAGGCTACCCCTGGCTCAGAAAATCAGCAGAATTGGGCTAGGTTCGACCCATGCCGACTGATCAGTCCTGACCGCGATACGAAGAAACGGCATACCGTCGAGGCCCGACTCGCGATGCATCGCCAACCGGGTCACAGCGCCTCGCCGCTTACCCTGTATATCTCGGGCCAGAAGTCGGCCGGCTCGACCGGCATCATGTTGGCGCAGAAGGCTTCGAACAATGGCCGTATCGGCGGGTGCTGATTGTCGGGATTGTAGTCCTCTTCGAGAAACACCAAGTCGCCGGGCTTGGCGCGACGGCGCAGCCAGACGACCGCCGGCCCCATTCCCTTGCGGCCTCGGACGGTGGTGCCGTTGCAGTAGTAGTCGATGCGGCCGCAGGTGCGGCGGCAGAGCGCGAACTTAGCCATGGTTCTGATACCTCCACATGACGGCCCACACCTCGTGCAGGGCGTCGAGGTAGACACCGTCGAAGTGTCGGGCGGTCTCGGCCTTGAAGTTGGTCGCCTGCATGGTGCGGATGCGGTCGGCCACCAGTTCGGCCAGTTCCTCACGCGGGAGGGTCAGCCTGTAGCGGTAGTCAGCATCGGGTGTTGTTTGAATGGGGTGGCCGGGAAAGTATCGGCGCAGGTGGTCGGCGTCTCGGGCGCGGACCATGATTTGAGATGGGTCATCGCGATGGACGACAGCAGAGATGAAGCCATCGGCTTCGGTGAATAGCCACATGGGCGATCCTTTCGATTGTTGGAGGGACCGTGCATGTAGGGTGCATAACAGGATATTCAGTAACTGGCCCAAGGTCGGGTATGCGGACGAAGCCACTCGATGCCGATGCACCGAAACTTCCCAATTCAAGGCCAGCAAATCGCTGGACAATTCGCGGCAGCGCAGCATGACTTCCCTAAACCGGACGTTCATGTGGTCAAATCGGCCGAAATACAAACCGGCCGTTCGCTGCGCCAGTGCCCGATGACCGAGTCGCGGGACAAACCTGCCCGATGCGATTGCAGCAAAGCTTGGGACCAAACTCCGGTCGAGACGTTGACCGAGATTTCGCGGTGCAGCACAGTTTCCCCAAAGCCGTCATTCACTACAATCAGTTTGCCCGAAATCGAAACCGGTCGCCTCATGCGGCTACTTAGACTATCTCAATTGCAGACCAAGCCAAGTTGAAAGCCGGTACTTCGAGCGCTTCGTAGATCAGGCTGCATTGTGAACAACACATCCCGGTCCGGCACAATCGGGAATGTCTCTGATTTTAAGGCGATGGGGCGGCCAAGAAATTCACTGGGTCAATTGCTGTTACCCGCTTTTGGGATAGGCTTCACTGTCTAGTATTCGGATACGAGAGTATCCACGTTCCAGAAATCCGCACTTAACCAAACGCGAAACAGCGCGTTGTACCGTCGGTACAGACAGCCCGGTTTGGGCCGCCATTTCCTGGTTAGTGATGTCGACCCAGCCATCAGTCCGAACCGAGTAGTCCGCCATGACGCGGAGGCGCAGGGCAATCCGCTGCTCCGCTGATTCACCTGTCAGCGCCAACAGTAAGCGAAGCGCAACCTTGAGGTTCTGGCGGTTCAACTCGTAGAAACTCTTGTAAAACTCTGGGTTTTTCTTGACCAGGCGCCGGACTCGCTGTGCCGGGACATTGACCGCAGTAACATCAGCGCGGACGTCGATCGAAACCATTCCGGGTTTGCCAGACAGTGCGGCCAGATCCCCAAGCCAATAGCCAGTTCCAAATGGCGAGAAGGGCACGAGAACACCGTCTTCGCGCGGAAAACTCAGCAAAATCGACCCTTCGACAATACCGAACAAACCGGCTCCGGGGTCGCCGACATGGAAAATCTGTTCGCCACATCGAGCATGGACCAGGCGCGACTCGGCTTCGAGAGCCGCCTGCATCTTTTTGTTGATCCGCGAAAACCATCCGCGCGATCTCAACACTTCAAATGCACGCGCACGATCCCTCATGCGACGTAACGATTTTGGCGTAAGGCCAGCAACATGATCGCTACGAGAGTTCATTTTGGCTCAGAAAACATTATCAAATGATCATTTTCAATACTTGATGTCCGGATATTTTCGAAACGCAGAGGGCGATGTCCCCTCTGCACGATCAACCAGTTTCAGGTGGTGACACCCTCGAGTACGGACATTGTCCGTTTTCAACGTCCCGAATTCCAGGGGCGAACTGGGGACTGTGTGCCAGCCAGCAGGGCGTGTCTGTTGTCGGAAATGAGGAAAGAATGGGCAAGGCAGCTTGTAGACTGGATTGCGAACCGGCAACGGCATTGGGGCTGGTGGAGACCCGGGTAGCATCGACCTGGTCAATCCGCATCTGCTTGCCTGCCCAATACTCAACCGCTGAGCAGGGTCTCAAAGAGATCCGTCGCGCAACAAGATGAGAGGTTTCATGAAAACAAATCGGTTTTTTGCTTCCACACTGGTGCTATGCGCCGGACTGGTAGCTGGTTCATCAGTGTTCGCGCAGGACAAGCCGAACATCCTTATCATCATGGGCGACGATGTCGGCATTCCAAACATCAGCGTCTACAGCCACGGGATGATGGGTTACCAGACGCCGAATATCGACCGGATCGCACGCGAAGGGGTGATGTTCACAGATTACTACGGCGAACAATCCTGCACTGCCGGTCGCGCTGCCTTCATGCTTGGTCAGAGCGTGATTCGCACGGGTCTGACCAAAGTGGGCCTCCCGGGCGCAAACTTCGGTATTCGCCCGGAAGATCCGACGATGGCCGAACTGCTAAAGAGCATGGGGTATGCAACAGGCCAGTTCGGAAAGAACCACTTTGGCGATCTGGATGAGCATCTGCCCACCAATCACGGCTTCGACGAATTCTTTGGCAACCTCTATCACCTCGATAGTGAGGAAGAGCCAGAAAACGAGGTCTATCCCAAGGAACCGGAGTTTCGTGAGCGTTATGGCCCGCGAGGCGTGATACAGTCTTCTGCCGACGGCGCGATCAACGACACGGGACCACTGACTTCGAAGCGCATGGAAACCGTGGATGACGAATTCATGGCGGCCGCGCTCGACTTCGTGGATCGTCAGCATGAACAGGAAAAACCCTGGTTCGTTTGGTTCAATTCCACCCGTATGCATTTCTGGACCCATGTGCGCGAAGAGAACCGCGGTCGATCGGGACTCAATGAATATGCCGACGGGATGCTGGAACTGGATGACCATGTGGGCATCTGGCTCCACAAGCTGGAAGAACTGGGTGTGGCCGACAATACATTGGTGCTGTTCACCACCGACAACGGAGTACACCAGGCGACCTGGCCTGATGGTGGCGTGACCCCGTTCCGCAACGAGAAAACCACCAACTGGGAAGGCGGCTTTCGCATCCCAGCCATGGCGCGATTTCCCGGCCGGATCCCCGAGGGCCTGATCGTCAATGACGTGTTCTCGCACATGGACTGGTTTCCCACGATCCTGAAATACGCGGGCGATCCGGACATCAAACAGAAGCTTCTGGAAGGTCACACAGCCAACGGCAAGGACTTCAAGGTGCATCTGGACGGCTACGACATGACCTCGCTGCTGGCCGGCGACGACGTCGAGAACCCGCGCAAGTACTTCGTCTACTCGACGGATGGCGGCGAAGTCTCTGCGATCCGGTTCGATGACCGCTGGAAGGCGATGTACATGATCCAGAATTATGAAGGCTCCGAGGTCTGGGTTCGCAAGCTGGAAAAGCTCAAGGCACCGGTTGTGTGGGACTTGCGGATGGACCCGTTCGAAAGGGCGGACACTTCCAACAATTTCTGGACACTCTGGAGCGAGCGGGTGTTCCAGCTCGCACAGGCTGCCCGCTATGTGCAGGAGTTCGCCGCGACGTTCGAAGAGTTCCCCCGTCGCCAGTATCCTGCCACCTGGGGCATCGAAAAGCTGACAGCGCAAATAAAATAGCAAGATCCATGGCGCCCCGGACGACTGATTTGCCAAGCCGGGACGCCAACCCAACTCCATCAACACACCAAAGGAGAAGTACTGTGAGCAATCTGGCCATAATTGTTTTTGAAGGCCGTCATACAGCAGACGAAGCACTGATGCGTCTGATGAAGATGGAAAACGAGTGGGAAGTCGATTTGTATGACGTGATCGTCGTGTCACGCGATCAGGGCGGGCAGATCCGCATCCGCAATTCGGACACCCTGACAGCCGAGGGCTATCTGGGTGGCGCCGGCCTGGGTGGGCTGACCGGTATGATGCTGGGGGCTTTGGCCGGCAATCCTGCCGCCGGCCTGCTGGCAGGAGGTCTGGTCGGTGCCAGTACCGGTCTGCTGGCCGGCGCGTTGGACGACGCCGATCAGGAAGACGCGCTGGCGATCCGCCTGGGTGGCAAACTGAAGCCCGACACATCTGCGCTGGCAATGATCGGCTGGACCAGCCGCCCAACCAAGGTTCTCAATGAGTTGGAAGGGCTTAAGGGAGAAGTGATCGAATCTTCACTTTCGGTCAGTGACGAAAAGGCATTGCGGGCCGCCTTGTCCAAATCCTGACACCACTTAGGGCGGGGACCGGTTGCATGGGTTTCACCACGCAACCGGTATCCCTTCTCACCCAATGAGAGGCGCAGCCAGGGGTGTGCAAGTCAGCACAGATGGCACTTCACACTGTTTGATCCCCAACCAACCCACCTGGAGAGGCCGCAACCATGACGAAAGACGACAAAGATCTTCAGCAAAGCTGGGGATGGTTTCTTGCCCTTGGCATACTACTGTGCATAGCCGGTGGATCGGCATGGCTGGCACCAGTTATGACTGGATTTGTGCTGGAGCAGGTTATCGGCGCAGCGCTACTGGTGGCTGGCGTGTTCGGGCTGGTTCAGGTTTTCATGACCGGCGAAGGCTGGAATGCTCGGATGACCTATCTCATCCTTGGCGGGTTCAATGCCCTTGCCGGGCTGGCGCTCCTGTTTCATCCGTTCGACGGCCTCCTAGCGATCACCTTGGTTCTGATCGTAGCCTTTTTCGTCAACGGCCTGATTCGGATTGCCGTCGGCGTTATGGCTCGGCCCGAAAGCGGCTCGGGCTGGATGATCTTCGCCGGCGCGCTGTCAGTGCTGCTGTCGGGCTATCTGATGATGCTCTATCCGGAGATCAGTTCGGTACTGACCGGGGTTGTGGCGGGCTGTCTGCTTGTCAGCGAAGGGGCCGGGTATATCCGGTTTGCCTACGGGCTGAAAAGTGGCCAGTCCATGCAGCCGTGAGGTGGCCAGGGCACGGCGCTGACGCATTTGCTCCTGCGGGCGTGCCGACAAACGGTCGGGCATGCAGACAATAGGCTGGAAATGAGTACCCGGGTGGGTGTGGATTGACACATCCTACCTGCCAAAGCGGGTTTGCAGAAAAGGCATGATCGTAAAGAAAGCGGAGCAATCCTCATGTGGCCCAGAACACTCCTTTCCATTCTTCTGAATGCAACCTTAGTATCTCTTTGTGCGTGGTTTGCCTGCGGCGGGCCTGCTCAGGCTCAGTCGGGGGCCGATGCTAGCGCACAGGCCAACAACCCGCTTGCGGATATCACCGCCTTCAACATTCAGAACTATTTCATCGACGAGTTCACCGGCCCGGGCACCGAGAGCGGCAATCAGTTCGTCCTGCGCTTTGCCCAGCCGTTCAGCCTCGGGAACAGCAAGTGGCTGCTCCGGGCATCACTGCCCTTCAACAGTTTCCCTGTTGGCCCCGGCGGTTCAAAGATCAACGGCCTCGGCGACATTGACGTCTTTGCCGCCTATCTCTTTGATACCGGAAATCCAGCCGTCAGCTTCGGGCTCGGCCCACAGATCGTGGCGCCGACGGCCAGGAACGGGCTCGGTCCGGACCAATGGCAGGTAGGCCTTGCAAATGTTTTCTTCGACGGGCGCTCGCCGAAGTTCCAGTACGGCTACCTGCTGACATGGCGCGGTGGCGTCGGGAATACCAACGGCAACCCGCGTGTGAGCCTCGGAGCCCTGCAACCGTTTGCCTTTTTTCAGCTCGGTGGCGGTTGGTATACCGGCGGCGCGCCGATCTGGACCTACAACTTTCGCAACGACAACTATTCGGTGCCACTGGGCATACGTCTGGGCAAGGTTGTCAAGCGCAACAACACGGTCTTCAACTTCTTTGTCGAGCCGCAATGGTCAATTGCCCACCGAGGCGTCGGACAGCCAAAGAAACAAGTCTACTTCGCTGTGAATATGCAATTCACCGGCAAGTAGTCGAAGACAGTACTAGAGACCGAACCGTTGTCTCACTGGTGTGTTCGCCGAATCGCTGATGTTGGCCCAATCACTGCGCTTTTTGGGCGTCGATAATTTCAAGCTAATGACTCCGACGTTCGCTTCCCTGACGCTCAATGTCAGTGTACCGAATGACTGCTCTGTCCTCAGCGCGAACGTCGGCAACTGAAAGCACGCTTCGTCTTGGAGCGAACGGCCGCATTTACTGCTGCAGGGCAACCGATGTTTCGATTGGTCACGTTGCTGCATTTGCGAACCCTCGAATCAAGGCACTTCCGCATTGGGCTCACAGCCGACTTGCGGCGACGCGGCAGTACGAACCTGAAACGTGCTCTGACAGCAGCCACTCGCAACGCTCAGGTTTTCCCATTTCTTCAACAGGCTAGCTTACAGAGCAGCCCTTCGACGGCCGGAAGCGGTCGGAAAGCGAATTGGGGCTGAATGACGACCTCGAGCCCGGAGCAGACACCGGATAGCGGCTCAGAAAACGACAGTAGGTAGTCCGCTTAGGCACGTCCAAGCTTGGAAGGAGAACACGTTTCATCCGTCTGACCGTGGATGTGCCGACGCACCCGAAGAACAGCAAAATCCTAACTGGAACGACGATACTCGCGCGGCGATTTTCCCGTTTGTGTTCGAAAGAACCGCGCAAAATGAGACGGGTCTGAGTAACCGAAGCTCTGAGATATTGCGCTGACGCTTTCGCCACGAAGAAGCGCCGCTTTGGCTACTTCTACGCGCAGGCGACGCAACTCACGCGCCGGCGTAGTTCCGGCACTTTTGAGCGCCTTCTCAAGCATCGGGGCCGCCAACCCAACGACCGGTGCAATGTGCTCGGCTTTCAAGTCGAGGCGCGATAGAAGTGGGAGCGCAGCCGACCGGAATGCGATTACTGCAGAGGCTTCAGATCGCATTTGGCTCAATTGCTGGTCGTCCGCCAATTCGCGCAAATCGAGATTGAAGGGCTCGAAGAGCCAGGCAGCCGGAAAATGGACTTCAAAGGCTCCGGACCTTTTACGTTCTAAACGCATACCATAAGGCCGAAAAGGCATCGCATCTGGAAAGCGGGTGCGAATTGTGACTTGTTCAGGGTCCCAATTCTTGCCAGCTGCAGCGTAGAAAAACCGAGCGAACTGAGCGGCACCACTTCCCTCCGCGTGTTTCGGGCTGGCTTTAGAATTGGTCAACCGCTCAACTGCAAAGACAGCGTTCTGACCAGTTATGGTCAGGGAGTATCGGATGGAATTTGACAGGTTGGGGACATCCGAAATGAAGATTTGAAGGAACTCGCCAAAGGTACGCGCCTCCGTGGCAGCCCGATGGAAAGGTGGCCAACCGGCAAGGCTTTGTCGCTCACCCACATGAAAACCTAGGTGCGGGTCTGCAGCGGCATCTGAAAGCGCGTTGAGCAGCCGATACACCACATCGGCGTGAACAAACTTGCCGGGATCATTCAGTGCGTTTGCTTCAAGAGCAAATTCCTCAAGCGCGCCGCGAGCGCTAATCCCCAATCGCCCCACGTAGTCTACAAACGGCTTAACTAAAGCAAGCCGCATGTAGCCGAACGCTGGATCGGACTTCTCAGACTGGGCCAAACCGTACGCCTTTTTCCTGTATTCATTATTCTTGGTTCAATCGGGTCAATACCGATCATTTATTTTGCAAGAAAGTAAATTTTTGACACAAAACTGGTCGGACAGATCGTTGATAGCGGGCTAGACTTCAAAAAAAACGCGTTGGAAAGAGTTGGAAGGGAACGTCATGAAAAGCTCGAAAATCGCAGTCGGATTGTTTGCCGTTTCCGCGGTGATCGCTGGCCCTGCGCTGTCTCAGGACGAACAACGCCAGGTTCTGTTTATCGGCTGCAACGTGTTCGACGGGGTTTCGGAAAGTCTGACCGAAGGGCGCAACGTACTGGTTGAGGGTAACCTTATCGCCTCCATCGGGGACGCTTCGCTGTCCACCGAGGGCGCGACCGTAATCGATTGCGATGGGCGTACTCTAATGCCCGGTCTTATTGATGCTCACACTCATCTCTATATGAATATGCCGGGCGGTGTCGGCGGCATGGAGGGCGGCACGTGGGACGAAATCGGTCCGCGTTCTGTACATATGGCCAATGAATATCTGTATAGCGGCTTTACATCCGTGCGCGAAATGGGCGGCGGCGGGTCGGGTCTGAAGAAGACCGTCGATGCGGGACTGGTTGATGGTCCGCGCATATACCCCAGCGGAGCCTTTGTGTCGCAAACATCGGGTCACGGTGATCTTCGCAACGCGTCCCAGCGCAACCCGAATTTGCCGCCCTATCCAAACGACAGCAATGCGCAACGGCTCGGCATCACATATGTCGCTGACGGTGTAGATGGCGTCATGACGGCTGTACGGCAGAACCTGTCACAGGGAGCCACCCAGATAAAGCTGATGGCGGGCGGCGGCGTCGCCTCGATCCTCGATCCGCTGCACACACTGCAGTACCAGCCGGAAGAACTTGACGCAGCCGTACGTGTGGCAGCCGATTGGGACACATACGTCGCTGTTCATGTTTTCTCGGATGAGGGAATTATGCGGGCTGTTGAGGCCGGTGTGAAAAGCATCGAACACGGCTTTTTTGCCAGTCGTGAAACGCTTCAGTTGATGAAAGACAAGGATGTTTTTCTCGTCTCTCAAATGACTGGTATTTCGCCCTACCTCGAACAGAACCCTGGGCTTCAAACCAAGACCAACCAGGCGAAGCTTGCTCTTGCAACAGACTTGTCCAAGGATTTCGTTGAAAACGTCAAAGCGATCAAGCCGAAAATGGCGTTCCAGACTGATGTTGTTTTTGCCACCTCGGAACTGCTTCGCTCACAACTCGACTACGAAAAGTGGTTCCACGCGGAACTCTTTGGAAACCACGCGATGCTAGTCGCGGCAACCTCATCTGCTGGGGAACTTCTGGCATACTCCGGAAAGGCCAATCCCTACCTCGACGGACCGCTCGGTGTGATCGAGGAAGGTGCCTACGCAGATATCCTCATCGTCGACGGAAATCCTCTTGAAGACATCAGTGTCATCGGTGGCAATGAGAAATGGTACGACGCTGAACCACGTTCTCGCGACATCCTGACGATGCGGCTCATCATGAAGGACGGCGTGGTCTACAAGAACACGTTGAACTGACTGGCTCGCGACCAAGGATCAATTGCGTTTTTGGCGCATCTATCGCACCCATGTTTGAAGGGCGGCTTTGTCCGCACAGCAGACGTCCAGCCGGTTCTTCGGTGCTGCACAGCGGCTAATGACTGCTTGGAGCCCATTCTTTCCGATGCCGCCGTGTGACGCAAACGGCTGCTTTTTGGGCTCGGCGCTTTTCGAACGAATGTTCGAGCACATATGAAGGTGAACGGCGAAATGGCGATCTCGCTTCCCATCCGCGGGAGCAACCGAACTAGTCCAGATGCGAGAACATGGGCTGTCCCCCCACACCAACTTGAGCCCGAAGAATGTTGCCGGTGTCAGACTCCGTGATGAACAGCTCTGAGTTCTCTAGACCGCCAAAGGCAAGGTTCGTCGTTGTCATTCCTGTCGCGCTCTTGATCCGGAATGTTGGCTCTCCAGCGCGTGTGAATCCCCATACACAGCCATTTCCTGCGTGCGCGACCCAAAGACCACCCGATTGATCAAGCGCCATACCATCAGGGCCAGAAAGGCCACCCGATATTTGAAGGAAAATGCCCACCTTTGAAACGGTGCCGTCAGCCATAAGTGGAAGACGCCAAATGCTGTTTCCGCGCGTCATGGCGACATACAGTGTGTCTTCGTGTTCGTTCAGGACCAGTCCGTTGGGGCTCTGACCGGTGTCGATCAGCAATTCTAAGTGGTTCGACTCCAAGTCATAGCGGTAAACACGCCCGTTGGGCATGTGCATGCCGCTTTGGCCCTGATCTATAAAATACAGGCGACCCTGGCTATCGAATACGAGATCGTTGCAACCCCGAAAATGCTCTGAGTGACGGTGCCAGACAACTGGTTCGACTTGTCCGTTTTGCGGGTCAAGACGCAAGATGCCGTTCTTGTAGTCAGCCAGGAAAATGCTGCCGTCGCGATGGATCTTTAGACCATTTGGCCATCCATCATATTGGGTCACAAGTGCCCACTCACCGGCGGGAGATATGCGGAATATGCGTCCATAGGGAATATCGGTTACCCAAAGGTTGCCATCAACGTCGAAGCTCGGCCCCTCAAGGAAACTATCAATTTGGCGGCCTGGTTTGTTTGCTGCGGCCCATTCAGGAGAGGTGTTCGCGACGCGAAACTCATCGGGCATGGAGGTCCATACAGGCGCATCAATGATCTTAGGGGCAGGATACAGTGACATTTCGGTCTCCTTAAGACGAAATGAGTTTGGTCAGGCGTGCGCTGCTTTGCATTAGTGCATTGGCGAAGTCGTCTTGCTTAGCGGTTTCAAATCGAGTGATTAGGCCGGAAAGAGAAAGCGCTCCAACCAATCGGCCCGACCTGGCAAAAACCGGGACCGATACGGCAGCAACCTCGGGATCCCGTTCCCCAAGAGACAAGGCAAACCCGTTCTTCCTGATCGTGACGGCTTCGCCAAAATCATCATCGGAATAGGCCAGCAGAACCTTCCCGCTGGCGCCCCGTTCCAGTGGCATATTTGCCCCCTCTTCGATCGTGTGGCGGATGGCTCGGGTCGGCTCAGTACGATAAGGACAAACGTGACTATCTCCCTCGCGAATACAGACTGACGCAGTCTCTTTCGCTTCTTCGCAAAGAGTCTTGAGCTCAGGTCGCAATACATCGGCAAGATCAAAGCTCTGCCGATAGCACGATCCCAGGCCGTGTTGACAAAAGGGATTCACATCAGGCTCTGAGCATGATTCAAGCTGGTATCTACGATGGAGACCAGCTGGCACGAGACTTGATGTCGGACGAGGAGTGGGCGTTCTTTGAACAGTTCATTCTTTCCGTCCGCGCCCCGAACGGGCGCAAGCCAACCGACCACCGCCTTGTTCTTGATGGCGTTTTCTGGATAGCACGTACCGGCGCGCCGTGGCGGGACCTTCCTGAAGAGTTCGGGAAATGGTCGATTGTCTATCGACAGTTCCGGCGCTGGACGCTTGCAGGGCTATGGGAACAGATCCTGGAGGCGCTGACTGAGAGCAGGATTGTTCCTGACGCGCTTCAGATGGTCGACAGCACCGTGGTTCGCGCCCATCATCAGGCAGCGGGCGCTAAAGGGGGACTCCACGACAGGGTTTTGGCCGCTCAAATGGTGGCTTCACGACCAAGATCCATCTCCGGGTGAATGCCGCCGGACTGCCGATGCGAATTGACATCACGCCCGGCCAGACGTTCGATTATCGCGGCTTAAATCTCATCATGGACGACAATCTGCCGGAACCTTTGGTGCTGCTGGCCGACAAGGGGTACGATGCCGACAGTATTCGCGACGATATGCGCAGCCGAAACATCCAACCGGTAATTCCCATGCGGAGGTCGCGAAAGAAGCCTGTTGGTGTTGATCGCCCACTGTATCGACTGCGCAATCTGGTTGAGAGATGCTTCAACAAGCTGAAGAACGCCCGCCGCGTCGCGACACGTTACGACAAGACCGCCGAAAGCTTCCTCGGCTTCGTCGACATCACGTCAGTCCGCCTGTGGCTTCGCCATTTGTCAACATGATCTAAGCCGATGATTGGCCGATAGTTTCAATGCCCGCTTTGCTGAGCCGATCTATGGATTGGGCCCGCCAAAAGCCCTCTTTGACCGATGCTGCGCTGAACATAAATGTCTGCCATGGATGCAGGCCGCCGAGGATTTGCTGAGGGCCGCACTTTCTAGAGAGCCTTTCGGAAGATCACTTTGTCATCACCCTCTGCCCAAAAATCCCGGATGCGCGCCTCTTCATCATGACCGTTTTGGGCATAGAACTTGCGCGTGAGTGCGAAGCCGTCTGTGCCGGACGTGTCAACGATCAGGATACGCTGCCCTTTGTCTTTCAGATACTGCTCTGCTGCGCTGACCAACGCAGCGCCTAGACGTTTGCCCTGCATGTCGGGTCGCACTGCAAGTGCGAGCATGTTCCAAGTCCTGTCCGCCAGGTCTTCAGGGACCGTGTAGCACAGTCCTACGGCCTCGCCGTCGCAATGGCATGTCAGCCAAAAGGCATCCGTTTCCCCTGACAACGCAGGTGCAAGCATGTCCGGAAGCATCTCACTTGGAAACAGCTCCGTGCCGTCGAGCACCCTCTGAAGGTTCGGGATATCTTCTGAAGTGGTTTGTTTGATTATTGGGCTTGTCATTTTCTGAATGTCCTTCTCGGTTGAAGCATTGCAGGCTTACGGAGCGAATTCCTAGCCGAGGGACGCGGTAGCGGCATCCATTATAGAACTTGACGAACTGCTGCTCGTTCAGGCGGTCAATGAGCATTATCGAGAAATATACTAGTTCCACTTCGCCAAATTATCGCCGTTTTGGCAGGTCTGATTTCCCATGCGACATGTCACTGATGACGCGCAGGTCAAGCGCCGCAGTTGCTTGCCACGGGTGACTTGCCATGAGGCCACCTTGAGCGAGGTAAGAGAGACCCGTTCGTAATATCGACCCACGTGCCATCGAGAGCCCGGCCCGTCTCGAATGGCCTGCCCAAATGGTTGCCCGAATTTCTGCGGGAACTTCATCGGACGCAGGGTTCATGTGTGCCTCTGGCCATCCGCCCTGAAGGCAGGACAGGAGAGTCAGAACGTCGGGAGCAGCGCCAGAGGTTTGCGTATGGCAGCGCCGTTCACTCGCCTCAAAGAAAATTGTCACTATTGACAAAGTATTTTGACTCCCCAAATATTGTCATAACTGACAAATTAAGGCGCGCCGATGCGATTTCTCAGACTTCTCTCAACAGCAGTTCTTACCGCCATTGGCTTCGCAGCGCTGGCACAATCCTCCGGCACCGCGGCGCTTTCGGTGACTGTTGACGGGTTGCGAAATAACAATGGCACGGTGATCGTGGCGGCCTTTGATCAGGCCAAGGCGTTTGAGGCGATGGATATGGCCAAAGCTGCGGCCATAGCCCAGATTCCCGCATCCGGACCAAAGGTTGCGGTTACCTTTCACAACCTGCCGCGTGGCTCTTATGCCTTTGCTGCGCTGCATGACGAAAACCTGGATGGTGATCTGGGAATGAACGGTGATGTGCCGACCGAAGGCTACGCCTTTGCTGCAATGGGGCGGCGCGGCTTGCCTTCGAAATTCGAGGACGCTTCAGTTGCCGCTGGCGGAGCGGCCCACTCGATCCTCCGACTGAAATATTGGAACTGACATGGCGGGACGTCCATCAAATCGTGACGAACGCTATTCGCAAGTCATGCAGGCGCTGGTGCGATGCGTGGCGCGGTTCGGGTTGGAGGGCGCATCTCTGACCCAGATTGCCGCCGAAGCCGGGCTAAGCCGTCCACTGATCAGGCACCACCTCGGCAATCGGGAGGACATGATTGCGGCGCTACAGGATTTTGTTCTGGATAAGTTTGACAAAGATACCGAGCTGCTGATCGCAGCCCTGCCCGAAACAGGGGCAGCCACAGCACTGGTCGATTACCTGTTCTCGGACACTGCCGAATCGTCTCCGGACATGGTGCTTGCCTTTGCCGCGCTGACAGCGCGCGCAGCCGAAGACGCGGATCTACGCGCCGCCTGTCGCAAGTCAGCGCTGAATTTCGAAGCCGAAATCGCCAAGGCCCTGCGCAAGAGCTTTCCAAAAGCCGAACCTCATGCGGTCGATACCGCTGCGCACGGCATCGTTGCACTGTACATGAACACCGCGTCCCTGGCGCCCTTGGATATGCCGCAGGGTTGGGCACACACCGGGCATGCCATTGCGCAGAGCCTTCTGGAAAGACTGGAGGATCACGAATGAAGCAGATCCGAGTGCTTAACTACCTCGCCTTCGCCATGCTGATGGTCACAACATTTCTTGGCTACCAGTCGCTGTGGGGGCTGCTGTTTCTCTACTGGACGATTCAGAGCTATCAGACGGGCTATGCATTCCTGCTGTCCGATGTGGCCCGCGTAGACGACCCGATCCTCTACTGGCTGATCCTGATGGCATGGACCATTTTTGGCATCCTGCTGGTGATGGCTGACTTTCTGCCCGGCTGGAATTGATAACAATTCAAGGACATCCAGTGACACGATTGCTACACCTGTTGCCTGTCGAGGCCTACACCTCGCAGGAGTGGTTCGACCGCGAGATGCGCGACATTTTTTCTAAGACCTGGCGCTACGCGGGGTTCATGGAGGACATCAGCGAACCCGGCCAATACCTCGCCGTTCAGGCAGGGTTGAACAACATATTTGTGGTGATGGGTCGCGACCACCGACTGCGGGCCTTTCACAACATCTGCCGTCACCGGGGTACGCAGCTAATCCGGGCCGTCGGAAAAACGCAAAAGGCGTTGACCTGCCCTTATCACGACTGGACCTATGATCTTGAAGGCAACCTGATATCGGTTCCCGAAGAACAGGAGGAATTTGGCTCGGTGGATAAGTCATGCCTCGGCCTGAAACCGGCCAAGGTGGATATCTGGAAGTCGATGATCTTTGTTCATCCTGACCCCGACGCTCCCTCACTCGCCGAGTGGTTCGGGCCCGTAGAACCACATATCGGCCCGCATGTTCCCGAAGAATTGGTTGAATACCCAGACCTCAACAACAGCTATGAGATCAAGGCGAACTGGAAGATCGTGGTCGAGAACTACATCGACGTCTACCACCTGAGCCATCTGCACTCGAACACGCTTCAGATGTATGATCACAAGGCGGCCAGATATCATTGGCAGGGCCCTCATTACATGTTCTGGGAACCTCCGGTTGAGGCATTCCTGAAGGATCAGGACGCCAAGCTGATTGCGCCGCGCGTGATACCGACGGACATGAATGGCGCCTGGGTGCCAATGCTGTTCCCGGGCATCGGGCTGGCGGCATCCGAAGATGGCTGGAACATATTCATTGTCGAACCGCTTGGCACTGAACTGACCCGCGTTAGCAACCGCGGGCGGGTTTCCAACAGTTCGGACTGGGAGTTTGCCACGCAGTCCATGAAATCCTCCGGTTTCTGGACCAAATTCGGTCTCGGCGGAAAATACGAAGCCCATGACGCCATGAGCGAAGACGATCCGATGATCGCAGGCGATTTCACCGGAGAGGATATCTATGCCTGTGAACAACAGCAGAAATCGCTGAAATCGCCTTATTTCGAGGTAGGTCCAGCCGCCGTCGGCGAAAGCCCCGTGGTCGACCACCAAAAGGTCATTCTGGATTGGCTGGGTGAGGCCGAATGAGCTCGCGCAATTTCCACCCCCTGACAGTTCTGGACACCCGCGAGGAAATTGGCGGCATTGCTAAGACAGTCATGTTTGACGTGCCCGATTCCTTGCGCGAAACCTTTTCGTGGCGGCCGGGTCAGCATCTGTCGCTCCGGCTCACTGTTGATGGTGAGGAACAGCGTCGCAGCTATTCGATCTCGTCCTCACCCTTCACCGGTGACCCGCTGCGGATAACTGTGAAGCGGGTTTCGGACGGTGTGGTCAGCAATCATATCAATGACAACGTGCAAACGGGTGACGTGATCGACGTCATGCCGCCGTTTGGCGGGTTCTGTCTGGATCCCGGCGCAACGGCGCGACGCACGCATTACTTCTTTGGCGCGGGCTCAGGCATAACGCCTCTTTTTGCAATGCTAAGCTCGGTCATGGCGGCAGAACCCGCTTCGTTTGCACATTTGGCCTACGGCAACACCAATGAAAAGGCCATTCTACTGCAGGATGAGCTAAACGCCGTCTGGCAAGACAACCGCGAACGGATGACGATCCATCATGTCTTTTCCAAACCCGGCTTCTGGTCCAATGCGGATTACTGGCGCAAAGGTATTATCGACAAACCTGCGATCGAGGCGTTTATTGTCGAAAACCCGCCTTATGCACAGGACGCACAGTATTACATCTGCGGTCCGGGAGCGATGAACAATGCGGTCAGGGAAGCGCTGATGTCGCTGGACGTGCCTTCGAACCGCATCCACATGGAAAGCTATGGGGCCGCAACCGAACCAGACACCAGCGTTCAGGGCATCGCCGCAACCGCACATATCACTCTCGGCGGCACTCAGCATACGGTAGACGTAGCCCAGGGGCAGACGGTTCTGGATGCCGCCAGTTTAGCGGGTATGAAACCACCCTTTTCCTGCCAGTCAGGAGTTTGCGGAGCGTGCCGCGCCAAACTTTCCAGCGGGACAGTTCATATGCGCTCGCGTATGGCGCTCGAGGATGCGGATATCGCCAACGGGACGATCCTGACTTGCCAGTCGCTGCCGACCTCGGAGGCCCTGACACTCAGCTACGAGTGACAAGATCAAAAGCGGCGAAACCGAAACGATCAGACAGTTTTCCCTAGGCCAATTGGAACAAAGTTCTTAGTCTCTGATGAGTCGGCTGAGGGGATCCAGCCGATGGGTTTCCGGTTTTGGTGAGAAAAACGTGCTTCAGGACTACGTCACGGACATCCGAAAGGGCGTTCGAAATCTCCTTTTTAACTGCGCCGGCGCGTCGACCGGGGATCGGGTGCTGCTCGCCTACGAACCATCCCGTCTGGGATACTTTGATCGTGATATCGTTCGTGACGTTTCAGAACACGCCCGGCAGCTAGGAATGTCAGTCGAGGCGCAGGATGTCGGTTACTCTCCGCAATCACCTGGATTGTCGGGTGATCTTCTTGGGCGCCTCGATCAATTTGACGTCGTTGTATTCCTGTCCCGACTGGGTGATCAACTCAGGTTCTCGAACATGCCTGAAGGACCCAAATTCGTCATTTGTTTCACCTTGAACAGCCAGCTTCTCGGCTCGTCATTCGGAACTTCCGATTACCGAGGGTTCGTTGAGCTGAAATCTCTTGTCGACCGGCATTTGATCGCCGCTAGCCAGATCACCCTGACATGCCCGGCGGGCACATTTGTCGAGGGAAGAGCCCCGGCAAACACGGCGCGATTGGAAGACACGTCTTCGGTCAGGTTTCCGTTGTCGGTGTTTTCGCCAGTCCCGGCAGCCGGTTTCTCTGGACGGGTCGCATTGGGTGGTTTTCTCACGGGAACCGGTTCGCGCTACTATGAGGATTACACAACCGAATTCGAGGGTCAGGTTTTTGCAGTTCTGGAACAAGGTCGCCTCACCGGTTTTGACGGTCCGGCCCGGGATGTGGCGCTGGCGAACGCGCAGTATGACCGGGTGGCAGGACTTTTCGGGATCGACCGCAACTTTGTGCATTCCTGGCACGCGGGCATTCATCCCGGATGCGGATTTCCGTGGCCCCTGAAGGACAATTTCGAGCGATGGGGCGGATCAGCTTTCGGCAACCCGCGCATTCTGCATTTCCATACCTGCGGGGCATATGCGCCAGGTGAAATCTCGTGGAACACGTTCGATCCGGACATCGACATTGACGGTACCCCGGTCTGGGAAAACGGCCATTTCCATCCGGAAAGATTGCCGGGCGGCGCCGAGATCCTCACCAGATACCCAAACGTCGTCGAAGTGTTCGAAGATCCCGACCGGAACATTGGCCTGAATGACCACATTTAGGGTTTGCGATTGCTCGACGCCGACTGCCCGTCACAACAAAATGCAAGCATTCACGCCTCGAAATGAGCTTTGCTCCTCTGCTTTCGCTTCAGACCTTTATTCAATGGCACAGGGCGCGGCAACGGGCCCACCTTGTCTCTCTGGCTTAGTCGATTTCCAACAGTCGCATGAGAATACCGGCGGTTTTTTGCCGGGTTTCTGTTAGCCCCTTTAAAGTTCAAATCACATCGCCGACAAACCCGGTGAGTATTCGATCGGGCAGTTTGACTTCTTGCAGAACAACGTTCGCAAAACGAATAGAATTTGGCCGCGCTTGTCTGGCGCCGCCCGAACCGCAGTTGCGCTGGGGCTGCTCAGTCTTGTCTCTGCATGCGCTCAAAGCCCGAACTACGGGACACTCAACCCGGAACGTCAGTCGATGGCTCTGCAGGAGGTCGCACAAAAGCGATCCCGGGGGCAAAGGGTGTGGTGCGTGCCCTACGCACGAAGTCTCAGTGGCATCGAGATTCGCGGTAACGCCAAAGACTGGTGGGGCAAGGCGCGCAACACGTATGAGCGGAGTTCCGAACCGGCTGTCGGTTCAGTGATGTCGTTTCGAGCCACCCGCGGCATGCCACTAGGCCATGTGGCGGTCGTGTCCGGCATTGTTAGCGATCGGGAGATCGTGGTTAACCACGCCAACTGGCACCGCAATAAGGTATCGCTGAAAATGGGCGTCAAAGACGTGTCCAAAAACAACGACTGGACGCTGGTTCGGGTCGAAAGCCAGCCGGGCCAATATGGCAATTTCTACCCGGTGAACGGATTTATTTATCCGAACGTGGGCGGGTAGCCTGATCCATATTCTCTTTGCGTTTGTCGGAAAACGCACCGAACTCCGCTGCAATCGCCGCTGCTGCGGCCGCGAGGAGTTCTGCGCCCAATTTCGGCGTTGCCAAAGCGGAGTGCGATCCAACGCGGCCGTCAGGGAAATCCAAACGATGTTGCTCCGGTGGGCCGTGGCGGTCGCCGCTATGTGCGCGAATGTATTCGTGGTCCAGCTTTCTCGGAGGGGACGATGCCAGCCCTTCAGGCTTTGGACCAAACAGTGCCTGAGTGATCGCAACTTCGGATGGTGTGGCGTGCATACCTTCCCACGTTCCGAACATGTTGCTCCGCAACTCGGCGACAGATCGCGGAGCCCACCAACTCTGAACCTGCACTGACCCAAGTGGCAAATTTTCAATCGCTGCTGCGATTGGCGCCAGGTTGGCACCGTGCCCGTTTACCACGAAGACGCCTTTGAAGCCCTGATCCAGAAGTCCTTGGCACACTTGCTGAACCAAGGCCTGCGTCAGATCAGGTGAAATGGAAACCGTGCCGGGAAACGCTGTATTGAACGGTGCGGGGGTATAGGCGATCTCGGGCGCCACTATGGCATCACACTGGTCGGCAGCGCAGCGGGCAACTTCTGTGGCACAAATCGTATCGGTTCCGATCAGCCCCATAGGTCCATGTTGTTCGGTTGATCCTATAGGCAACATGACACAGACACCGCAGATCAGGCGCTGCTCCAGCTCCGGCCATGTCATCTGGCTAAGCTGCATTTGCCTTCTTTCTCCGAACTGAAACCTGAAAACCCGACACCCGCACGGAAAAACGGCGGACCGATCCTCGGTCCGCCGCCTTGATTGTTTGGGTTACAGGCCCCACTTGGCCTTGTTTTCCTCGAAGAACCCCTTGGCCGTCTTCAGCTTGACCCAGTTGTTCACGTAGTTGATCCAGACTTGGTCGGTCTGCGGCAATAGCATGGCGATCGGGGAAGGCGCGCGCGGACCCGCCTCTGGCACACGTACGACACCAAATTTTTCTTCGAGCGTCGATCCTTCGATGTTGGAGGTAATGAAGACATCCGCCCGGCCCGCCAGAACTTCCTGATAACCGCGCGCCGGTGCTTCGACCACCTTGATATCGGCGTTTGGGAACCACTCGCGCACCAGTTTCTCAAAGGTCGTGCCCAGCGTCGTTGCTACTTTCACGCCCGGCTGGTTGATCGAGTCATACCCCGAGAAGTTTCCGGCCTTTTCGGCTGTCGTGAATGGGAAAATCTCAACCGAAATATAGCTTTCCGAAAACCCGGCCGCCTTCATACGGGGCGGGGAAATTGATGCTGACCCGGTGATGTGATACTGGCCTGCCACCACTCCATTCACGAGCGTTTTCCAGTCGGTAGGAACGAACTCGACCTCGACGCCAAGGTCGTTGGCCAGCTCGGTCATGATGTCGATGTCAAATCCCTTGTAGCTGTTGGTGGCCGGATCCCGGACCGTCATCGGATTCCAGTCGCCGGTTGTTCCGACTTTCAGAACCCCCGAGTTCAGAATGTCATTCAATGCTGATTGCGCGCTGGCCGCCCCCGCAAGTGCCAGTCCGATTGCTGCAATCGCAGCGGTTCTAAAGAGCCGTTTCATGAGATTTCCCCTATTGGTGACGCGTATTATTTTCTTTGACAAAGCATAGTTACTTGAGGCGATACGTAAATCAAGTAAGCTCGGCTCTGGCGTTGAAGCATCAACAAAGGGCGGGGAGCTGGATGAGCGAGACAGCGATAGAGCTGATCGACGTGAACAAATGGTTCGGCGATTTTCACGTTCTCAAAGACATCAATCTGACCGTTGGGGCCGGCGAAAAAGTCGTTATTTGCGGGCCTTCGGGTTCAGGAAAGTCCACCGTTGTCCGCTGCATAAACCGGCTGGAAGAGCATCAGTCGGGCACTATCCGCCTTTATGGGAACGAATTGGCCAACGACGCGAAATCCGTCACCTCCATTCAGGGTGAGGTCGGGATGGTCTTTCAGCAGTTCAACCTGTTTCCCCATCTGAGCGTTCTGGATAATCTGACACTTGGGCCGATGAAGGCCCGTGGATTGAGCCGGGCCGAGGCCGAAAGCCGTGCGCGTCACTATCTAGAGCGGGTTCGCATTCCCGATCAGGCTGACAAGATGCCCAAACAGCTTTCTGGGGGACAGCAGCAGAGGGTCGCGATTGCCCGATCGCTGTGCATGGAACCCAAAGTTCTTCTGTTTGACGAGCCGACATCGGCACTCGACCCCGAAATGATCTCCGAAGTACTTGACGTGATGGTCGAACTCGCCCGGGACGGCATGACAATGGTTGTGGTAACCCACGAGATGGGTTTCGCCCGGAAGGTCGCCGATCAGATGGTGTTCATGGATCAGGGCGAAATCGTCGAGAAGGCCTCGCCAGACGCGTTTTTCGGCGCTCCCAGAACGCAGCGCTGCCAGACGTTTCTCAGTCAGATTCTACAGCATTAGGAGGTGATGATGAAAAAGCTGATCCTTCTGCTGCCTGTTGCTCTCCTGCTCACAGGATGTTCCGGTTCGGCGAATTGGGGCTGGTATGTGATCGACCCAAGAACCCCTGCCGGTTGGACGAACATCAAATTCCTGATCTCGGGCATGGGTGCGACGATCGCGATATCGGTTATCGCAGCCGCGATCTCGATCGTTATCGGCCTGCTGGTGGCCCTGCCTGGTCAATCCGACAACAGATGGCTGCGCCTGATAAACCGGATATACGTCGAATTCATCCGGTCCATCCCCCTGCTTCCGATGCTGTTCTGGGTGTTTTACGGGCTGCCGATCATTTTCAAATCCATGGGTCTGAATATACCGATTGACCCGTTTTGGGGCGCAATCATCACTCTGGCGATCTCGGACAGCGCCTTTACGGCGGAAATCTATCGGTCCGGCATTCAGTCGATCGCGCGGGGGCAAACCGAGGCGGCCCAGACGATCGGGCTTAACTACTATCAGACCATGCGCTACGTGGTTCTGCCACAGGCGATCCGCCGCATTCTGCCACCCTTGGCAAACCAGTTCATCTATATCGTAAAGATGAGCGCCTTTGCGTCTGTGATCGGGATGCAGGAACTGACGCGCCGAGCCAACGAACTTGTCGTGACCGAGTATCGCCCGCTGGAAATCTATTCATTACTTATCGTCGAGTATCTGGTGTTAGTTCTTATCATCAGCGCCGGTGTTCGGTGGCTGGAACGTAAAATGGGATCAGACGAACGCATCTGACGGAGGTATGCATGGATTGGCAGAAGTTCATGGCCGAAACCGAGGCCAACATCGCGACACTCAACAAGGAAATCCCCGACACCGTGCGCGGGTTCGGAATAATGGGCAGAGCAGCAAAAACCGAAGGTGCTCTGAGCGAAAAAACCAAGGAGTTCATGGCCCTCGGCATAGCCATCGCGACCCGCTGTGACAGTTGCATCGGATTTCACGTTCGGGCTCTGGTCAGGCTTGAAGCCACACGCGAGGAGTTTTGCGAAGCCCTTGCGATGGCGACATATATGGGTGGTGGTCCGTCATATACGTTCAGCGCCAAGGCGCTGAAGGCGTTTGACCTGTACTCCCAGGAAGGCCCAACGACATGAGACCCGATCTGGCGGGCTCGACCGGCTTCATTCACGATTGTTGGTATGTTGCGGGCCGGTCCGAGGATTTCGGCCGTGAACTGACGGCCCTGAAAATGCTCGACGAAGAAATCGTGTTGTTTCGGGACACCGCGGGCCGGCCGGTCGCGTTGGAGGATGCCTGCCCGCATCGCAAGCTGCCCCTGTCGCGCGGGACAATCGAGGGCGATCACGTTGTCTGCGGCTATCATGGGCTGACCTTTGACTGCACGGGCGAGTGCGTGATTGCACCCACCCAACTGGACAATCCGCCCCGGCGCGCCGCCGTTCACGCCTATCCGGCGGAGGACCGATGGGGATTTCTCTGGCTGTGGATGGGTGATCCGGATGATGCGGATCCCAATCGGATCATAAACATTCCCAACTTTGACAATCGGCAATGGGGCCGAACGCCTAAAGGCGCGATGGCGATGGAAAGCCACTACCTCTACATCATTGACAACCTGCTGGACCCAAGCCACGTCGCATGGGTTCACCTGACGTCCTTTGCGGGTGCCGGAACAGACAACAAGCCGCTTGATCTCGAAGAAATCGACGATGGCGTGGTCGTGTCCCGCTGGATTCTCGATGAGCCCGCACCGCCATATTACAAGGACATGCTGCCATTCGGACCGACCTGCGACCGCAAACAGCACTATGAATGCCGCCTGCCCTCCACCGCGATCAACATGTCCGTCTACACTCCTTCCGGCGAGGGAGGGTCCGGCAAGCCGCTGTCCGAAAATGCGTTCATCAACATTTCGTACAATTTCATCACGCCGGTGGATGGAACATCTTCCCGATACTTCTGGTTCCAGCATCGGAACATGCATGCCGATGACACCGCCCTGTCTGAACGGATGTTCGAAGGCGCAAAAATTGCCTTTCAGGAAGACAAGGATGTTCTGGAGTTTGTTCACAAAGGCATGGCGCGGCGTAAGAGCAGCTATCTGAACCTCGCGCTCGACGCAGGCGCGATGCGTTTTCGCAACCGCGTGGCCAAGGCCATTGAAGCACAGCCGAGGGATGCCCAAGGAGACAATCCATGACCGCTTGGATCAAAATGATAACAGACGAAGAGGCGGGTCCGCGCCTCAGGGAACTGCTTGATCATTCGCGAACACCCCACGGCACCGTAGACACCGTCATGCGGGTGCATTCCCTGCGTCCGGAAACGATGAACGGTCATGTCACCCTATACCGGTCGGTCCTGCATTCGGACGACAACAAGCTGCCGTTCTGGTTTCTGGAAGTTGTCGCCAGCTACACGTCGATCCTGAATGACTGCACCTATTCGCTCACACATCATTTCATGAACGTGCGCAATCTGCTGAAAGATCAGCCCCGCAGCGACCGGATATTCATGGCTTTGAAAGCGCATTGTCCCGAGGACGAGTTTGACGGCAAGGAACTGGCGCTCCTCAGATACGCGGCGAAACTCACCACCGATGTCGGCAAGATGGTGGAATCGGATTTCGAAGCGCTGAAAATCGCAGGATGTGATGATGGGGAAATCCTCGAAGTCAATCAGGTCTGCGCCTATTTCAACTATTCAAATCGTTTGCTGAACGGTCTCGGCTGCACCACCGACGGCGATCAGATCGGATATTACACGGGTGACTGATCGCTGGCCGAACGGCCATCCCGACTTTCCTCTGGTTGTTTCGATACCTCCGGCAAGTGGCCAATTCGCGCGTGCATTGGACCGCTAGGTTCTGGAGTACCAACGATTGTAGGGCATAAGCTGTCGGGCCAAGCAACACGGAGTGCATTGCATACCTGATACTTTGGGTCGATATCGACGCGATAGAATCTAACTGGCAAATCTTCCAAGCAACTTGCAGATGCGACACCCAAGGGCTACCCGAAGGTGCTGCATTGAGAACCCTTGGGCGAATTGCCTGCATTTTCTGCTGAACCCCCAATGGCTTCATGCCAAAGTGATGCAAGATTGACGGAGACAGGATGATGCCCGAGAGCACACGCAGCGAACTGATGCTGACAATGTCCATCGCTTTCGCGATGATCCTGATCAGTAGTGGCGCATTTTATGCCTTATCACATCTGAGCGACGAAAAGGCTGGCGATACGGCAGGCGCCTTGTCGACGATGGGATTGTCGATCTTTGTGCTGATACAGCTCTGGCTCTACTCGACCAAGGCCAGCCGCGCGAGGTCGAAACTGATCCTGATGGGCGTTTCCTTCATTCAGGTTGTCCCATTTCTGTTTGCTGCTGTTTATGGGTCTTTTGGCTACTACGACCTTTGTGTTCTGGGCGCGAAACAGCCCAATGACGTGCTCTATTTCAGCTACGTGACGTTCACCACACTTGGGTTCGGAGACCTCCAGCCCGTCGGGTACTGCCGGGCCATTTCCGTCGCCGAAGCGATTTGCGGTTACATTCTACTGGGTTTGTTCGTGGCAGCAGCAGTGGGCGTTTACTCGCGCAACCACGGCCCTGGTCACGGCTAGGCCTGTGCAAGCCTTCTTGTCGGATGGTGCCTGTTCCAGTAAAGCCGCCCCATGCTGGACAACGATTCCGATATCCACCCACTGTTTGCCGGGGCGCCCTCGACCACCGAGTTCAAAAAGCTGCGCAAACGCATCGTGCGTTACACCCGCGAGGCAGTCGAACAATATGGCATGATCGAGCGCGGCGCACGCTGGCTGGTCTGCCTGTCAGGCGGCAAGGACAGTTACACCCTTCTGGCTGTCCTGCATGAACTAAAGTGGCGCGGGTTGTTGCCGGTCGACCTGCTGGCCTGCAATCTCGATCAGGGGCAACCCGGTTTTCCGGCGACGGTGTTGCCCGAGTTTCTGGAACGAATGGGTGTCCCGCACCGGATCGAGTATCAGGATACCTATTCGGTCGTCATGGACAAGGTGCCGGAAGGGCGGACCTATTGCGCGCTCTGTTCCCGCCTGCGGCGCGGAAACCTGTACCGCATCGCCCGCGAAGAGGGCTGTTCGGCGGTGGTCTTGGGCCATCACAGGGATGACATTCTCGAAACCTTTTTTATGAACCTCTTTCACGGAGGCCGGCTGGCCACCATGCCGCCGAAACTGGTGAACGAAGAGGGTGATCTGTTTGTCTATCGCCCGCTTGCCCACGTGGCCGAGGCGGATTGCGAAAAGTTCGCGCAATCTATGAATTACCCGATCATCCCCTGTGATCTATGCGGCAGCCAGGACGGGTTGCAGCGCCAGCAAGTGAAGCAGATTCTCGATGGTTGGGAGAGAAACAACCCGGGTCGCCGGCAGGTCATGTTCCGGGCGCTGATGAACGCGCGCCCGTCCCACTTGCTCGATCCAAAACTGTTCGATTTTGCCGGCCTGCAGCGCGAGTCCCGGCTGGACTTCGCGGAAAATCCTGACAATTCAGAGCAAATACCCCAGCTGCGTTAACGTCGGGGTCAGATCCAAGGGCTACCTTCCCGCAACGCTCGCAGCGTTCACGGTGAAAGGTCAACCCATGCGAATCGTCAAGTCTGCAAAACTCAGCCACCTCCGCCATGACCTCACAACAGTTTTGACCGGCCCGCCGGTTCTGGCCTTCCTTCCGGCCATAACCTTGGGCGCCTTCTGGTTTGGTGGAGAGCCTGCGCTGGTCGTGACGTCCTTGGGATTGCCGCTTGTTTTTGCTCTGACAGGCGCGTTCGGCCGCCCGGCACCCGGCGATGGGATGCTGCGGGACATGGCCACTGGCTTGTTGATGCGGGATGGATTCGAAATCGTGCTGGATCGCGACTTCAGGGCGGCACAGTCCAACGGCCTCAGATCAGCCTGTTTCCTGATCGAGCTGGACGGGTTCGATGACCTAATCAAATCCCACGGAAGATCCGCTGCAGATCTCGTGGCCCGCCGCATGGGAGAGCGCATCCTGTCAGCCCTCCGGGATGGCGATACCGTCGCCCGGCTGAGCGACAGCCAGTATGCGATTTGCCTGCGGCCCACCCGACAAATGGATCTCGAACTATGCATACAGCTGGCCGGCAGGCTTCAGGCCACGGTGGAAGACCCGGTCTCGCTGGATGGGCTGTCCGTCTACGTTTCCGGTTCAATCGGGTTCTGTCAGCACAGTGTCTGCCCCGGCGAGGACAGTGCGGCATGGCTTGATGCAGCAGCCACGGCGCTGAACGAAGCTGTCGTACACGGTCCGTCCTCCATCCGGGCGTTCTCGCCAGATTTGCAGCACAAGGCCCGTGCCCGGAGCGAGCTGCACGAAGAAATCGAAACGGCATTGGAAAGCGGCCAGATACAGCCGTGGTATCAACCACAGATTTCCACAGATACCGGCGACATAACCGGCTTCGAAGCTCTGGCGCGTTGGGCACATCCGACACGCGGTCTGATCGCTCCCGATCGGTTTCTTCCCGCTCTAGAAGAAGCCGGGCTGATGGAGCGATTGGGACAGGTCATGCTCTACCATGCCCTGACCGCCCTCAAGGCATGGGACAGCGCAGGGGCCGAAGTGCCGCGCGTCGGCGTCAACTTCGCTACCCAGGAACTCCTGAACCCGCGCCTTGCCGAGCGCATCCAATGGGAGCTTGACCGCTTCGAACTGACCCCGGACAGATTGTCGATAGAGGTTCTGGAAACCGTTGTCAGCGACACTCCTGATGATATTATAACCCGCAACATCGCGGAACTGGGCAGGATAGGTTGCCGCATTGATCTAGACGACTTTGGCACAGGCCATGCCTCGATCGCGGCAATCCGGCGCTTTGCCATATCACGCATCAAGATCGACCGGTCTTTTGTCATGAAGGCCGACCGGGACCCTGAACAACAGCGAATGATCACTGCAATCCTGACGATGGCAGAGCGGCTTGATCTAGAAACACTGGCCGAGGGCGTCGAGACTGTGGGCGAACATGCGGTACTTGCACAACTCGGATGCGGGCATGTTCAGGGCTTTGGAATTGGCCGACCGATGCCATTCGACCAGACTCTGGACTGGGCCGCCGCACACCGTGCGAAACTGCAGGAAACTCCTCGCATAAGTGGAAAAAATGGATGAAACCGGCCGCAAACTGCGGGAACCCCCAAATATGAAGGGGCATTCTGGGGTGATTCCACTTGACGTTTGGGGCTGCACTCTGTTGAACCCACCGATGTAATTCATCGTATAAGGTGGCTGTCCCAAATGGACGATCAGAACAAGAATCTCATCCTTGCAACCGCGCTCAGCTTTGTCGTGATCCTTGTCTGGTTCGTTCTATTCCCACCACCGGAACCCACTGAGACACCACCGGTCGAACAGGCTGCCCTGACCACCCCAGAATCGCAGGTCGCCACCGCCCCCAGTGTGGCAGAGACTCAAGCCGGCACAGGCCAAGTCGTCGCGGAACCCGAATCTGATGCGCCGCGTGTACAGATCGAAACGCCGCGCCTGACCGGGAGTATCTCGTTGCAGGGTGGTCGGATCGACGACCTGTCGCTTAAAGACTATCGTGAAACGATCGAGCCCGGCGCGGATATCGTCAAGATGCTATCGCCAGTTGGCAGTCCATCGGCCTATTACGCACTTTATGGCTGGGCTCCCGGTACCGGGGTTTCGCTGGAGGACGTCCCCGGCGCCAATACCCTTTGGTCCGTTGAAAAGGGAGAGACCCTTGGGGTCGGATCCCCGGTCACGCTCCGCTGGGACAATGGAAGTGGCCTCATATTTCGACGCACGATCTCGGTCGACGAAAACTATATGTTTGACGTCGAGCAATCCGTCGAGAACACCTCGTCCGCCGCCGCGAGCCTTGCCCCGTATGGTGTACTTGCCCGCCACGGGACCGGTGAAGACGCCGACCTACCCGGGCTGAAAAACTTCTTCATTCTGCATGAAGGTGTCGTTGGAATGGCCGACGGCACGCTTGAGGAAATCGACTATTCCAAGATGCGCGATTTTGAGATCGACGCGAATGAAGGTGCGCAGGCCGAAGTTTTTCAGGTCACCGAAAACGGATGGATCGGCTTTACCGACCACTATTGGATGACCACGCTGATCCCGGAGCCCGGTTCCAAGTTCAAATCGGTTGCCAAATTCGACAACCGCCGAAAGATCTACCAGACCGAAACCGTGCTACCGACCCTCACCGTGGCACCAGGCGCCACCGAGACAACGTCAACCCGCTTGTTTGCTGGCGCCAAGGAATGGGGAACCATCCGCGAATACCAGAAAGAAGGGATCCAGGGTTATCTCGACAGCATCGACTGGGGCTGGTTCTTTTTCCTGACCAAGCCGATCTTCTGGCTTTTGCACGAGATCAACAAACTGACCGGAAACATGGGTTGGTCGATCATCGGGTTGACCCTGATTCTCAAGGCGATCCTGTTCCCGTTGGCCTACAAATCCTACGTTTCGATGGCCAAGATGAAAGAGCTGCAACCGCAGATGGAGGCGCTGAAAGAAGCTGCCGGTGACGACCGCCAGAAGATGCAGCAAGGCATGATGGAGCTCTACAAGAAAGAAAAGGTGAACCCCGCTGCCGGTTGTCTGCCGATCCTGCTCCAGATCCCGATCTTCTTTTCGCTCTACAAGGTGATTTTTGTTACCATCGAATTGCGCCATGCGGCCTGGTTCGGTCCGTTCCAGGATCTCAGTGCACCGGATCCGACATCGATAATGAACCTGTTTGGCCTGCTCCCCTTTGATGGACCGGTTCCGGGCTCGTTGCTGGCGCTGATCTTCATCGGTATCCTGCCGCTCTTGCTGGGTATCTCGATGTGGATCCAACAAAAGCTCAACCCGGCACCGACCGATCCGACACAACAGATGATCTTCGCGTGGATGCCTTGGGTCTTCATGTTCATGCTGGGCGGGTTCGCGAGCGGCCTTGTTGTTTACTGGATTTCCAACAACGTGATCACGTTCACCCAGCAATACCTGATCATGCGCAGTCAGGGTTATACGCCGGATGTGTTCGGAAACATCAAATCAAGCTTCAAACGCGGTCGGAAACCTGACGCAAAGTGACCGCGCAGATTGCAATTTCACGCCCCTCGGTCACTATCCGGGGGGCGTGTGCTTTTGGCGGATCGTCAAGGTGACGGCCCGCAGTGGCGCAGCTGACGACGTGAGGATCCTGCCGTGACGAACCTGCCCTTTCCGCTTGCCGAAGACCCCGATGAATCGACCCGTGAAAACGGCCGTCTGCTGTTTGCCGGCCAGTCCGAATTTCTCAAGGGAGTGGTGGCCATGTCCGGCCTACCTGCGGCAGACCGGATCGAGGTCTGCTTTGCAGGCCGCTCGAATGTCGGCAAGTCCAGCCTTATCAACGCCCTGACCGGAACCAAAGGCCTTGCCCGCGCCTCGAATACGCCCGGCCGGACGCAGGAGATCAATTTCTTCACCCAAGGCCCGGAGCTTTATCTCGTAGACCTGCCCGGATATGGCTATGCCAATGCGCCGCTGGCCGTGGTCGAGAAATGGCAGAGACTGCTGAAGCAGTATCTGAGCGGACGCCAGACACTGCGCCGGGCCTTTGTCCTGATCGACAGCCGCCACGGGGTAAAGAAGGTCGACGAGGAGATCATGAAGCTGCTCGATACAAGTGCGGTGACCTTCCAATGCGTTTTGACAAAGGCGGACAAGGTGAAAGCCAAGGACCGCGAAAAGGTTCTGTCGCAGGTGCGCGATGCCTTGTCCAAGCATCCTGCGGCCTTTCCCGAGATCGTTCTGACATCGTCGGAAAAGGGCGATGGTATCCCGACATTGCGGGCCATTATTGCCGGGTTAGAGTAGGCCCGCGTTCTGTCGCACTTGGCAGCCCCGTGCAAAACGCATAACACGGTGAGCCAGAGGGAACGTAGCTATGAAGAAACAGCGCATGAACCGGGATTGGATTGCCACCGCCGCCACACTATCGAGTGCCCTGCCCTATCTGCAGCGGTATGACGGAGCCACAGTCGTCATCAAGTTGGGCGGCCACGCGATGGGCTCGGACGAGGCGATGGAAAGCTTTGCCCGCGACGTGGTGTTGTTACGGCAGGTCGGCGTCAATCCCGTGATTGTTCACGGGGGCGGCCCCATGATCAATGCGATGCTCAAAAAGCTCGACATCCAGTCCGAATTCGTGGGCGGCAAGCGGGTGACGGATGCAGCCACGGTCGAAGTGGTTGAGATGGTTCTGTCTGGCGTGGTCAACAAGCGCATCGTTCAAGCCATCAACGCGCAGGGCGGGCAGGCGGTTGGCCTTTCGGGGAAAGATGCCAACCTGATGATCTGCAGCCAGACGGATGCGTCGCTGGGCTTTGTCGGAACCCCGACCGAAATGAACCCGCAACTGCTGCGTGATCTCTTCTCGCATGATGTCATCCCGGTCATTGCACCGCTTGGTGCCGGAAAGAACGGCGAAACTTTCAATATTAACGGCGATACGGCAGCCGGAGCCATTGCCTCTGCGCTCAAGGCGGATCGTTTGCTGCTGTTGACTGATGTTTCCGGCGTAAAGAATGCCGCAGGTGAGGTCGTTACCGAACTCAAAACCGGGCAGATCCGGGAAATGACCCGCGACGGAACCATCGCCGGTGGAATGATACCCAAGACCGAAACCGCGCTGGATGCCATCCATGGTGGCGTGCGCGCCGTCGTCATTTTGGATGGCCGGGCTCCAAATGCTGTTTTGCTTGAGCTGTTTACCGAACATGGCGCGGGCTCTCTGATCCGCCCGGATTGATCACAAATCTTCTACGTTGATGTATCGGGACTTGCGACACCCATTCACATGCCTAAATGTGAATGCATGGAATACTCGTCGCTCCTCCGCCTTGCCGTGTTCGCCGGTCTTTTTGTGCTGTTCGCTCTAGCCGAGACCTTGGCTCCACGCCGATCCCGCAGCTACCCACGCGGACGGCGTTGGCTAACCAACCTTTCGATCACCGTGATCAACACGCTCACTTTGCGGGCGCTGGCCTTGGGCATGCCGCTTTTGGCAATCGGAGCTGCAATGGATGCGCAATCCCATGGCTGGGGTTTGTTCAACATACTGGGTTGGCCTGCTTGGCTCGAGATTTGTTTGTCGATCCTGATCCTTGATTTTGCGATCTGGGCGCAGCACTTGATAACACACAAACTGCCGATTCTGTGGCGATTGCACCGAGTGCACCATGCAGACCGGGATTTTGACGTAACCACTGCCGTCCGCTTTCACCCGGTCGAGATTGCCCTGTCTATGCTGCTCAAGATCGGTCTTGTCTATCTTCTGGGTCCCAGCGTCCTTGCCGTTGTTCTGTTCGAAATCCTGTTGAACGGGACCGCTCTGTTCAATCACTCCAATCTGAGGTTACCTCTTTCGGTCGACGCCGTTATACGCAAGATTCTGGTGACACCCGACATGCACCGGGTTCATCATTCGGTGCACCGCACCGAGCATGACAGCAACTACGGCTTTGCCCTATCAATTTGGGATCGGATGATGGGAACCTACATCGCGCAACCGTCGGAGGGACACGAAGACATGAAGATCGGTCTGCACTGGCAAGATGACCGCCCCAACCGGCTGGGTTGGAGCCTTGCGCTCCCGTTTCGGCGCAAATGAGCATCGCAACCATCGAGCAAGCCGCAAATTCGGCGGGCCTGCTTTTCATGGGCGCATCCAACCCCCAAGAGCCGCATGGCCTGGACGACAGGTCTGGCACGTTGGTTTTGTTGGGAACCGGGAGAGGTTTCTGGCCGGTGTTTACCCGATCCGACGAATATCTTGACGGGCAACCTCATCCCGTTGACCGATGGTCCAAGCGCATTGTTTCAGGCATTGCCCGGCAGTTTCGGGCGAGTTGCAGCTTTCCCTCTGACGGCCCGCCCTATCCTCCGTTCATAAGCTGGGCCCTCGGCACCGGACGGTTCCACACCAGCCCGGTCGGCATGCTTGTGCATGATGAGGTCGGATTGATGATTTCCTTGCGCGGGGCACTTCATTTCAACGAGATTCTGTCGCTACCCGACACAGAACAAACCTCACCCTGTATCGACTGCCCAGCGCCATGCAGCACTGCTTGTCCCGTTGGCGCATTGAGGCAGGACAGCTATGATGTCAAAGCCTGTCGCGGCTGTCTGGACCAACCCCAAGGCGCTGCATGTATGACTGATGGCTGCGCTGCGCGACTTGCCTGTCCACTCAGCGCAGGGGCTGGACGGACACCCGCTCAAAGCGCCTTACATATGAAAGCCTTTCACCCGCGATGACCCTGATCCTGATCCTGACGCGCCACGCCAAATCCAGCTGGGATACCCCCGGCCTGCCCGATCACGATCGACCGCTCAACAAACGCGGGCGAAACTCAGCCACCGCCATAGGAATATGGCTTCGCGAGAATGGGTGGACGCCGGACGAGCTGCTGTCTTCTTCGTCTGCAAGAACTCGCGAGACCTGGGATCGCATGGGGTTTAGTGCCACGGATACAACCTTTACCCGCGCGCTCTATCACGCAAGTTCGACTGCTATGCTTGACGTATTATACGGTGCAAGCGGAAAAACGGTTATGATGCTCGGCCACAATCCGGGGATCACCGGGTTCGCCGCTGATCTCGTGGAGACAGCTCCCAACCACCCCCGCTTTTTTGACTATCCGACCTGCGCCACGACAGTGATGGAATTCCCGTGCGAATCCTGGCAAGACGTGCAACCGCATTCCGGCAAGGTACTGGGATTTACCGTTCCTCGTGATCTCGTCACCTGACAATTGCGCAAGCAATCCCGAGGTGACAGGACGCGGCAGGAACCATATTCGGTTGCCTGCCAATCGGAAGGGCCTGTCCAGAAGTTGTACATGCAAAAGAAAAGGCCGGGATCCTGCCCGGCCTCATCCAGTTTCGTGATTTCATTCAGTGTCCGAGGATCTGGCTCAGGAACAGTTTTGTCCTGTCAGATTGCGGATTGTTGAAGAATTCTTCGGGCTCGTTCTGTTCGACGATTTGACCGGCATCCATGAAGATCACGCGGTTTGCCACCTGGCGGGCAAAACCCATCTCGTGGGTCACACACAGCATGGTCATGCCTTCCTCGGCCAGTTCGATCATGGTGTCGAGCACCTCTTTGATCATCTCCGGATCAAGCGCCGAAGTCGGTTCGTCGAACAGCATGATCCGCGGCATCATGCAAAGCGAACGGGCAATCGCAACCCGCTGCTGCTGACCACCCGACAACTGGCCGGGATACTTGTCGGCCTGCTCCGGAATCTTGACCTTTTCAAGGAAGTGCATCGCCCGTTCTTCGGCCTCTTTTCGGGGCGTCTTGCGCACCCAGATCGGGGCCAGCGTGCAGTTCTCGAGGATCGTCAGATGCGGGAACAGGTTGAAGTGCTGGAACACCATGCCGACTTCTGAACGGATCTTATCGATGTTCTTCAGGTCATTCGACAGTTCGGTACCATCCACCACGATCCTGCCCTGTTGGTGTTCTTCCAGCGCGTTCAGGCAGCGGATCAATGTGGATTTTCCCGATCCCGACGGCCCCGCGATCACGATCCGCTCGCCCTGATTGACGGTCAGATTAATGTCGCGCAGCACATGGAAGCTGCCATACCACTTGTTCATATTGGTGATTTCGATGGCGACCTCGTCGCTCACCGTCATTTTGGAACGGTCAATTTGACGTTCTACGGAAAGTTCAGACATAGGTTGAACTCCTTAACGATGGCCAGTCTGAAGCTTGCGCTCCAGATACATGGAATAGCGGGACATGCCGAAGCACACGATGAAGAACAGCACCGCGATGAACGCGAAGAGTTCCCAATAGATGCCAATCCAGGCGGTGTCGGCACGGATAGCGTTGGCAAGACCGATCACATCGAACAGGCCGATGATCGACACCAGCGTGGTATCCTTGAAGATCCCGATGAAGGTGCTCACGATGCCGGGAATCGAGATCTTGAGCGCCTGAGGCATGATGATCAGGCGCTGTGCCTGCCAGTAGTTGAGACCAAGCGAGTCAGCCCCCTCGTACTGGCCGCGCGGCAACGCCGCCAGACCGCCCCGGATCACTTCTGCCATATAGGCAGCCGAGAACAGGGTCATCATGATCATCACTCTCAGGATGATGTCAAAGTTGGTACCGGGCGGTAGGAACACGTTGAGCAGCAGTGAGGCCACGAACAACAGCGTGATCAGCGGCACACCCCGGATGAACTCGATGAACCCGACACAAAAGTACTTGATGATCATCAGGTCGGACTGGCGCCCAAGAGCAAGCACAACGCCGATCGGCAGCGATACACCAATGGCAACAACACCAAGCAGGATAGCCAGCATGAAACCGCCGAATTGCCGGCTTTCAACGCTCTCGATCGCCAGAGGAATGATCGAGGAGAGCGCCGAGGAAACCGGACCGGACAGGAGCAGCCACCACGCAAAGGCAGCAACCACGGCCGCAATAGTCGCGATCAGTGTTCCGGCCATATCGGTCACGAACTTGACCACCAGATAGCCGATGACAAAGCCCATTGCGGCGCAGATCGGACCCCAGATCGACCCGCCCCAAAGTAGCCAAGGCATCAGGAAAGGGTAGATTGCAGTGAGGTACAGGAGCTTGTTGGAAACCCTGTCGGCAAACAGAACCGGCGCCAGCGCAGCGAACAGCAGAAGCAGGGCCAGAATCGGACGCCAATAGAGCGCCTTGGGATAGAAACCGAACAGGAGCTGCAGCCACCGGTCCGAAATCACACCCCAGCAGGCATGGCCATGGGTGGACCCCCAGCGTTCGATCATGATCTCGCGGCATTCACTCAGTGACGGCGCGTTGACCGACAAGAAGACCCAGGGAAGCACTCCGGCGAGCACGTAGTAGATCGCCCCCAGAGAAACCACGGTCAGGATCGAGTTCATCCAGTTTGAGAACAGGTTGTGCCGAACCCAGCCAAGAACCCCGACCTCCGAGGCCGGCGGTGCCCGTTCGGGGAGCATTTCCGTGCGGACGAAAGAAATATCACTCATATCACCGCTCCACCAATTTGACGCGTTCGTTGTACCAGTTCATCACCGCCGAGATGCTCAGCGAGATCATCAGATAAACAAGCATGAGAAGCAGAACACATTCCAGTTCACGCCCGGTCTGGTTCATGGTGATACCACCAAGGGTGCCGGTGATATCCATGTAGCCAACCGCGATCGCCAGCGACGAGTTCTTGGTCAGGTTCAGGTAGTTCGAAATCATCGGCGGAATGATAACCCGCAGAGCCTGCGGCAGGATTACCAGCCGCATAGTGCGTCCCGAACGCAAGCCCAAAGCCGAAGCAGCCTCGGTCTGGCCCTTGGAGATAGCAAGAATACCCGCTCTCACAATCTCGGCGATAAACGCCGCAGTGTAGAGAGAGAGTGCAAGCCATAGCGCAATCAGAGAATTTCGAAGATGCGTGCCGCCCTTGAAGTTAAATCCCTTCAGCTCCGGATATCCAAGGTGAAAGCCCAGAGCGATCAAAAGGATGATGGTCGGTCCGAACAGAAGGCCGATCAGAATGTGCCACGTTTTGGGGCGATCGCCGGTGGATTCCTGAACGTTGTTCGCCCAAGCTACGGTTTTGCGCATTCCCCAGATGCTGAGCCCCAGAACCACCAGAATGGCAATAAGGTCCAGCGAAACGTCAAAGCGAAGCGCGCTGTCTCCGAACAGGTGGATGTTGCCCAAGCTACGCGAAAAGAGCGGCTCGGGGATATAGACACCGCGATTGGTAACCGCGACCGACCCCCACAGATCCATGGTTTCGGTGGCATTCTCTCCGCGGAACGCTTTGGGTGACGGCAGGCTCTCGATCAGGATGGCCATTGCCAACACGATCCAAAGCAGAACCGGCACGTTCCGGAACATCTCGACATAGACCGTCATGATCCGTGCGACCAGCCAGTTCGATGACAGCCGCAGAACACCGACAAACACACCGACGACCGTCGCCGTTACGCAGCCAAGGAAAGCAACCACAAGCGTGTTCAGCAATCCGATGAAAGCGGCGCGAAGGTGAAGATCGCGACTGTCATATTCCAGAAGCCGCTGGTTGATGTCATAGCTTGCTGGCTCCTGAAGGAACCCGAAACCGACTTCTTTGCCCAACGTGTTGAGATTGATGATCGTGTTGTTGATCAGCCAAGCTGCCAACAGCATGAAACCGATCATCGCGATAACCTGGATTGTGGCTGATCGATACCGCGTATCGTAGAGGAGCATGGACAGCCGGAACTGCTCCTTTGGCGGGTCAGTGAGAGTCGTCATGACCTATGTGTTTCCCCGTAGCCCCGGTCTTTCCCCTTCGGCGAAGTTGATCTTCGCTCCCGAAGACCGGGCTGTTCTCCCTGATAATGCAAAAAGGGCGCAGGAGTTTCCTGCGCCCTTTCTGCGGTTATTTTAGCGGAACGGCGGCGAGTAGAGCAGGCCGCCTTCGGTCCATTGTGCGTTCAGGCCGCGAGCCAGACCGATCGGAGTGTCTTCGCCGATGTTCTTGGCAAAGATCTCACCATAGTTGCCACCGGCCATGATTGCGCGCTTGGCCCAATCGGCGTCGAGACCCAGCATTTCGCCCAGGGTGCCTTCGGTGCCGAGCAGACGACGGATTTCCGGGTTATCGGTGCTTTCGGCCATTTCGCCGATGTTTGCCGAGGTCACACCCAGCTCTTCTGCCGAGATCAGCGCGTTCAGAGTCCAGCGAACAACGTCGCCCCACTCGTTGTCGCCATGACGGACCAGCGGGCCGAGCGGCTCCTTGGAGATGATTTCCGGCAGGATCACGTGATCGCCGGGATTCTCGAACGAAGCGCGGGTCGCGGCAAGGCCCGATGCGTCAGTCGTGTAGACGTCGCATGCGCCAGCCAGATACTGCTGCTGACCTTCGGCGTTGGTTTCGATCGGGACCGGCTCGTAGCTGATGTTGTTCGAGCGGAAAAAGTCCGCCAGGTTCAGCTCGGTCGTGGTGCCGGTCTGGATACAAACGGTGGCACCGTCGAGTTCTTTTGCCGATCCAACACCCAGTTCTTTCGGAGCGATAAAGCCCTGGCCATCATAGTAGTTGATGCCAACGAATTCGAACTTGAGGTCCACGTCGCGCGAGAACGTCCAGGTGGTGTTGCGCGCCAGCATGTCGATTTCGCCCGAAGCGAGAGCGGTGAAGCGCGTTTTGCCGGTCGTGGGAACGAATTCCACAGCAGTCGGATCGTTCAGAACCGCAGCTGCAACGGCGCGGCACACGGCCACGTCAAAACCATTCCATTCCCCGTTCGAATCCGGCGCTGCGAAGCCAACCAGACCCGTGGTCACGCCGCAGTTCAGTTTGCCGCGCGCCTTAACGTCGTCCATCGTGCCCGCTGCCGCAGCACCGGCAGCAAGACCGGCGACGGTCAGCGCGCCCAAAAATACGGATTTCTTCATTTTTACCTCTTCCTGATGTTCCACCCCCTGTGGGGCGGTTTATCCGGCGCGAGTAGACGCCGGTGTAGACACCGTAGTAGGGACCCCCCCCTTACTCGGTGCGCCGAGTTTGGGCGCAATCATCAACAAACGTCAAGACTTGGATCAGGGAAATCAATGGTTCTGCATATGCTTGACCCAAGGGCAGCCCCCCTAAATTTGGGCTGCGCGGCTCATTATGCGAGGTCGTAGAACCGTTTAGCGTGCAGAAATGCCTGCCGTTTCAACTCGGCCTGCTGCGTCGCTTCCTCGTCTTCGCCCCACAGCTCTTCCTGCCATTTCTCGTCAAGACGCGACAAAGACCAGATTTCGTCGGCGCCACGCCAACCCCGAGCCGCGGCGAAACCAAGGATCAATGAGCCGGACAGGCTTACCAGATCGTGAAAGGCCGCGAGCCTAAAATCATCAAGCGCGTGCACCGCGGCAGACAAGGATTGCAAAGCCGAGCTATCCTGCGGCGCATGAATCACGCCGACCCGCGGTTCAAGTCGAACACCGAATTCCGTTGTCGCCCAATCCAGCACCGGATCCCATTGATCCGCCTGTCGCCTGTTGAGCGCCTCGGGTGAGTCCGCCCGATAGCACAGCAGATCCGAATCACCGTAAGCCGCCAGCATCTCGGCAACTTCGTCATGCTGCACGCTGACCTTGTCGATGGCAGCGTTGGCCGAGCGCGTCACCGGCATGGTTTCAGGATTGACCTCTTTCTCCTGCGCGTCCCATTCGGCCGCGGCCGCTTCGGCCATTGGCCGGGTCGGCAGGATCAACGCTGCCTTGGCCGGTGTCTTTACCCGTCGACCGTCTAGCTCAACGGTGAAACCGCCATCGGCTTCGACAACTGCACTACCCTTCCAGAAGCGTTTCGGTTTCCAATCACTCATTGTTTCACATCCAGATCATTGGCTGAGGACCTGACGGATTGCAGGTGGCAATTCATCAAATCTATCGACTACGCAAACTGCGCGATGCAGGTCTAAAGGAGGGTGATATCCCCAGCTGACCCCGATGCCCTTCACCCCGGCGGCGGCGGCCATATCCATGTCAAAGCTGGTATCGCCGATCATAACGGTCTGGCCTGTTTCGACTCCGGTTTCTGCACGTGCTGTCTCGATCATCGACGGGTGCGGTTTCGACGGATGAAAATCCGCCACCTGACGGGTGACAAAGAAACGTTCCAGCCCATGTGCCTCGATCAGGGCATCCAGCCCCCGTTTCGACTTTCCCGTCGCGACACCGAGGAGGATATCGGGAACCGAATGCAATGTTTCCAACACATCCAGAGCGCCGGGATACAGAGGGGAATGTGATGCACCCTGCTGCTGGCGTTGCGCAAAATAGGACTCCTTGTAAGCGACAACGAGGCGTTGATGGACGGCCGCGTCACTGTTCGGAGCCAAGCTCGCCATGGCCTGCGGCAAGGACAGACCGACAATTGACAGGATCGCCTTGCGCGCAGGCACCGCCATGTTGATCGCGTCAAATGCACCGGTCATGGCCGACACGATGCTGGCCTGACTGTCCACCAAAGTGCCATCCACGTCGAAGAGCACCAATTGCAGCGGATTGCTCACAGCAATCCCTCAAAAGGATCGTCCTCGGCCAGATCCTCGCTCCACCCGAATGTCTGCCAGCTTTCTTTCATGTGATCCGGCAAGGGGGCCGTCACGGTGATCATCTTGCGGGTAACCGGATGCTCGAAAGACAGGCGACGCGCATGTAGATGCAGTTTCTTGGAAATGATTCCGCCAAGCTGCGCCCCCCAGCCATCGCCGAGATTTTCCTGCCCTGAACCGCCATACTTTCCGTCGCCGATGATCGGATGGCCCATGCCGGCCATATGCGCCCTGAGCTGATGTGTACGCCCGGTTACCGGCTCCATCGCCACCCAAGATGCACGCCCGGCCACCCGAAACAGTGTGGCATACAGTGTGTGCGCCCGCTTGGCGCCCGGTGTGTCATCAATCTCGCCGGGATGGATCGCGATCATCTTTTCACCTTCGCCACGTTTTCCGTGGCCCGGTGCTTTCACCAGCCCGGTCTTGATCTCGCCCAGATAGGGTGTCGGAACACCTGCCACCAGAGCCCAGTAGATCTTGCGGGTGTTTCGGTGGCGGAAGGCGGCCGTCAAACCCTTGGCAGCTTCGCGGGTGCGCCCCATGACAAGCGCGCCGGTCGTGTCTTTGTCGAGCCTGTGAACAAGGCGCGGACTTTCGTCATATCCGAACCTCAGCGCCTCCGAGAGCCCATCCACATGGCGTGTCTGGCCACTTCCGCCCTGCACCGGAAGGCCCGCCGGTTTGTTCAGCACAAGCACGTCGTCGTCACGGTAGATCACGCAATCCCGGATCATCTTGGCGTCGGCGTCAGATACGGCGCGTTTCGGTGCGGCAGGTTTGTGGTCCGTGTCGGGCAGCGGCGGCACCCGGACAACCTGACCGACCTCCAACCGGGTCGACGCTTTCACCCTGCTGCCATCCACCCGCAACTCGCCCTTGCGGCACATCTTCTCGATCCGACCCTGGCTTACATGCGGATAGGCCCTGCGTAACCAGCGGTCCAGGCGCTGATCGCCGTCGCCGTCGCCAACGCTAATCATCTGAACACCACTCATGCCCATACTCCTCGAGCCAGAAAAAGTCCGGCGAACAATGCCCCGATCGAAAGGCCGACAGACAGCAGCACATACAGCGCGGCATGCCCCATTGCGCCGCGTTCATAGAGCGTCACCGCCTCAAGCGAAAACGCCGAAAAGGTGGTGAAGCCCCCCATGAAACCGGTCATGATCAGCGGGCTCAGATGGGTCAGACCGCGATGAGATGCGGCCACCACGAAGACACCCATCAGAAATGATCCCACGACGTTGACAAGGATGATGGCAATCGGGAATTCCTGCGGTCCGAACAAGCGCAGCACGCCCATTCCGGTCAGGAACCGCGCCATCGCCCCGGCCGCGCCACCAAGCGCTACGTGTATGAGTGCAGAAATCATGGGCGGTCTCTCGCGCGCACGGGCTGGGATGTCAAGTTTCCCGCGTCCCACCCCGGCTCGGCCCGGTCAGGATGCACTCTCACACGGTCAGGTCGCCGCCTGGCCGCTCTGCCTTTCGTCAGATATTCCCGAAATCCCCGTGACGCCCGGCACCGTCGCGGAATCGGCCGGCACCTGCCGTGCCTTCCCTTCTGATCGCTTCCAGCCCGTTAGCCCATTCCACCTTCAGTGCCTCGCGCACCGGCATGCCGCGCGTCTCGATGATGGAACGGCGGTCGGCTCGCACTGCTTCTTGCGGGAAGCGGGCGATTTCGCGGGCCATTGCTTCGGCGGCGGCGCGTGCTTCACCATGCGGCACCACCTGTTCCGCAAGCCCAATACGTGCGCATTCTTCGGCTTCGACCTTGCGCCCGGTCAAGGCGATTTCCAAGGCCTTGCCCTGCCCGACAAGACGCGGCAACCGAACTGAACCGCCATCCATCAGCGTGATCCCCCAGCGGCGGCAATACACGCCCAAGTAAGCGGTTTCGGCCATGACACGGATATCGCACCACAGTGCCAGTTCCATGCCGCCCGCAACAGCAGCGCCTTCGATGGCCCCGATAACCGGTTTCGAAAGCTCCATCCGTGATGGCCCCAAAGCGCCAGGCCCGACCGGCGCCGACCCGACCGGAAAGGCATGAGCTTCGAAATAGGCATCTCGCCTGTTCGGATCCGATAATGAGGAGGCAAGTTTCAGATCCCAACCGGCACAGAAATTGCCCCCCTTACCCCAGAACACCGCAACGTTCGCCGGCCCTTCTTCGAACGCAGCAAAGGCATCGACCAGAGCATGGGCGTGTTCAGTATCGACAGCATTTCGTGCATCCGGGCGGTCGTGCACAATGGTCCAGACGTCTGCGGATTTCTCTACTGATACAGGCATTCCAGTTTCCTCCCCGAAATTGAATGTCGAAAGGGAAACCACATCGCTGTCACAAGTCATCTGTGACGCCGGGTAGCGATGAACGCGACCCCGCGTCAGTCGTCCCGGCCGCGCTGTTCACGCAACCGCGCAAAATACGCGACGCGTTTTTTCAACTCGCGCTCAAAACCACGTTCGACTGGCTGGTAGAGAACCGGGCGTTTCATGCCTTCGGGGAAGTAGTTCTGGCCCGAGAATCCGTCCTCGGCATCGTGGTCATAGGCATAGCCCGACCCATAGCCCTGATCCTTCATCAGCGAAGTAGGAGCATTGAGGATATGCTTGGGCGGCGGTTCACTGCCCGATTGTTTGGCCAACCGCATCGCAGCCTTGTAGCCGACATAGGCGCCGTTCGATTTCGGGGCGAGCGCGATGTAGACCACGGCCTGTGCAAGTGCCAGTTCGCCCTCGGGACTGCCCAAACGTTCATAGACTTCCCAAGCATGCAGGCAATGTGTCTGTGCTTGTGGATCGGCAAGACCGATATCCTCGACCGCCATACGTGTGATACGGCGAGCAAGGAACCGGGGATCCTCGCCCCCTTGCAACATCCGCGCAAACCAATAGAGCGCCGCGTCCGGATCTGACCCACGCACAGATTTGTGCAGCGCTGATATCAAGTTGTAATGCTCATCACCCGACTTGTCATATTTGGTCGCTCGGCGCATGAGCCGCGAACCGAGTGCCTCAGAATCCAGCGGCTCCTTGACCTGCCACGCCGCGACCTGCTCAATCAGATTGAGCAATGCGCGGCCATCGCCATCGGCCATCTCAAACAACGCATCTCGGGCCGCAGGCGTCAAAGGCAGTTTACGATCCAGCTCCTTTTCAGCGCGTTGGGTCAGACGCTCAAGATCGGCAAGGCCCAATCGTTCCAGCACCAGAACCTGTGCCCGGCTCAGAACAGCGGCATTCAGTTCAAACGAGGGGTTCTCGGTTGTGGCCCCGACAAGAAGGATCGTCCCGTCCTCCATGTGCGGCAGAAATCCGTCCTGCTGGGCCTTGTTGAAGCGGTGGATCTCGTCAACGAAGAGGAGTGTCCCCTGCCCGTTCTGCCGACGGATTTTGGCCGCTTCGAACACTTTCTTCAGATCGGGAACACCGGTGAAGATCGCGCTGATCTGAACGAAATGCAGATCCGTTTCCTGCGCGAGAAGCCGGGCGATGGTGGTTTTTCCGACCCCCGGCGGACCCCAGAAGACAAGGCTGGAGAGCGAGCCAGAGGACAGCATCACCCCGAGCGGCGCCTCCGGCCCCAGAACCTGTTCCTGTCCGATGACTTCAGCCAGAGTTTTGGGGCGCAGCCGGTCAGCAAGCGGGCGCGGCGGCTCGACGTCATTCCCGCTTTCTGTGTGGAACAGATCGCCCATGAGTCAGAGCCGGAATCGCAAAGACATACGCTGACCGCGGCGCAACAGATCCACCTGGACCCATCGCCCAGGTCTGGTCAGAGCCTTGTCCGCATCCCGAGGGCGCAAGATTTCTTCGCCGTTTATTGCAGCCAGAATATCCCCCGGTTGCAATCCGGCCCGAGCTCCGAATGGGCCGGGGTCAAGGACGATCACCCCGTTTGCCATCAACGGCAGCCCAAACCGGGATATCACCGCAGGGTTCAGTCGCGCCACGGTCAGGCCAGGTAAAACCGTGCGATCGTCGAGTTCGGTCTCTTCCGACGGGGGCTCGTCCGGTGCAACGATCAGATCCACCTTTGCCTCATGCGCCCGGCCGCCGCGCAGGTGGGTCAGTCGGGAGGTTCCGCCAATCCCCGAGACGGACATGCGGAACTTCATTTCCGAAGGCGAGTTCACCTCTTCGCCATCCACATGTGTTATCACGTCACCGACCCTTAAACCGGCCGCGGACACCGGGCTTTCGGGATGCAGTTCCGAGATGACGACACCGACCGGCAAAGCCAGCCCCAGCGACTCGGCAATATCGGCGGTCATTGGCTGCCCAGCCATCCCCGCCCAAGGGCGTCGAAAGATCTCATTTCCGGATTTTGCCTGTTTTAGAAACTCGGCAACGAGATTGGCCGGAATTGCAAAGCCAATACCGTTTGATCCGCCAGACCGGCTGAGAATCGAAGTGTTGATACCAATCAGATCGCCATTCACGTCGATCAGGGCTCCTCCAGAGTTTCCGGGATTGATAGGTGCATCGGTCTGAATGAAATACCCCCGCGCATTGCCCGTAGCCGCACCAGATCGGGCCAAACCGGAAACGATTCCGGAACTGACGGTCTGCCCGACCCCAAAGGGGTTGCCGATTGCCAGAACCAGTTCGCCAACCTCAACCAGATCGGAATCACGCAGGGAAAGCGACGGCAGCTTGTCGGCATCCTCCAATCGGAGGATTGCGATATCGCTTTCTTCGTCCCCCAATACGACCTGAGCGCCAAACTCGCGTCGATCTGTGGTCACCACGCGAATCTCGGAGGCCATCCCGACGACATGGTAGTTCGAAACCACATAACCATCGTCCGACAGGATCACACCTGAACCGAGCGACCCGCGCTCACGTGGTCTGGGTGCGCCGAAACCACGAAAGAAGTCGCGGAAGAACGGGTCGGAAAAGAACGGGTTATCCTGCTCTTCGGTCACGATCTTGGCATAGATGTTCACCACCGCCGGAGCAGCGCGCTTGACCACAGGAGCAAACCCCAAGCCAATCTCGGCCTGCGATTGCGGAACCCGCGTTTCGGCTTGAGCCGGAACTGCCATCATCAAGGTCAGAAGCGAAAGCAGGATGCGAAACATGAGCCCCCCTTTGAACCCTTGCCAATGGGATATGCGGGGCCGATCGGTGGATTGCAAGCAACTTGCTGCGTCTGACGGATCGCTACAGGCATTGGCTTCTGTCAAAAAGAAAAGCCCCGCGCCTTCCGGCACGGGGCTGAAGATGGGTGCTTTACCCGACTTCTTATTCTTCGTCGGCGGCCACTTCTTCGGCAGCCACGCGCGCCTTGTCGGCCGCGCCCTTGGCGTCGGCATCGCGATCGACGAATTCGATGATCGCCATCGGAGCCATGTCACCATAACGGAAACCGGCCTTCATGATGCGGACATAGCCACCCTGACGGTCCTTGTAGCGCGGGCCCAGAACTTCAAACAGCTTTGCCACGTCCTTGTCTTCCTTCAGGCGCGAGGCGGCCTGGCGGCGGGCGTGCAGATCACCGCGCTTACCCAGAGTGATCAGCTTTTCGATGATCGGGCGCAGTTCCTTGGCCTTGGGCAGGGTGGTCTTGATCTGTTCATGTTCGATGAGCGATCCGGCCATGTTCGCAAACAGGGCCTTGCGGTGCTCATGGGTGCGGTTCAGGCGGCGATAGCCTCGTGCGTGACGCATTGTTCAATTCCTTCTTTCGAGTTTTGCTTTGTCTGGCTCCCGATGCGTGTCAGGAGCTCTCCTTGGGGCGGAGATGCCCATGCTTTCCCCGGCAACCCGGGCATTGTCGAAGACGCGTTTAGAACGCGTCTTCGAATTTCTTAGCGAGATCCTCGATGTTATCGGGCGGCCAGTCCTCGACATCCATGCCGAGGTGCAGGCCCATACCGGACAGCACTTCCTTGATCTCGTTCAGCGACTTACGGCCGAAGTTCGGAGTGCGTAGCATCTCGGCTTCGGTCTTCTGGATCAGGTCGCCAATATAAACGATGTTGTCGTTCTTCAGGCAGTTTGCCGAACGGACAGACAGTTCCAGTTCATCCACTTTCTTGAGCAGAAGCGGGTTGAACTCGAGCCCGTCATCCTCGTCCTGACGGCCAGCCGCTTCGGGCTCGTCGAAGTTGACGAAGATCGACAGCTGATCCTGAAGGATACGGGCAGCGAAAGCCACAGCGTCCTCTGGCGTGATCGAGCCGTCGGTTTCAATCTTCATGGTCAGCTTGTCATAATCCAGAACCTGCCCTTCACGGGTCGGCTGCACGTCATACGAGACCTTCTTGACCGGCGAATAGATCGCGTCGATCGGGATCAGGCCGATGGGTGCATCCTCAGGCTTGTTCTTGTCAGCGGAAACATAGCCCTTGCCGGTATTCACGGTCAGTTCCATGAACAGGTCAGCGCCGTCGTCGAGGTGGCAGATCACATGCTCGCGGTTCAGTACGTCGATACCGGCGCTTTCGCTGATATCACCTGCAGTCACCACAGCCGGACCCTTGGCATTGATCGAAAGGCGCTTGGGGCCTTCGACTTCCATGCGCAGGGCAACCTGCTTGAGGTTCAGGATGATGTCGGTCACGTCCTCGCGCACACCGGCGACCGAGGAAAACTCGTGGAGAACATTGTCGATCTGAACACTGGTGATGGCGCCGCCCTGAAGCGAGCTCATCAGAATGCGGCGCAGGGCGTTGCCCAGCGTCAGGCCAAAGCCACGTTCCAGCGGTTCGGCCACTACCGTGGCCTGACGAGCGGGATCATTGCCCGGCTTCACTTCCAGCTGGGTAGGCTTGATCAGTTCTGCCCAATTCTTGTGGATCATGCGTCCCTCCATTCCTGCCTGTGCCCCATGTCCATTGGCCCAGACGCCCGAGGTTTCAAAATGACGGACTGGGGCCGCGCAAAACACGTGGCCCCAGTAGGTGTTCTTTTTCGCTTAGACGCGGCGGCGCTTCGGCGGGCGGCAGCCATTGTGAGCAATCGGCGTCACGTCGCGGATCGACGTGATGTTGAAGCCCACGGCAGCCAATGCGCGCAGCGCAGATTCACGACCCGAACCGGGGCCCTGAACTTCGACTTCCAGCGTTTTGACGCCATGTTCCTGAGCCTTGCGGCCAGCATCTTCGGCGGCCAGCTGAGCAGCGTAAGGGGTCGATTTACGCGAACCCTTGAAGCCCATGGTGCCAGCGGACGACCACGAGATCGCGTTGCCCTGCACATCCGAGATCAGGATCTTGGTGTTGTTAAAGGTCGAGTTCACATGCGCCACGCCAGTGGCGATGTTCTTGCGTTCCTTACGACGAACGCGGGTTTTATCACGTGCCATTCTGTGCGCCCTCCCTTATTTCTTCTTGCCGGCGATCGGCTTCGCCGGGCCCTTGCGGGTGCGGGCGTTGGTGTGGGTGCGCTGACCGCGAACCGGCAGGTTGCGGCGGTGACGCAAGCCGCGGTAGCAACCCAGGTCCATCAGGCGCTTGATGTTCATCTGAACTTCACGGCGCAGGTCGCCTTCGACGGAATAGTTCTCGTCGATATGCTCGCGGATTTTCAGGACTTCGGCGTCGCTCAGTTCGTTTACACGACGAGAGGCCTCGATGCCGACGGCGTCACAGATCGCCTTGGCCGAGGTGTTACCGATTCCGGTGATATAGGTGAGGGCGATAGGTACCCGTTTGGCAGTCGGGATGTTTACGCCGGCAATACGTGCCACGTGTCACTTTCCTTTTCGTTGCGGTTCCGTAGCTCCAGAACCTTTTTTCACAACACTTGACCATGGCAGTGCCGCCAGAGGGTCCAGCATTTTCTGAGGTGCTCACGCGGGCAAACGAATCTGCCCGCAGGAATCATGTCCCTAAGGGATGGGGGTGGGTAGAGGCTTTTTGCGGGGCCGTCAACCCCTGCCCAACGCTACCCGAGAATAGCTTCGACCGAAGCGGTGACCTCGGTGATGTCGGACATGCCGTTTACCGGGCGAAGGTCACCCTTGGCATAATAGTATCCGATCAACGGAGAGGTCTTCTTGTAGTATTCCATCAGCCGGGTGCGCAGGCTTTCCGCATTGTCATCTGCGCGCCGCACCATCTCGGTGCCACCGCAGTTGTCGCAAACGCCTTCCTTGGTCGTCGGCTTGGTCTGGTCGTGATAGACCTCGCCACAGGTGCCACAGGTGAACCGGCCAGAAATTCGCGCGACAAGTGCTTCGTCATCGACACGGATTTCAATAACCGTGTGGAGCGACTGGCCCAGCTTGGCAAGCAAGGCGGCCAAGGCATCAGCCTGTGCAAGCGTGCGGGGGAAGCCGTCGAAAATGAAGCCTGCGCCTGCCTGAGAGGTCAGCTGTTCTTCGATCAGGCCTATCACAATCTCATCGGTCACGAGCTTGCCGGAATCCATGATCTCGGCAACTTTCTTCCCCATCTCGGTTCCGCTGGTCCGTGCTGCACGCAGCATGTCGCCGGTGCTGAGCTGGATCATGCCGCGGGTGTCGACAAGATGCCGAGCCTGGGTGCCTTTGCCCGCACCCGGCGGGCCCAACAGAATGATGTTCATCGACGAGACGGGCTCCGTTTACCGCGTTTCTTGCCGCCCTTACCGCGCAGCTGTGACTTCTCGATCAGCCCCTCATATTGGTGCGCAAGAAGATGGCTTTGCACCTGCTGGATTGTATCCATGGTGACCGAGACGATGATCAGTACCGACGTGCCGCCGAAATAGAATGGAATGGCGAACTGACCGCGCAGGATTTCCGGCAGAAGACACACTGCAGCCAGATAGCCGGAGCCCAGAACCAGCACGCGGTTCACAACGTATTCCAGATACTCGGCAGTCTTTTTGCCCGGACGGATACCCGGCACGAAACCGTTCTGGTTCTTCAGGTTGTCCGCCACGTCGTCGGGTTTGAACGAAACGTTGAACGTATAGAAATACGCGAAGAACACGATCATCGCCACGAAGAACAGAAGATACAGCGGCTGACCGGGACCGAAATTGGCGAGCAGCCAGGACATCACGGGTCCAGTGGCAGCGCCCGACGAAAAGGTCGAGATTGTCACCGGCAGAAGCAGCAGCGAGCTGGCGAAGATTGCCGGGATAACACCGGCCGGGTTGACCTTAACCGGCAGGTGGCTGGAGCCACCGTCATAGACCTTCATTCCCACCTGACGGCGCGGATACTGAATATGAATCTTGCGCAGAGCGCGTTCCATGAAGACCACGAACGTGATTGTGGCAACAACCATCAGGATCACCGCGACGATTACGGCCGGGCTCAGAGCACCGGACCGGCCCGAGGCGAAGAATTGGGCCAGAGCCGCAGGAACTTCGGCGATGATACCAACGAAGATAATCAGCGAAATACCGTTGCCGACCCCGCGGGCGGTGATCTGCTCGCCAAGCCACATCAGGAACATTGTGCCACCGACCAGTGTAATCATCGTCGACATGCGGAAGAACATGCCCGGATCGGTTGCGAGATCGCCCGATTCCAGCGAAACGGCGAGGCCATAGGCCTGAACGGTTGCCAGAGCCACGGTGCCGTAGCGGGTATACTGATTGATTTTCTTGCGGCCTTGCTCGCCTTCTTTCTTGAGTTGTTCAAGAGAAGGCACCATCGCCGTCAGCAGTTGCACGATGATCGAGGCCGAGATGTAGGGCATGATCCCAAGGGCAAAGATACCCATACGCCCCAGTGCGCCACCGGTAAACATCGAAACCATGCCACCGATACCCGCACCCGCAGACTCCATGAATTCCCGCAGGGCCGCACCGTCGATCCCGGGCACCGGAATGAAGGTACCAAGGCGGTAAACGATCAGTAGCCCAAGGGTGAACAGGATGCGGTTGCGCAGATCTGTGGCCTTGCCAAGAGCGGACCAACTTGTGTTTGCCGCCATTTGTTCTGCTGCTGATACCATCAATCGGTCTTTCTTATGCAAACACCGCCCGGAACCGTTTTCCGGCTCGGGCGGCATTTCAGGAAAACTTCAGGGTCTATGTAAGCGGGTCGAGGCCCGCTCACAAGCCATTACTCTGCCGCAGCAGCCTGCGTAACCTTCAGAGAACCACCCGCCTTCTCAACTGCCTCCACGGCAGCCTTCGAGGCACCGGTCACTTCAAGGTCGACCTTGGCAGTGATCTCACCTTTGGCAAGAATGCGGACACCGTCCAGTTTACGGCGTACGATGCCGGTTTCGACCAGCACGTCTTCGGTGATCGCGGACTTGGCGTCCAGCTTGCCGGCGTCGACGAACTTCTGGATCAGGCCAAGGTTCACAACGGCAAATGCCTTGCGGTTAGGCTTGTTGAAGCCACGCTTGGGCAGGCGCTGATAGAGCGGCATCTGGCCGCCTTCGTAGCCATTGATCGACACACCCGAACGGGATTTCTGGCCTTTAATACCACGGCCACCCATCTTGCCCTTGCCAGAGCCCGGACCGCGGCCAACGCGGGTGCGTTTCTTGGTGGCGCCAGGATTGTCGCGCAGTTCATGCAGTTTCATTTCGCTTCTCCTTTGCCGGATGTGACCCCCGAAGCGTGTTGGGCCAACCACGGCGTTTCTTGGTTTTGATTCTTGTGACCCGATGAGCCACCGGGAGCGTTTACACCCAAGACAAGTCACGATCAAGAGCCTGAAACGCTGCGAATGTGCTGCCGTCAGCTGCCCACAAAAAAGGGCGCCGCACCGGCGCCCGAAATTCGTTCTGTTGATCGGTTCAGCGGATTGCGCTTCGGGCGAGATCCATCAGGTCTGAACGGTGATACCCGAACTCTTTCAATTCATCATCCGACAGCGATTGCAGCTCGCCAAATGCCTGATCGAAAGACGCCCTGCGGGCGCGGGATGCCCTGAATGCATCATAGGCGGCGCGAACGCGGGCAAGCAGGTTGAAAGTTACCGGAGCGGTTGTGATTACATGTGCCATAGTCGTTTTCTTTCTACTGGCGATGCCGCAAAGCCCCATGCCCTGCGACCGGTTGTTTCTGGCAAATGAACTATGGTCGCGCAGGTTCTCCAACAATGCACAGTTCGGTCTTGCCGCTATGCAGAATCGGCATGGGTTATCTGTCCGGGTCCAAACGGAAAAACGCCCCCGGCTTCCCGGAGGCGTTTCCAAAATTCAGTCAACGAAGCTGCGTTCAGTCGCGCTCTTCGATGATTTCAACGAGATGCGGGATCTTGTTGACCATGCCGCGGACCGAGGGGGTATCCTCGAGCTCACGAGTCTTGTGCATCTTGTTCAGACCCAGACCAACCAGCGTTGCGCGCTGATCTGCGGGGCGACGGATCGGCGAGCCGATCTGCTTGACGACGATGGTTTTTGCCATGGTGGCGTCTCCTTACGCTTCAGCTGCTTCAGCGGCAGGTGCTTCATCCCGCTTGGGCAGGATGTCGGCAACCTTCTTACCACGACGCTGAGCCACAGACCGCGGCGACTGCTCTTTCTGCAGGCCGTTGATGGTGGCGCGGATCATGTTGTAAGGGTTCTGCGAGCCGATCGACTTGGACACAACGTCCTTGACGCCCAGCATTTCGAACACGGCACGCATCGGACCACCTGCGATGATTCCGGTACCTTCCGGGGCGGTCCGCATGACCACTTTGCCGGCGCCGTGACGACCTTCGATGTCGTGATGCAGAGTGCGGCCTTCTTTGAGCTGCACGCGGATCATCTGACGCTTGGCCTGCTCGGTTGCCTTGCGGATGGCCTCGGGCACTTCTTTCGCCTTGCCCTTACCAAAGCCGACACGGCCTTTCTGATCGCCTACGACAACCAGAGCTGCAAAGCCGAAACGCTTACCGCCCTTGACGGTTTTCGACACACGATTGATCGCAACCAGGCGATCTGCAAATTCCGGCGCTTCGTCGCGATCGCGACCACGGCCCCGGCGGTTTTCACGTTCTGCCATTGAGGCATCCCTTTCTCTGATGGCCCCCATTCGTTTTGTTTGGGCGCCGGTTTGTCCAATCCTAGTGCTCCTTCCGGTCGACCCGCCCCGCAAAGCGGACAGGCGCCAGAGCCCGGATCATCGGGGCGGCCCGAGGGCCACCCGCAGGTCCTTAGATCTTCAGCCCGCCTTCACGCGCGGCGTCGGCCAGAGCCTTCACCTTGCCGTGATACAGGAAGCCACCGCGGTCGAAATAAGCCTCGTCGACACCGGCCTTTTTGGCCCGTTCGGCGATAGCCGCGCCCACCTTGGAGGCCGCCTCGACGTTGTTCTTGCCAACCACGCCCAGATCTTTTTCCAGGGACGAGGCCGCTGCCAGAGTCACGCCGCGCACGTCGTCGATCAGCTGCACGGAGATGTTCTTGTTCGAACGGTGCACGCTGAGCCGGGGACGGCCTGCGTTGACTTTGCGGAGCTTGTTCCGAACGCGCAGACGGCGTTTCAGAAACAGTGTGCGTTTGCTGTTTGCCATTGTTAGCGTCCTTACTTCTTCTTGCCTTCTTTGCGGAAGATGTACTCGCCCTTGTACCGGATGCCCTTGCCTTTGTAAGGCTCGGGCTTCCGCCAGGCGCGGATCTCCGCAGCGACTTGACCGACTTTCTGTTCATCGATGCCTTCGACAACGATTTCGGTCTGCTTCGGCGCAGTGACGGTCACGCCTTCGGGCGCAACATAGTCAACGTCGTGGGACAGGCCGAGGTTCAGTTTCAGGGAGTTGCCCTGCATCTGGGCCCGGTAACCCACACCCTGGATCTCCAGCTCTTTCTTGAAGCCTTCGGTCACGCCGGTCACCAGATTGGCGACCATGGTGCGGGACATGCCCCACTGCTGGCGAGCCCGCTTGGACTTGCCGCGCGGATCAATCCTGACCACGTTGTCTTCGACCACGATGGTCACATCGTCGGTTGCAGTGAAGCTGCGGGTGCCCTTGGGACCCTTCACTTCGATGGTCTGGCCCGACACAGCAGCGGAAACGCCGCTGGGCAGCTCGACCGGTTTCTTACCAATACGAGACATTGCAGACCTCCTTAGAAGACGGTGCAGAGCACTTCGCCGCCAACATTGTTGGTGCGAGCGTTCGCGTCCGACATCACACCTTTCGGAGTGCTGACAATCGACACACCCAGACCCTGACGGACCTGCGGAATGTCATTGACGCCCATGTAAACGCGACGACCGGGCTTGGAAACCCGCTTCAGTTCGCGAATGACAGGTGCGCCTTCGTAGTATTTCAGGCTGATCTCGATGGCAGGATGACCGTTGGTTCCGGTCGTCTTTTCATAGCCACGGATGTAGCCCTCGTCCGCCAACACGTCCAGAACCCAACCACGCAGTTTCGAGGCGGGGGTCGATACGGTGCTCTTGCCACGCATCTGAGCGTTGCGGATACGGGTGAGCATATCGCCGATAGGATCGTTCATATCGTTCTCTCCCTTACCAGCTCGATTTCACCATGCCGGGGATCTGGCCATTCGAGCCCAGTTCCCGCAGCGCGATACGCGAAATTTTCAGCTTGCGGTAATACGCATGCGGACGACCGGTCAGCTGACAACGGTTGTGCAGACGTGTAGCCGAGCTGTTGCGCGGCAGTTTCGCCAGTTTCAGACGCGCTTTGAAACGCTCTTCCATCGGCTTGCTTTCGTCATTCGCGATCTCTTTGAGTTCGGCACGCTTTGCGGCATATTTGGCCACCAGGCGCTCGCGCTTCTTCTCGCGTTCGATCATGCTTTTCTTAGCCATGTTCTTTCCTTCCCGCGCTTAGCTGTTGAAGGGCATGTTGAATTGCTTCAACAGCGCCTTTGCTTCAGCGTCGGTATTCGCTGTGGTGGCAATTACGATGTCCAGACCCCATGCCTCGTCGACCTTGTCGAAATCGATTTCGGGGAACACGATGTGCTCTTTCATGCCCATGGCATAGTTGCCACGACCATCAAAAGAAGCACCCGAGACGCCGCGGAAGTCACGTACGCGCGGCAGCGCGATGGTGATCAGGCGATCAAGGAATTCGTACATCCGGTCACCGCGAAGGGTCACCTTGGCACCCATCGGCATGTCCTCGCGAACACGGAAGCCAGCAATCGACTTCTTGGCCTTGGTAACAAGCGCTTTCTGGCCAGCGATGGCGGTCAGGTCTTCCTGAGCCGACTTGGCCTTCTTGCTGTCCTTCACCGCTTCGGCACCACAACCGATGTTCAGAACGATTTTGTCCAGCTTCGGGATCATCATGTCGTTCTTGTAGCCGAACTCTTCTTTCAGAGCTGCGCGGATGGTTTCGACATACTGCGCCTTCAGACGCGGGGTATAGTTTGCGGAATCAAGCATCGATCACGTTCCCCGTGGTCTTGGCGAAACGAACCTTCTTGTCACCTTCCATACGGAAGCCGACGCGGGTTGCCTTGCCGTTCTTGTCCAGCAGAGCAAGGTTCGACAGGTCGACCGGCACGGCCTTGGGCAGGCGGCCACCTTGCGAAGTTTGCGACTGGCGGGTGTGACGGATGGCGACGTTCACGCCATCAACAACAGCTTTGCCGGCCTGCGGGTCTACGGAAGCAATGGTGCCTTCCTTGCCCTTGTCCTTGCCGGCCAGCACGACGACCTTGTCGCCTTTGCGGAGTTTAGCAGCCATGATTACAGCACCTCCGGAGCCAGCGAGATGATTTTCATGAAGTTCTTGCCGCGCAACTCACGAACAACCGGGCCAAAGATACGGGTACCGATCGGCTCGTTGTTGTTGTTGAGGATGACGGCTGCGTTGCGATCAAAACGGATCGCGGTACCGTCTTCGCGGCGGACTTCCTTGGCGGTGCGTACGACGACGGCCTTGCGGACGTCACCTTTTTTCACGCGGCCGCGCGGGATGGCTTCCTTCACCGAGACGACAATGATGTCGCCTACGGAGGCGTATTTACGCTTGGAACCACCCAGGACCTTGATGCACTGAACTCGGCGTGCGCCGGAGTTGTCAGCGACATCCAGATTGGTCTGCATCTGGATCATGTGGTTTCTCCCGACCTGTGGGGGCTGGTCTTGTTAGTTCCCCCAGGGTTTCGACAAATGGAAAAGCTCCGGGGGCTTACGCCTCCAGAACTTCCCAGCGTTTCGTCTTCGATTTCGGCGCGCATTCGATGATGCGTACTGAGTCGCCGACCTTGAAGGCGTTCTTTTCATCGTGAGCCCGGTATTTCTTGGACTTACGGATGGTTTTCTTCAGAACCGGATGCGTAAAGCGGCGCTCGACGGATACGGTTACGGTCTGTGCGTTGGCATCGCTGGTTACGGTGCCGGTAAGGATACGCTTGGGCATAGGATTACTCCTCCGATGCCGCAGCAGCGGCCTTTTCGTTCAGAATGGTTTTCACACGAGCAGCATTGCGGCGAGCCGCTTTGATGCCGGCAGTGTTTTCCAGCTGACCGGTCGCCTGTTGAAAGCGCAGGTTAAAGCTTTCTTTCTTCAGGTTGGCCAGTTCCTCGCGGAGCTGGTCCGGGGTCTTGTCACGCAGTTCTTGGGCGTTCATCGCCTTTTCCTTTGCTCAAAACACCAGAAGGCCCCTTTTCAGGGTCACCTTGGACCTGGTGGATGAATGATAGACATGCGAATCCCCCGACTCGGCCGGGGGAATGCAGGATGCCGCTCTATAGGGGGTTCAAATGGGGGTGGCAAGCGAAAGTTTCCATGAACCCGGCTGGAGCGGATTTCGGGGTTTCGATTTGCATGAGAACCGGGGGTTCAATCCCAACGATAGTTGAAGCTGACACTGATCCGTTCTTCCTCAGCCATATTCATTGGAACCTCGTGGCGTAGCCAGCTTTCCCAGAGCAGGACATCCCCTACTTCAGGCTTCACATAGATAAAGGGTTGTAACTCGCGGCGCGCGCCCTTGCGCCGAACCGGGGCTGCCATCATGCGGCCAGATCGCGGATCCTCAAGCTTTAGGGCGCTGGCGCCCTTGGGCATGGTTACATAGGTCGTGCCCGAGATTACACTATGCGGGTGAATGTGACTGGCGTGCATCCCACCTTCTGGCAAGATGTTGATCCAGAGATCTTCCAGTTTCAGTGCACGGTCGTCGAGATCGAACTCAAGATCTTCGGCAAAAGCGGCAACGTGGCGATCCAGCGACTTCACGAGATCCGCGAAGATCGGAAACCGCCAAGGCAAATCCGTCAGCGACGCATAGCTGGTGTAACCGGGATAACCATTCTGCTCGCACCACTCCTGTCCGGCTTCGTCATCCTCGGCGATAACAAGACAGGAACTTTCCAATTCTTCCGGATCGATCCTCGGATCGAACTCGGAAAGGACAGCATGATACAGGCGGGTTGCGAAAAGTGATTCAATCTGAGGCATGCCGCCCTGATACCCCACCTTTCAGGGCGGGGCGAGAAAGAGTTTCAGAATAAAAGGCCCGGAAACGAAAAGCCCCCGCCGGAGAAACCGGCGAGGGCAATCTTCGATAAGGCGGAGTTGGCACTCCGGCGACCTTACCAGTCTTCGCGAACCACGATACGGGTCTTGATCGGCAGCTTCATCGCGGCAAGGCGCAGAGCCTCACGGGCGATGCCGTCTTCGACGCCGTCGATTTCGAACATGACGCGGCCGGGCTTGACCTTGGCGGCCCAGAAATCCACCGAACCTTTACCTTTACCCATACGGACTTCGGTAGGCTTGGAGGTAACCGGGGTATCCGGGAAGATCCGGATCCAAACGCGGCCCTGACGTTTCATGTGACGGGTCATTGCACGACGTGCGGCTTCGATCTGACGGGCCGTTACGCGCTCCGGCTGGAGCGCCTTGAGGCCGTAGGTGCCGAAGTTCAGGTCGCTTCCGCCTTTTGCCAGGCCTTTGATCCGGCCCTTCTGCATCTTGCGGAATTTTGTACGCTTTGGTTGAAGCATGTCTCTCCCTCCTTAGCGGCGGCCACCGGCGCCACGCGGGGCCGGACCGTCCTGGAGTTCTTGTGCCTTGCGGTCACGTGCCTGAGGATCGTGCTCCATGATCTCACCTTTGAAGATCCAGACCTTGATCCCGATGATCCCGTAGGGCGTCATCGCTTCGGAATGCGCGTAATCGATGTCGGCACGCAGGGTATGCAGAGGCACACGGCCTTCGCGATACCATTCGGTCCGTGCGATTTCAGCACCGCCCAGACGACCAGCGACGTTCACCCGGATACCCAGGGCACCCATGCGCATGGCGTTCTGCACGGCACGCTTCATCGCGCGGCGGAAGGAAACACGACGTTCCAGCTGCTGAGCAATCGACTCTGCAACCAGCTGCGAATCCAGCTCGGGCTTGCGAACCTCGACGATGTTGAGGTGCAGTTCCGAGTCTGTCATTGCTGCCAGCTTCTTGCGGAGCACTTCGATGTCAGCGCCTTTCTTGCCGATGATCACGCCCGGGCGCGCTGTGTGAATGGTCACACGGCACTTCTTGTGCGGACGTTCGATGATCACGCGGGCGATGCCGGCCTGCTTGCATTCTTCCTTGACGAACTCGCGGATTTTCAAGTCCTCCAGCAGGAGGTTCCCGTAATCCTTGGTATCAGCGTACCAGCGGCTGTCCCAGGTGCGGTTGATCTGCAGGCGCATGCCGACCGGATTGACTTTATGTCCCATTAGGCTTGCTCCTCTACCTGACGCACCTTGATGGTGATCTCCGAGAACGGCTTCAAAATCTTGCCGAACCGGCCACGGGCCCGCGGACGACCGCGCTTCATGACCATGTTCTTGCCAACCCAGGCTTCGGCGACGATCAGTTCGTCGACGTCCAGGTTGTGATTGTTCTCGGCATTCGCGATGGCGGACTGAAGGCATTTCTTCACGTCCTGCGCTACCCGCTTGTTCGAGAAGGTCAGGTCGTTAAGAGCCTTTTCAACCTTCTGACCACGGATCATAGCAGCCACCAGGTTCAGTTTCTGCGGGCTGGTGCGAAGCATACGGGTCTTGGCCATTGCTTCGTTTTCAGCCACGCGGCGGGGGTTCTTTTCCTTGCCCATGACTTACTTCCGTTTCGCTTTTTTGTCGGCAGCATGCCCGTAATAGGTACGGGTCGGCGAGTATTCACCGAACTTCTGACCGATCATGTCTTCGCTGACCAGCACGGGAACGTGCTTGTGGCCGTTGTACACACCAAATGTCAGACCCACGAACTGGGGCAGAATGGTGGAACGACGCGACCAGATCTTGATGACTTCGTTGCGGCCCGATTCACGTGCAGCTTCGGCTTTCTTAAGCACGTAGCTGTCAACGAAAGGACCTTTCCATACAGAACGAGACATTTGTTAACGCCCCTTCTTCTTGGCGTGCCGCGAGCGGATGATCAGCTTGCTGGACGCTTTGTTCTTGTTGCGAGTGCGTGCACCCTTGGTCGGCTTACCCCACGGCGTAACCGGGTGACGGCCACCAGACGTCCGGCCTTCACCACCACCGTGCGGGTGGTCGATCGGGTTCATGACGACACCACGGACCGACGGACGAACGCCCTTGTGGCGCATACGACCGGCTTTACCGTAGTTCTGGTTCGAGTTGTCCGGGTTCGACACAGCACCTACGGTGGCCATGCATTCCTGACGGACCATGCGCAGTTCGCCCGAGCTCAGGCGGATCTGGGCATAGCCGCCGTCACGACCGACGAACTGGGCATAAGTGCCGGCTGCACGTGCGATCTGACCGCCCTTGCCGGGCTTCATCTCGATGTTGTGCACGATGGTACCGATCGGCATGCCCGAAAACGGCATTGCGTTGCCCGGCTTGATATCGGCCTTGGCAGCGGCGACTACGGTGTCACCAACAGCCAGACGCTGCGGCGCCAGGATGTAGGCGCGCTCGCCGTCGTCATATTTGACCAGTGCGATGAATGCGGTCCGGTTCGGGTCGTATTCGATCCGTTCGACGGTTGCCGCTACATCAAATTTGTTCCGTTTGAAGTCAACGATCCGGTAGAGACGCTTTGCGCCACCGCCACGGCGGCGAGAGGTGATCCGTCCGGTGTTGTTCCGGCCGCCCGATTTGGTCAGACCCTCAGTGAGAGATTTGACCGGACGCCCTTTCCAAAGCTCCGAACGGTCGATCAGCACCAGCCCGCGCTGGCCCGGCGTCGTCGGCTTGTACGACTTGAGTGCCATGCTTTCTGTCTTCCGTTTAGCGTGCAGGTCCTTAGGTTTTTGTCTTTGGACCCGCTATGTGTGAGGCCCCCGTAGGTGCCCAATCTTTAGGGCCCCGAAGGTCCCCGGTTAAATAGCAACCGGCCCCAGAACGAATCTGAGGCCGTGCGACTGGTGCGATATAGCCGGGAAGCGTCACCCTGTCCATATGCAGGCGACTCTTTTTCCAACTTAGCAACGACACGGCGGTTTTGGATGCCGGCTGCCCCAGAGAAGACACCAACTGGCTGGGCTTTTTCACCCAAAGCTCGACCTGATCCAAAGGTCAGAACTTTCCGTTGGTGTTCTTCCATTCTTTGCGAGGAACAATTGTCTCAATCGTGTCCCAGTGCTCGACAATCATTGAATTCTTGACGCGATACAAATCATAGAAACTCGTGTGCACGCCATTCAAGTGACCCTCGCATTGGCACAGCACGAAATTCCCTTCGGCAAGCACCAAGTGCAACTTGTCATACCAAATGGAAAACGCCGCCCCATCGGTCCTGAGCAACATTTTTTCCAATTCACCGATCCCGTCCGCGATCTCCGGGCTGTGCTGAATCAAATCCGACGCGACAAAATCCGTGAGGCGGCTCAGGTTTCGGTCAATCAGAACCTGCTCCACGTAGGTTCGGACAAGTGCGCGATTGGCTTCTGTCTTTTCAAGGTCTTCGATCGTGGTTTCTCCATCCAGCATTGAGCGCCCGGACGGGTTCGGCCCTTGCATAAGCTGGATGTTGTCCCAATGTTCGACGGCCTTATTTCCTTCGAAACGAAACACCTCGAATGCCACTCGCAGGCTGGAGAAGTCGTATTCGTTGTGGGCAAAGGCAAAATCACCGTCCTCGAACACCCGAACGAAAGTCACCTTGGGATCGGTTTTGGACAATCTGGCGAACAAGGTCGCCAGTCCTTCGCTTCCTTCGTGCGTCTGGGGATTGTGCTGAATGTACTTTTCTTCGTTCACAACCGCTGCCGCCGCAGCATCCCCGGATTCGATCCCTTTTAGCAACTTCTGAATCAGATCCCGCTTGGACATACGGTTCCCTCCCCTCGCCAACAGGCCTTACTCGACACGTTGGCCTGACATGTGCCCAAAAGAAAAGCCCCCCGCCTGAAGCGAGGGGCTCTTCGTTGTCTAACGCGAAAGCGGCGATCAGAGTCCGGTGGACACGTCGATCGTGTTGCCTTCTTCGAGGGTCACATAGGCCTTCTTCACGTCTTTGCGCTTGCCCAACTGGCCGCGGAAACGTTTGACCTTACCCTTAGTGATGGTGGTGTTGACCGCCTTGACCTTCACACCAAACAGCGCCTCGACGGCCTCTTTGATCTGGGGTTTGTTCGAGTCGATCGCCACTTCGAAAACAACCGCACCATTTTCGGATGCCATGGTCGATTTCTCGGTGATGATCGGCTTGCGGATCACATCATAGTGTTCTGCTTTAGCGCTCATTTCAGGCGAGCCTCCAGTGCTTCGACACCCGCTTTGGTGATCACCAGAGTGTCACGCTTGAGGATGTCATAGACGTTTGCGCCCATCGACGGCAGGATATCCAGACCTTCGATGTTCTTGGACGCTTTCAGGAACCCTTCGTTCACGGTGGCGCCGTCGATGACCAGAGCGCGCTTCCAGCCCAGGTTTGCAACCTGCTTGGCCAGAGCGGCAGTCTTGCCTTCTGCTTCGGCGTTTTCGATCACGACCAGCTCACCTGCCTTGGCCTTGGCCGACAGGGCGTGCTTGAGGCCCAGCTTACGGAACTTCTTGGTCAGCTCGTGGCCGTGGCTACGCGGGGTCGGGCCCTTGTAGATACCACCCTTGCGGAAGATCGGCGCGTTCCGGTCACCGTGGCGTGCGCCGCCGGTACCCTTCTGGCGATAGATCTTCTTTTTCGAGTAGGACGTTTCCGAACGGGTCTTGACCTTGTGGGTCCCAGCCTGCGCGTTGTTGCGCTGCCAGCGGACCACGCGGTGCAGGATGTCCGCACGCGGCTCCAGACCGAACAGATCTGCGTCGAGCTCGATGTTGCCGGCCTTGGCGCCGTCCAGTTTGATCACATCAAGTTTCATGCTTCACCACCTTCCGCGGCAGCTTCTTCCGCCGGTGCTTCGGTTGCAGCGCCTTTCAGGGCCGCCGGGAACGGCAGGCCTTCGGGGGCTTTCTTCTTGACGGCATCCTTGACGGTTACCCAGCCACCCTTGGAGCCGGGAACGGCGCCCTTGATGAAGACCAGGCCACGATCGGCGTCGGTCTTGACCACTTCGAGGTTCTGAGTGGTCACGCGGGCCGCACCCATGTGGCCAGCCATCTTCTTGCCTTTGAACACCTTGCCGGGATCCTGACACTGACCGGTCGAACCGTGCGAACGGTGCGAAATCGAAACACCGTGCGACGCGCGCAGGCCGCCGAAGTTGTGCCGCTTCATGGCACCGGCGAAACCTTTACCAATCGAGGTTCCGGTCACGTCCACTTTCTGGCCATCCAGAAAATGTTCAGCCGAGATTTCGGCGCCAACGTCGATCAGGCCGTCTTCGGAAACACGAAATTCCACCAGCTTCCGCTTGGGTTCAACTTTCGCGGCTGCGAAATGGCCACGCATCGCCTTCGAGACACGCTTGACCTTGGATGAACCGGCGCCGAGCTGAACAGCAGTATAGCCGTCCTTTTCGGTGGTGCGTTGGGCAACAACCTGCAGGCCGTCCAGCTCAAGAACGGTGACAGGGATCTGCTTGCCGTCTTCCATGAACAGCCGGGTCATGCCGACTTTCTTTGCGAGAATACCAGAGCGCATAATCTATACCCTCCGATCTTACGACTGCAGCTTGATCTCGACGTCCACGCCAGCGGCGAGGTCGAGCTTCATCAGCGCGTCCACGGTCTGGGGGGTCGGATCAACGATGTCGAGCAGACGCTTGTGCGTACGGATCTCGAACTGGTCGCGGGATTTCTTGTCAACGTGAGGTCCACGCAGAACGGTGAACTTCTCGATCTTGTTCGGCAGCGGGATCGGGCCACGGACATTGGCACCAGTGCGCTTGGCAGTGTTGACGATTTCTTGCGTGGACGCATCCAGCACACGATAGTCAAATGCCTTGAGCCGAATACGGATATTTTGGCTTTGCATAGTAACAGCCTTTTGTCAGGCGTTGAGGTTGAGAGGAGGACAGACGCGCATCGCCAACCCTCTTCGAACCCAAAAGGCGGGAATCACCCCGCCCAGACGTTCTTGATGAGAACTCGCGCGTATTAGTGGGGTTGGTGGGGTTTGGCAAGTGGGAATTACACGCTTACACGTTATTCAGAGCATAGCGGCTGCCTCGTCCGGCGAGCATATCTTTAGGTGCTCAAACCCCGACTTCCCTGTGAGCTTTTTCTCGAAGATTTTGTCACTGGTAACGAATACATCTCGCTTGTGGTGTTCATGCGCCCGGATCATTTGCCCATCACACCAAGCGTTGCGCCATTTCTTGCGATATTTGTTCAGTTCGTCATCGGAACATGGAGACACACTTGCAACATACTTCGATGAATTGAAATCAATGTTTGCAAACAATGCCTCGTGAAACTGTCGCTCACTTTCAACCATATTGTCACCTTCTATCAACGCACGATCAAAATAGCTAATGCCCAAGTACGCCATACCCAAGATGTGCGGTATATCGCTGAAGCCTGATTTGGCCAGCCTATCCTCAAAATCTTGATACGATTTCAAGTAGGAGGCACCCTCTTGTTTTCCGAGGCACTAACGGCGACAAAAAGCTGCGTCACAACGCCGTTTTCTATGAACGGCAATTATTGCCAATATTGAACGGCTACCGTCTCGGCTCAACTCCACGTCGATCAAACAGTTTGTGTCAAACGTAAATTTCAGCATCTCTCAACTCAAAAGAAAATGCCACCAGTGTAAGTGATAAGGAAAAGGCCGCCCCGTGTGGGACGGCCTTTCCAATTGTCTCACCGTGTTGCTCTCGGCAGATTTTCCTTTGGAAGATCGCCTGCCGCAACCGGGCGCGCTAGCGCGCCTTACTCGACGATTTTCGACACCACGCCAGCGCCGACGGTGCGGCCACCTTCGCGGATGGCGAAGCGCAGGCCGTTTTCCATGGCGATCGGCGCGATCAGCTCAACGCCAAACGACACGTTGTCGCCCGGCATAACCATCTCGGTGCCTTCGGCCAGGGTCACGGTGCCGGTCACGTCCGTGGTCCGGAAGTAGAACTGTGGACGGTAGTTCGCGAAGAACGGGGTGTGACGGCCGCCCTCTTCCTTGGTCAGGATATAGGCTTCGGCTTCGAACTTGGTGTGCGGTGTAACCGAACCCGGCTTACACAGAACCTGACCACGCTCAACACCGTCACGGTCAACGCCACGCAGCAGCGCGCCGATGTTGTCGCCCGCTTCGCCGCGGTCCAGCAGCTTGCGGAACATTTCCACGCCGGTGCAGGTGGTCTTGGTGGTGTCGCGGATGCCAACGATTTCAATCTCGTCGCCAACATTGATCACGCCACGCTCGACACGACCGGTCACAACGGTGCCGCGGCCCGAGATCGAGAACACGTCTTCGATCGGCATCAGGAACGGCTGGTCAACAGCACGCTCAGGGGTGTCGATGTAGTCATCAACAGCCGCCATCAGTTCCTTGATCTTCTCTTCGCCGATCTCCGGGTTGTTGCCTTCCATCGCCGCCAGAGCCGAACCCGCGATGATCGGGATATCGTCGCCGGGGTAGTCGTAGCTGGACAGCAGTTCGCGAACTTCCATCTCAACCAGTTCCAGAAGCTCTTCGTCGTCAACCTGGTCAACTTTGTTCAGGAACACAACCATCTTCGGGATGCCAACCTGGCGGCCCAGCAGGATGTGCTCGCGGGTCTGCGGCATCGGGCCGTCAGCGGCGTTCACAACCAGAATCGCGCCGTCCATCTGGGCAGCACCGGTGATCATGTTCTTGACGTAGTCGGCGTGGCCGGGGCAGTCGACATGCGCATAGTGGCGGTTGTCGGTCTCATACTCAACATGCGCCGTCGAGATGGTGATGCCGCGCGCCTTCTCTTCCGGCGCACCGTCAATCTGGTCATACGCCTTGAAGTCGCCAAAATACTTGGTGATTGCCGCGGTCAGCGTCGTCTTGCCGTGGTCAACGTGGCCAATCGTGCCAATGTTGACGTGCGGTTTTGTACGCTCAAACTTTTCCTTTGCCATGATGGCCTCCTTTGTCGATCAGGAGGAGCGCGAGTTTCGCGCTCCCCGGATTTATTGTTGATTAGGCGTATTTCGCCTGGATCTCGTCCGAAATGTTCTGCGGAACCGGATCGTAATGGTCGAACTGCATGGTGAACTGGGCACGGCCCGACGACATCGAACGCAGGGTGTTGATGTAGCCGAACATGTTCGCCAACGGCACGAACGCGTTGATTGCGATGGCATTGCCGCGCGGCTCCTGGCCCGACACCTGACCACGACGCGAGGTCAGATCGCCGATGATCCCGCCGGTGTATTCTTCCGGTGTGATCACTTCGACTTTCATGATCGGCTCGAGCAGCTTGGCACCGGCCTTCTTCATGCCTTCGCGCATGCCCATACGGGCAGCAATTTCAAAGGCCAGAACGCTGGAGTCCACGTCATGGAACTTACCGTCGATCAGAGCGACTTTGAAGTCGATCACGGGGAAGCCGGCCAGCGGGCCGCTATCCATGACGGACTTGATGCCTTTTTCGACACCGGGGATGTATTCCTTGGGAACAGCACCACCAACGATGCGGCTCTCGAACGAATAGCCTTCACCGGCTTCAGTCGGCGTGATGATCATCTTGACCTCGGCGAACTGACCCGAACCACCCGACTGCTTCTTGTGGGTGTAGGAGTGTTCGACCTCTTTCGAGATGGTCTCGCGATAGGCAACCTGCGGGGCACCGATGTTGGCCTCGACCTTGAACTCGCGCTTCAGACGATCCACCAGGATGTCCAGGTGAAGTTCGCCCATGCCCTTCATGATGGTCTGACCCGACTCCATGTCGGTCTCCACGCGGAAGGACGGGTCTTCGGCGGCCAGACGGGCCAGACCCTGGGACATTTTCTCCTGGTCACCCTTGGTTTTGGGCTCCACGGCAATCTCGATCACCGGATCCGGGAAGGTCATGGTTTCCAGAACCACCGGCTCCTTAGCATCGCAAAGGGTGTCACCGGTGGTGGTGTCTTTCAGACCCGCCAGCGCGATGATGTCACCTGCAAACGCTTCTTCGATCTCTTCCCGGTTGTTCGAGTGCATCATCATCATACGACCGATGCGCTCTTTCTTGCCTTTGGTCGAGTTCAGGATCGAGTCGCCTTTGTTCATGGTGCCCGAATAGATCCGGGTAAAGGTCAGCGAGCCGACAAAGGGGTCGTTCATGATCTTGAACGCCAGACCTGCAAACGGCATGTCGTCGTCTGCACGGCGAGCGATGTTTCGCTCTTCGGCCTCGTCGCCCGGCGCAAAGCCCATGTAATCCACGACGTCCAGCGGGCTGGGCAGATAGTCGATCACGGCATTGAGCAGCGGCTGAACACCTTTGTTCTTGAAGGCCGAACCACCCAGGACCGGAACGAAGTCCAGCGCCAGCGTGCCCTTGCGCAGCAGTTTGCGCAGGGTTTCGACGTCGGGCTCGTTGCCTTCCAGGTATTCCATCATGGCGTCGTCGTCTTGCTCGACGGCCGCTTCGACCATCTTGCCGCGCCATTCGTCAGCCATGTCCTTGAGGCTGTCGCGGATCGGAGCCTTGATCCAGGACGCACCCAGATCTTCGCCCTGCCACAGCCACTCTTCCATGGTGACCAGGTCAACCAGGCCTTCGAGTTCCGTCTCGGCGCCGATCGGAATGCCGACCGGAACGGCGCGAGCACCGGTGCGGTCTTCGATCATTGCAACGCAGTTGAAGAAGTCGGCGCCGATCTTGTCCATCTTGTTGACGAACACCATGCGCGGAACCTTGTAGCGGTCAGCCTGACGCCACACGGTTTCGGTCTGGGGTTCAACACCGGCGTTTGCGTCCAGAACGCAGACGGCACCGTCGAGCACGGCCAGCGAACGCTCGACTTCGATGGTGAAGTCAACGTGGCCGGGGGTGTCGATGATGTTCAGGCGGTGCTTGGGGGTTTCGGCGGTCTGGCCGTCCTCGGTGCGCTCCCAGAAGGTGGTGGTCGCAGCCGAAGTGATGGTGATACCGCGTTCCTGTTCCTGCTCCATCCAGTCCATGGTGGCTGCACCATCGTGCACCTCACCGATGTTGTGGGATTTGCCGGTATAATACAGGATGCGCTCCGAGCAGGTGGTCTTACCTGCATCGATATGCGCCATGATACCGAAGTTACGGTAATGTTCGAGCGTATATTCGCGTGCCATTGGTCTAAGCCTCTAAGGGGTTTACCAGCGATAGTGCGAGAAGGCCTTGTTGGCCTCTGCCATCTTGTGGGTGTCTTCGCGTTTCTTGACCGCGGTGCCACGGGACTGAACAGCGTCCAGCAGTTCGCCTGCAAGGCGCTCTTCCATGGTATTTTCGTTGCGGCCGCGCGAGGCGGTGATCAGCCAGCGAATGGCCAGAGCTTCGCGGCGCTCAGGACGCACCTCGACAGGAACCTGATAGGTTGCACCACCAACACGGCGCGAGCGAACCTCGACGCTCGGTTTGATGTTGTCGAGAGCTTCGTGGAACACTTCCACGGGAGCCCGCTTGACCTTGTTCTCAACGCGATCGAGCGCGTTGTAGACGATCGTTTCCGCGACCGATTTCTTACCATCGATCATCAGGTTGTTCATGAATTTGGTCAGAACCTTGTCGCCATACTTGGCGTCAGGCAGGACTTCGCGTTTTTCGGCGGCGTGACGACGGGACATCTCAGCCTCTCCTTCTTACTTGGGACGCTTCGCGCCGTACTTCGAACGACGCTGCTTACGGTCTTTGACGCCCTGGGTATCCAGAACACCGCGCAGGATGTGGTAACGCACACCGGGAAGGTCTTTTACACGACCGCCACGGATCAGAACCACCGAGTGCTCCTGCAGGTTGTGGCTTTCACCCGGGATGTACGAAATCACTTCGAACCCGTTGGTCAGGCGCACCTTGGCAACCTTCCGCATGGCCGAGTTCGGCTTCTTCGGTGTGGTGGTATACACGCGGGTGCAAACGCCGCGCTTCTGCGGGCACTGCTCCAGGTGCATGGACTTCGAACGTTTGACTTTCGGCTGCCGCGGCTTGCGGATCAGCTGTTGAATCGTTGGCATTCCGGTTCTTTCCCCGTTTCGCAACTCATGTCTCTGCACGCCGGAGCGTGCGGTTCAATCTTCAGCGCAATGCTTCCGCAAGCGCAAAAACCGCAATCGCTCCCATTCCGAGGTGAGACGACGCGGTGGATTAGCAGAGGATCGGGGCTGCAAAATTGCCCTGGATCTTGACCACTATTCTTCTGAAATCGACTGTCGGAGCGACCTCCGGTTGCCGAGATACGGGCGCGTATAGGGGGAGTCGCCGGAACTGTCAACAGCCTGTCGGGTGGTGGGTGTAAACCGTGCCTTTTCACCGGTACATGATTGCCGCGCTCCGGGCAATCCGATCACCCGGTTCTTGTCGGCCGCGGTACCAAACGCCATAGTCGTCAGACAGGTCAGCAATCGGACGGTTTCATGCAGGTTATCGGGCTCTGCCGGTTCTCCTACCCGGCAATCGGCGGGTTCCAGGTGCAACACGCGACCTCAGGGGAGCGCTCAGCCTATCTCTATCAACCGGCCCGCATGGAAGAAAGGTTTCGGCTGTTTGAGGCTGTGGCTCTGCCTTGCCTGCGTCATCAGACCGACCCCGATTTCACGATGCTTCTTCTTGTGGGCAACGACTTGCCGGCCTCCTACCTTCAACGGCTGGGTGATCTTGTATCTGACTTCCCGCAGATCCAAATCCTTTCCCGCCCTCCCGACGAGCACCGGCCAGTTATGAAAGAGTTGCTGAATGAGGCTCGACATGACATCGCTCGGCCCTGCCTGCAGTTTCGTTTTGATGACGATGATGCAATCTCCGTCGATTTCGTCGAACGGTTGCGACAGGTCGCCCGCGACTGTGCCCCATTATTGGAACAGTCGGGAACCGTCGCCATAGATTTCAACCGTGGCTTCAATGCGCGGTTCGACGCCGGAGGAATCCAAGCATCGGAAGAGGTTGTGCGACCCTACTTCACGGCTGCGCTTGGAATAGCCATTCGGGGAAATTGCAAGCTGTCGGTCATGAACTTTGCTCACCACAAGGTTCATAGGTTCATGCCGACCGTCACGTTCAGTGATTCACCGATGTGGGTGCGCAGCCACAATGGGTTCAACGATTCCCGCCAAGGCGCGGTCAAACCCGTCGAAATGACCCCTGCAACACCAGAGTTGGAAGGCGAGTTTTCGGCCCGATTCGCGATCGAGGCGTCGAAGGTGCGTCAGGTTTTTGCTTCAGCCTGAGATCTGACGCTCCCGGAACAGGGTAAACATGCCGGTGGCGACGACGATCGCGGCACCCGTCATGGTGACAGGGTCTGGCCAGTCGCTGAAGATCAGCCAGCCCAGAAGCAGCGCCCATACAAGGCTGGTGTAGCGGAAGGGTGCAATAAATGAAACTTCCCCCACGCGCATAACCGCAACGCTCAGAAGGTATCCCAGCAGTACAAATCCGGAGGCCGCCAATATCAAAAGCCCCAATCGCGGGGACATCGGCACCCATTCGACGGTTGTCGACGCAAGTCCGGACGCAAGGGTCACGGATACAGCAGTGGCAAGCGTTACGGTCATCGAGGGAACGTGCGGCCCCATTCTGCGGGTGATCAGGTCCCGAAAGGTTACACAGCAAACCGCGCCGAGCGCATATCCCGAATAAAGACTGAACCCCTCGGGACCGGGTCGGACAATCAGCAACATCCCGCAGAATCCAAACCCAATTGCAAGCAACCGACGCCATCCGACCTTTTCGCCGAAAAACAAGGCTGCGCCCAGCGTTACGGTCAGTGGCAACACCTGAAGAACCGCAGTCACATTGGCCAACGGCATGTGCATCAGGGCTGTAAGAAAGAAGTAGGTCGCCCCAACCTCGGACAAGCACCGCAGCCCAATCAGCCCCCAATCACCGCGATCAAATGACACGCGCAGCGCGCCCATATATCGCGCCAGAAGAAACACCCAGGTCGTGGTCAGAGCTCCCCTGATCACGATCAGCTGAAACAGCGGAACCTCCTGCCCCACTAGTTTCACGCACGCATCATTGATGGTGAAGGCCGCCATGCTGCCCATCATCAGAAGCGCACCACGCAAATTCGGAGACAGCCCGCTGCCCGGCCCGGCCATCTGACCGTTGGTCGAGCGGCTCATTCTCTTCTCCATCCTGTTTGGGGTATGAGATATCCCCGAATGGACATTTTTCGTAAGTGTGCCACGCGAGACTTTCAGTGAAATTGATCGGGCTCGGCAAGTCTTGGACAGACAAAACCCGCTTGGCAAGGCATGGACCCAAAAAGAAAAGCCCCGCAGAACCTGCGGGGCTTTTGATCGTCACTTGTAAGCCGTTCAGTCGCGGCTTTCCGGAATGTCGACGAGGTTTTCGAATTCCTCGTCGCCGATGATGTCGCCATCCATGACCGGGGCGGCCAGTGCCGCGGCGGCTTCGGCTTCCTCGCGGCGGGCTTCGATCACGACGTTGTCGCGCTTCTGGGCAAGAGCCCGGACCTGCTGGGTCGCGCCACCGGTGCCGGCCGGGATAAGGCGACCGACAATGACGTTCTCCTTGAGACCAACCAGCTTGTCCTTCTTGCCCTGCACCGATGCTTCGGTGAGCACGCGGGTGGTTTCCTGGAACGATGCTGCCGAGATGAACGAGCGAGTTTGCAACGAGGCCTTGGTGATGCCGAGCAGGATCGGTTCGCCCTGAGCCGGACGACCGCCTTTCGAAAGCGCCTTCTCGTTGGCCTGATCAAATTCCTGCTTGTCGACATGCTCACCCTTGAGCAGCGTGGTATCTCCACTGTCGTGGATTTCCCACTTTTGCAGCATCTGGCGGACGATGACTTCGATGTGCTTGTCGTTGATCTTCACACCTTGCAGGCGATAAACGTCCTGCACTTCGTCAATCATGTAGTCTGCCAAAGCCTCGACACCCATGATCGACAGGATGTCGTGAGGCGCGGGGTTGCCGTCCATGATATAGTCACCCTTTTGCACGAAGTCGCCTTCCTGCACCGGGATGTGCTTGCCCTTGGGCACCATGTACTCGACGGGCTCCAGCGACTCATCCGAAGGCTCGATCGAGATGCGGCGCTTGTTCTTGTAGTCGCGACCAAAGCGTACGTAACCATCGGCTTCGGCAATGATTGCGTGATCCTTGGGGCGACGTGCTTCGAACAGTTCGGCCACACGCGGCAGACCACCGGTGATGTCCTTGGTCTTGGCGCCTTCGCGCGGAATACGCGCAACAACGTCGCCGGCTTTGATCTTTTCGCCGTCTTCGCAAGACAGGATCGCATCCACGGACATCGGATAGTGCACCGGGTTGCCGGCATCATTGCGCACCGGTTCACCGTCTTCGCCAACAAGGATGATCTCTGGCTTGAGATCGTTGCCCTTGGGCGCAGCGCGCCAGTCGATGACGATCTTCTGGGTCATACCGGTTGCATCGTCAGTCTCGTCACGGACTGCGACGCCAGAAACCAGATCGACGTATTTGGCAGTTCCCGACTTCTCGGCGATGATCGGAAGGGTATATGGATCCCATTCGAACAGCTTGTCGCCGCGCGCTACATCCTGACCTTCTTTGACGAAGAGTTTGGAACCGTAGCCCAGCTTGAAGCTGGCGCGTTCCTCGCCCTGCTCGTTGAGGATCAGCAGCTTCATGTTCCGGCCCATCACCATGGTCTCGCCAGCTGCGTTCTCAAGAGTGTTGGCGTTTTCGAAGCTGATCTTGCCTTCCTGACCGGCTTCCTGGAATGACTGCTGACCACCCTGAGCGACGCCGCCAATGTGGAAGGTCCGCATGGTCAGCTGAGTTCCGGGTTCACCAATCGACTGCGCTGCAATGATGCCGACAGCCTCGCCCTGGTTGACCATGGTACCACGCGCAAGGTCGCGGCCATAGCACATGGCACAAACGCCATCCTCGGCTTCACAGGTCAGCGGCGAGCGAATGCGGGTGGACTGAACCGCCGCTTCTTCGATCGCATCAGCCATGCGTTCGTCGATCAACTGGCCGTTGGCCACCACAATCTCGTCGGTACCTGGCTTATAGATATCCTCGGCCGCAACACGGCCTAGAACACGCTCGGCCAGCGAAGCCACAACTTCACCGTCGTTGACGGCTGCCTCGGCAGTGATGGCGCGATCGGTTCCGCAGTCGTTCATACGCACGATGCAGTCCTGCGCCACATCAACCAGACGGCGGGTCAGATAACCCGAGTTCGCCGTTTTCAGAGCGGTATCCGACAGACCCTTACGGGCGCCGTGGGTGGAGTTGAAGTATTCAAGAACGGTCAGACCTTCCTTGAAGTTCGAGATGATCGGGGTCTCGATGATGTCGCCATTCGGCTTCGCCATCAGGCCACGCATCCCGCCCAGCTGTTTCATCTGAGTCACCGAGCCACGCGCACCGGAGTGGGCCATCATGTAGACCGAGTTCGGCTCCTGTTCGGCGCCAGAGTCGTCACGATCGGACGACGAGATGGTGCTCATCATCGCTTCGGTGACACGATCGTTACACTTCGACCATGCATCAACGACCTTGTTGTACTTTTCGCCCTGAGTGATCAGGCCGTCCATGTACTGCTGTTCAAAGTCTTTCACCTGACCGCGAGTTTCGTCGACGATGCCCCACTTGTCGTTGGGGATAACCATGTCATCCTTGCCGAAGGAAATCCCGGCGCGGAACGCTTCGCGGAAACCCATACCCATGATCTGGTCACAGAAGATGACCGACTCCTTCTGACCGCAATAGCGATAGACGGTGTCGATGACCTGCTGGACTTCTTTTTTCCGCAACAAACGGTTGACCAGTTCGAACGGTGCCTTGTTATTCATCGGCAGCAACGCGCCCAGACGCACACGGCCCGGAGTTGTTTCGAACCGCTTCTGAACTTCCAGTCCGTTCTCGTCGATCTGGGTGATCCGGGCGGTGATCTTCGAGTGAAGATGCACTTCGCCTGCATCCAGCGCATGCTGCACTTCTTCGATCGAGCCAAAGATCTTGCCTTCGCCGACCATGCCTTCGCGTTCCAGCGTGAGGTAGTAGAGGCCCAAAATCATATCCTGCGACGGAACGATGATCGGCGAACCGTTTGCTGGCGACAGAACGTTGTTTGTCGACATCATCAGAACACGCGCTTCCAGCTGGGCTTCCAGCGAAAGCGGAACGTGCACAGCCATCTGGTCACCGTCGAAGTCGGCGTTGAAAGCCGAGCAAACCAGCGGGTGCAGCTGGATTGCCTTGCCTTCGATCAGAGTGGGTTCGAAAGCCTGAATCCCCAGCCGGTGCAGCGTGGGCGCGCGGTTCAGAAGAACCGGGTGCTCGCGGATCACTTCGTCAAGAATATCCCAAACTTCGGGACGTTCCTTTTCCACCAGTTTCTTCGCCTGTTTCACGGTGCTGGACAGGCCCTTGGCCTCCAGCCGCGAATAGATGAACGGCTTGAACAGTTCGAGCGCCATCTTCTTGGGCAAGCCACACTGATGCAGCTTGAGTTCCGGTCCGGTCACGATGACCGAACGGCCCGAAAAGTCGACGCGCTTACCCAGAAGGTTCTGGCGGAACCGGCCCTGTTTGCCTTTCAGCATGTCCGAGAGCGATTTCAGCGGACGCTTGTTGGCGCCGGTGATCACGCGGCCACGTCGGCCGTTGTCGAACAGAGCGTCAACGGATTCCTGCAGCATCCGCTTTTCGTTACGGACGATGATGTCAGGTGCACGCAGTTCAATCAGGCGCTTGAGGCGATTGTTCCGATTGATGACCCGGCGATACAGGTCGTTCAGATCCGAAGTCGCGAAACGGCCACCATCCAGCGGCACCAGTGGGCGCAGTTCCGGCGGAATGACTGGAATCACGGTGAGAATCATCCACTCCGGGCGGTTGCCCGACTCGAGAAAGGATTCAACCACCTTCAGGCGCTTGATGATCTTCTTGGGCTTCAGTTCACCGGTGGCTTCCTTCAGGTCGGCCCGCAGCTGTTCCGCCTCGGATTCGAGGTCGATCGCGGCCAACATCTCGCGGATTGCCTCGGCGCCGATATTGGCGGTGAAGGCGTCCATGCCATAGGCGTCCTGTGCGTCCATGAACTCTTCTTCGGTCAGCATCTGGCCATAGGTCAGATCGGTCAGACCGGGCTCGATGACGACATAGTTTTCAAAGTAGAGAACCCGTTCCAGATCACGCAGGGTCATGTCCAGCATCAGGCCGATGCGGGACGGCAGCGATTTCAGGAACCAGATATGTGCAACAGGAGCGGCCAGTTCGATGTGGCCCATACGCTCGCGGCGCACTTTCTGGAGGGTAACTTCAACACCGCATTTTTCGCAAACAACGCCGCGATACTTCATGCGCTTGTATTTACCGCACAGGCATTCGTAGTCCTTGATCGGGCCAAAAATGCGTGCACAGAACAGGCCGTCACGCTCGGGCTTGAACGTACGGTAGTTGATGGTTTCGGGCTTCTTGATCTCACCATAGGACCAAGACAGGATCCGCTCGGGCGACGCCAGCGAGACCTTGATTTCGTCAAAGACCTTTTGCGGGGTCAGCGGGTTGAACGGGTTATTCGTCAGTTCCTGGTTCATTTTGATACCTCAAATTCGGGCGGTCGGTTGGGGATGGAGGAAGGCGCCGCAGAGCGCCGTCCGAAAGAACTTCGCAAAGTTCTTATTCCTCAACCTCCGCATCCAGGAGTTCCATGTTCAGGCCGAGGCCGCGGACTTCCTTAACCAGAACGTTGAACGATTCCGGTACGCCCGCTTCAAAGTTGTCCTCGCCCTTGACGATCGATTCATAGACCTTGGTCCGGCCTGCAACGTCATCCGACTTGACGGTCAGCATCTCCTGCAGGGTGTATGCAGCGCCGTAAGCTTCGAGAGCCCAGACCTCCATTTCCCCGAAACGCTGTCCACCGAATTGCGCCTTGCCGCCCAGCGGCTGCTGGGTCACGAGGCTGTACGGGCCGGTCGAACGCGCGTGGATCTTGTCGTCGACAAGGTGATGCAGCTTCAGCAGATACTTGATGCCGACGGTCACCGGTCGGGCAAACTGCTCACCGGTTCGACCATCAAACAGCACCGACTGGCCCGATGTGTCAAAGCCGGCACGTACCAGCGCGTCGTTCACATCAGCTTCTTTCGCGCCGTCAAAGACGGGCGTTGCAATCGGCACACCACGGGTCACGTTGCCAGCGGCTTCCAGCAGCTCGTCCTCGGAGAGGTTCGAGATGCCTTCGGCATACACATCGTCGCCATAAGCATGGCCCATTGCTTCACGCACCGGGGTCAGGTCGCCGGACCGGCGATACTCCTGAACCGCGTCGTCAATTTTCAGACCCAGGCCGCGCGCGGCCCAACCCATATGGGTTTCGAGGATCTGACCAACGTTCATACGCGAAGGAACGCCCAGCGGGTTCAGGCAGAAATCGACCGGAGTGCCATCTTCGAGGAACGGCATGTCCTCCATTGGCACCACTTTCGAGATCACGCCCTTGTTGCCGTGACGGCCGGCCATTTTGTCACCCGGCTGAAGCTTGCGCTTCACGGCGATGAAGACCTTGACCATCTTCATCACGCCCGGCGGCAGGTCGTCGCCGCGACGAACCTTTTCGACCTTGTCCTCGAAACGGGCATCCAATGCGCGCTTCTGCACCTCGTACTGTTCGTTGAGGGCTTCGACGATCTGTGCATCCTGCTCATCTTCCAGAGCCAGCTGCCACCACTGGCCACGCGTCAGCGTTTCCAGCAGCTCCTCGGTGATGACCGAACCTGCCTTGACGCCTTTGGGGCCTTTTACGGCGGTCTTGCCAAGGATCATGCCCTGCAGACGGGCATAGATGTTGCGGTCGAGAATCGCCAGTTCGTCGTCCCGGTCGCGGGCAAGACGTTCGACTTCCTCACGCTCGATCTGCAGCGCACGTTCGTCTTTCTCGACGCCGTGGCGGTTGAAGACGCGAACCTCCACAACCGTGCCGAAATCACCCGGCTTGACGCGCAGCGAGGTGTCGCGCACGTCGGATGCTTTCTCGCCGAAGATGGCACGCAGAAGCTTTTCTTCCGGTGTCATCGGGCTTTCACCTTTCGGCGTAATTTTACCGACAAGAATGTCGCCCGGCTCCACGTCCGCACCGATGTAAACGATGCCGGCCTCATCGAGGTTGCGCAGCGCTTCTTCACCGACATTCGGAATGTCACGAGTGATCTCTTCCGGGCCGAGCTTGGTGTCACGGGCAGCGACTTCGAATTCCTCGATATGCACGCTCGTGAACACGTCGTCACGCGCGATGCGCTCGGAGATCAGGATCGAGTCTTCGTAGTTGTAGCCGTTCCAGGGCATGAAGGCGACGACCACGTTCTTGCCAAGTGCAAGTTCACCCATATCGGTCGAGGGACCATCGGCAATGACCTCGCCCTTCTGAACGGTGTCACCCACCTTGATCAGCGGACGCTGGTTGATGCAGGTGTTCTGGTTCGACCGCTGGAACTTGCGCAGACGGTAGATGTCCACGCCAGCGTCACCCAGTTCCAGATCTTCTGTGGCCCGGATCACGATACGCTGGGCGTCGACTTGGTCGATGATACCTGCGCGCTTGGCCTGAATGGCCGCGCCGGAGTCGATGGCAACCTTTTCCTCAATACCGGTGCCAACCAGCGGCGCCTCGGCGCGCAGGAGCGGAACGGCCTGACGTTGCATGTTCGAACCCATCAGGGCGCGGTTGGCGTCGTCATTTTCGAGGAACGGAATCAGCGAGGCAGCCACCGAGACCAGCTGCTTGGGCGACACGTCGATCAGGTCGACATTCTCACGCGGGGCGAGGGTATAGTCACCGGCCTGACGGGTCGACACCAGATCGTTGATGAAGTTGCCATCATTGTCGAGGGTCGCGTTCGCCTGCGCCACGGTGTGGCGCATTTCCTCGGTCGCGGACATGTAGTGCACTTCGTCGGTGACATGCCCTTCCTTGACCACACGATAGGGTGTTTCGATAAAGCCGTATTTGTTCACGCGGGCAAAAGTTGCCAGCGAGTTGATCAGGCCAATGTTCGGACCTTCCGGCGTTTCAATCGGACACATCCGGCCGTAGTGGGTCGGATGAACGTCGCGCACCTCGAAACCTGCGCGCTCGCGGGTCAGACCGCCCGGCCCAAGAGCCGATAGTCGGCGCTTGTGGGTAACCTCAGAAAGCGGGTTGGTCTGGTCCATGAACTGGCTGAGCTGCGAGGAACCGAAGAATTCCCGGACCGCAGCTGCCGCCGGTTTGGCGTTGATAAGATCCTGCGGCATGACCGTGTCGATCTCGACCGAAGACATACGTTCCTTGATCGCGCGCTCCATGCGCAGCAGGCCAACGCGGTACTGGTTCTCCATCAGTTCACCGACAGAACGCACCCGGCGGTTGCCGAGGTGGTCGATGTCATCCACGTCGCCCTTGCCGTCGCGCAGCTCGACCAGCGCCTTGATGCAGGCGATGATGTCTTCCTTGCGCAAGGTGCGCTGGGTGTCCTCGGCGTCGAGGGCAAGGCGCATGTTCATCTTGACCCGGCCAACAGCCGACAGATCGTAGCGTTCGCTGTCGAAGAACAGGGTATCGAACAGAGCCGAAGCAGCTTCGACGGTGGGCGGTTCGCCCGGACGCATGACACGGTAGATGTCCATGAGCGCGGTTTCACGGTTCAGGTTTTTGTCCTGCGCCATCGTGTTGCGCATGTAGGGACCGACATTGATGTTGTCGATGTCGAGAACCGGAATGTCGGTGACGCCTGCATCGATCAACTCTTTCGCGGTGCCGCCGATCAGCTCGCCATCTTTGTCATACTCGAGTGTCAGCTCATCGCCGGCCTCGACATAGATGGCGCCCGTTTCCTCGTTGATGATGTCCTTGGCGACAAACTTGCCAACGATATGATCGAAGGGCACCAGCAGATTCGTGACAGTGCCTTCGTCAATCAGCTTTTTCACCGCGCGCGGCGTGACCTTCTTGCCAGCCTCGGCAATCACTTCGCCGGAAGCTGCATCAACCAGATCATAAGTCGGACGGGTGCCGCGGACGCGTTCCGGGAAGAACGGAGCGACCCAGCCCTTCTTCTTTTCCAGACGGTAGGACACGGTGTTGTAATAGGCATCCATGATGCTTTCCTGATCCAGCCCAAGGGCATAGAGCAGGGTCGTCACGGGCAGTTTACGGCGACGATCGATGCGGGCGAACACGATATCCTTGGCATCGAATTCGAAATCAAGCCAGCTGCCGCGATACGGGATGATACGGCAGGCAAAAAGCAGTTTGCCCGAGGAGTGAGTTTTGCCCTTGTCGTGGTCGAAGAATACGCCGGGGGAACGGTGCATTTGCGAAACGATAACCCGCTCTGTACCGTTCACGATGAAGGTGCCGTTGGGTGTCATCAACGGCATGTCGCCCATGAAGACATCCTGTTCTTTGATGTCCTTCACGCTCTTGGCGCCGGTATCCTCGTCCACATCAAATACGATGAGACGCAGGGTGACCTTCAGCGGGGCGCTGTAGGTCATATCGCGCTGCATGCATTCTTCAACATCGTATTTCGGCTTTTCCAGATCGTATTTCACGAACTCCAGAACAGAGGTTTCGTTGAAATCCTTGATCGGGAAAACCGACTGGAACACACCCATGATTCCTTCGCCGTCAGTCGGCTGCTCGGCATCGCCCGAGCGCAGGAACAGGTCATAGGAAGATTTTTGCACCTCGATGAGGTTCGGCATCTCCAGAACTTCACGGATTTTGCCGTAGTATTTACGAAGACGTTTCTGGCCAAGGAACGTTTGAGCCATGTCAGATGTCACCTTTTCAATTTCTCACCGGTCAAGGACGCCGCCGGGCTCTGGCGCCTTGGCCCTTCGAGACGACACGTCCGGATCAATTCATGGCCACCGTCCCGAGTGGCGGCCTCCCGATCCGCGAACCGCGCCTTAGAAAATGCCCCGGATCCCGAGGCTCTTTCTAAGACAGGTTCGGCTGGACCCGGAAATTTCCGGGCCCAGCCAAATTTTCTGACGCATCGATGATGCGCCTGCTGCCAGACTTAGGCCAGCTCGACTTCGGCGCCAGCTGCTTCCAGCTTGGCTTTGACGTCTTCTGCTTCGGCTTTGTCCACGCCTTCTTTGATCTTGCCGCCAGCTTCGACCAGTTCCTTGGCTTCTTTCAGGCCCAGGCCGGTGATGCCGCGAACTTCTTTGATGACGTTGATTTTCGAAGCGCCGGCGTTCTTCAGAACGACGTCGAATTCGGTCTTTTCCTCTTCGGCTGCACCGCCGGCATCGCCTGCCGCGCCAGCAACCATTACGGCGCCGCCAGCAGCGGGCTCGATGCCGTATTCGTCCTTGAGGATGGTTTTCAGTTCTTGTGCTTCCAGCAGGGTCAGACCAACGATCTCTTCTGCCAGTTTCTTCAGATCAGCCATTGTATCAGCTCTTTCCGTTTACAGTCATGTGTTCCAACGTGCGGGCATTTACCCTACGCAGGTCATTCAGTGCCAACCGCTTACGCAGCTTCCGCCTTCTCTTCGATGGTCGAAAGGATGCTTGCGATATTGCTTGCAGGTGCGCCAATCGCGCCGGCGATGTTCGAAGCGGGTGCGCCGATGCAGCCAACGATCGAGGAGATGAGTTCCTCGCGCGACGGCATTTTCGACACGGCTTCGACACCTTTGCGGTCCAGAGCGTTCTCGCCCATTGCACCGCCAAGGATTTCGAACTTCTTGTTCTCCTTGGCGAAGTCCTCGGCCACCTTGGCTGCTGCCACGGGGTCCTCGGAATAGGTCAGAACGGTCATCCCTGTCAGCAGGTCGGCCATGCTCTCACACGGCTTACCCTCAAGGGCGATTTTGGCGAGCCTGTTCTTGGCAACACGCACGGAACCGCCCGCTTCGCGTGCACGCGCGCGCAGGTCCTGCATTTCGGCAACTGTCAGACCGACGTAGTGAGAAACCACCACGACGCCAGAGCTTTCGAAGATCTGGCCGAGTTCCTCGACCACTTTCTCTTTCTGGGCTCTATCCACAGTTCTCTCCAAGTTTGGGATGATGGAACATCCCGGCTCATATTTGCCGTGGCCATAGCCTCGGCGTTCGGGTCCGTTTTTACGGGGTTGAGCCAAAAACCGCCCGAGGGTTTGAGCCCTCGAAATTCTTTGGTCTTTCCCGTCTCAGGCAGGAAATTAAGACCATTTTCATAGTCACCCACCGTCTTGGACGAAACGAAATAAAGCGCACGACGAATCGCACGCTTTATTCCGCACTGCTAACTAGGACAGTTCGCACCGGTTTCCAAGAGGTAAATCGACGAAATTGCTGCCTAGCCGGCTGCAACATTCCGTGAGGGCGAGCCGTTGCCTCTCATACGCTGAATCAACTGCTTGAGTTCGGTCGTCGAAACGTTCTCGGTGCGCGGCAGATAGAGAACATCGCAAAGATCGCGCAGATCGTCGAACTTGCCTTCCCAGTCATCGCCCATGGCAAAGAGATCCGCGTCGAACCGGACGATGTCTTCTCTTTTCTGCTCCCACGTATTCTCAGGGATCACCTGATCGACATAACGGCAGGATTCCAGCACCTCGACACGATGCGCATAAGGGATCGCCGTGGTCTTGCCCTTGAGTGTGTTGAACTCGTCGGTTGAGCAGGCGACGATTAGTTTGGAACCAAGATCGGCAAGACGGCGCAACAGCCTGACATGTCCGACATGGAACAGATCGAAAGTGCCGTAAGTGATAATCGTGTAGGGTTTCGCGTCGCTGCTCATGGTCACTCAACCGCCTCCAGAAAATCTTTGAACTTTTTGCGGGCCTGTGGCCACGGAAACTTGAAATAGGGATCTGGCTCCCGCCAGTTGGGACCATAGTTCTGTGCGAGCATCTTTTCGGGATCCGCCGGCATCGGTTCGCCGGAAACAGGACATGGTTTGAGTGGCAACACGTCGGCGCTGCCCAACTCTCCGGAAGTATGGGGATACACGAACACCTGGTCATCCTCGATCCAAGCCGGAAAGAGGTCGATCTCGCACCCGTTCGGAGATTTCAGCTTGTGGATGCCGCGGACGGTGTCGCCGTCAGTGTCGAAAACACCGATGACTCCCAGCTTGTCTTTCAGGCCGTTCCACTCAGCCGCAGCTTCAGCCGCAGAACTTGCATTGAGGACAAGGGCCAGATCAATGTCATCGTCGTGTTCGATGAAACGCCCGTCGCGCACCACACCCAGCAACGTCCCCGAATTCAGAAACACCTGATAACCGGCATCGTTCAGCGCTTTTACGTGGGCTCCAACCTGCCCCCACATTTCGTCATGATCGAGCGTCGCAAAGGTCGCTCGGTAGTACCCGTGGTTCGACAGTGTCCCCGTATCAAGATTGGATTTGAGCAATGCCTCGAACTGGTGGAACTTGTCCTCTTCGCCCTGCTCCCTACGGCGCTTGCGCAGTTTCTGCATGGCTCGCACAATCTTGGCCGGACGGATGCGGCCGACCACGCAGGTGGCAATCTGGGCTTCCAGAAACGCGATGCTCATCGGCCTCTTTTCGAGCGCCTTGAGTTCGCCGAAATAGCGCCACGGCTCGAATCCCTGCCCTTCGCCATGCAAGGCCGCAAAAGCCATCAGACGAATCTCGGCGATCCGCCTTGCACGCTCCTTGCGTGTCACCACTTGCTCACGTTCAATGACGGCCTTGTCGTCCAAGATCGTTCCCGATCCCTGCTATATTGCGTTTCTTCATCTCGGGTGCCCTTAGTTCGGGCCGACCGAAACCGGCTGCTCTTGTTTTTAGCAAGACCTAGCAGGGGGCTTGTCGATCGGGCAAACACTTATTGCAGGACGAGTAGCGAGCGTGCCTTTGGCGGCACAACATTCGTAAACTCAAAAAAAAAGCGGGGCACCCGATTTCGGGTGCCCCGCCAATAAAGTCTGCCGTGGTAACGGCGCCCGGGGTTACTCGCCGGATGCTTCGGCCACGTCCAGTGTCACGCCCGGGCCCATGGTGGAGCTCAGTGCGATCTTTTTCATGTAGGTGCCCTTGGCGCCAGTCGGTTTTGCTTTGGCGACGGCCGAAACAAATGCGCGGACGTTTTCGACCAGCTTGGCTTCGTCAAACGAAGCTTTGCCGACGCCTGCGTGCACGACGCCGCCCTTTTCGGCCTTGAACTGGACTTCACCGCCTTTGGCGGCTTCGACAGCAGCCTTCACGTCCATGGTCACGGTTCCGACCTTGGGGTTCGGCATCAAGTTGCGCGGGCCGAGGATCTTACCCAGGCGACCAACGACTGGCATCATGTCCGGGGTCGCGATGCAGCGATCGAACTCGATGGTGCCGCCCTGAATGGTTTCCATCAGGTCTTCAGCGCCGACGATGTCCGCACCGGCTTCCTTGGCTTCGTCGGCCTTGGGACCGCGGGCGAACACAGCAACTCGCATGGATTTACCTGTGCCGTTGGGCAGGCCGACAACGCCGCGAACCATCTGGTCAGCGTGACGGGTATCGACACCCAGGTTCAGGGCGATCTCGATGGTTTCGTCGAACTTGGCTTTGGCGTTGTTCTTGACCAGAGCAACTGCGTCTTCGACCGACAGGTTTTCCTTGCCAGCGAAGGCTTCGCGCGCGGCGCGGGTACGTTTACCGAGCTTTGCCATCTTACTTCACCTCAATACCCATGGAGCGGGCCGAGCCCAGGATGATCTGCATTGCGCCTTCGATGTCGTTGGCGTTCAGATCTTTCATTTTCGCTTCGGCGATTTCTTTCACCTGAGCCGCGGTCACGGTACCGACGGTCTCACGGCTGGGGTTGTTTGCACCCGATTTCACCTTGGCCGCCTTTTTCAGGTAGTAGGACGCCGGGGGCGTCTTGATGTCCATGGTAAAGGACTTGTCCTGATAGTAGGTGATCACGGTCGGGCACGGAGCGCCGGGCTCCATGTCTGCGGTCTTGGCGTTGAACGCCTTGCAGAATTCCATGATGTTGATGCCGCGCTGACCCAGCGCCGGACCAACCGGCGGAGAGGGGTTCGCTTGACCCGCAGGAACCTGCAGCTTCATCGTACCAGCAAGCTTCTTGGCCATCTGGTTTTCCTTTCAACGTGGACAGAACGCGTTCTGTCCGGTTTATGTTGCGTGGTCCGATGCAGGGTCGCGACCCTGACGATCTCCCACGAGAGAATCTCGCCCAAAGACGATAAGGGCGGCGTTTACGCCTGTTTTGGGGTGTTGGCAAGGGGCCAGTGGGCCGGATCGTGTGCATTGCGCAAACAGGCATATTCTTAATAGACGTTTCAAAAAATGCCCTGCGGCCCGGACAATCCTGAGTTCGCCTGCCGGCAATTCGTGAAGAGCCGCGCACTCTGCTATCATTGCAACATTTCCAATTTTGGCCAAGCCGGGTGAAGCTCATGACGGAGAACAGGACAGAGCGTCGACTTGCGGCGATCCTCGCCGCCGACGTTGTGGGCTACTCCGCCTTGATCGAACATGATGAAACCGGCACCCGGGCCCGACTCAATGCGGCGTTCGAAGAGATCATCGCTCCGTGTCTTGAGCGTCATCGCGGACGGCTGTTCAAGACAATGGGTGACGGGTATCTGGCTGAATTCGCGTCAGTCGTCGAAGCCGTCGAATGTGCATCGGCCATCCAAAAAAGCTTTGCCAAAGACAGCACCCTGACCCTGCGGATCGGGATCAATCTGGGTGACGTGATCGTCGAGGGAGATGATCTGCACGGAGAAGGGATCAATGTTGCAGCCCGGATCGAGGCGTTGGCAAAACCAGGCGGCATTGCCATCTCGCGGGCGGCGCGTGATCAGATCCGGGACAAACTGGATCTGACACTTCAAGATCTTGGTGAGTTTCAGGTAAAGAACATCGAACGCCCCATTCGTGTTTTTTACGTGGTCGACCCGAGCATGGAGTCCGAAACCACGCCGACGCCTACAGGCCGGTTTCGCATCAAAGAACTTGTTGTGACTGGGGTCGCATTGCTGGCTCTGATCTTGATCGGCTCCTTGGGCTGGGGTCGCTGGCGGGCCGGAGATGTAGAGGCCGCTTCTCTGGCTAGGATGCAACTGGTTTTGCCTGACAAGCCTTCGGTTGCAGTGCTTCCCTTCAAAACACTTTCCCAGGCCAAAGACGTTACGCTGCTGGCAAGAGCTGTCGGCGAGGATTTGACGCGCAGCCTCGCACGGGTCAGCGGGCTATTCGTGATTGCGAGCAGCTCGACGGAACAATACCGCGGCCAGAATGTCAGCCCCGCACAAGTGGCCGAAGCGCTGGGAGTGGCACATGTTGTGCGGGGTACTTTGCGCCACTCGGGCGAACGAGTTCGCGTTGATGTCGAGTTGATCGACGCTCTGTCAGGGCGGATAGTCTGGAGTGACCGTATCGAGCGTGCGTCAGAAGACGTTTTCGAACTTCAGGATTCGCTTGTCGAGCAACTCGCACAGCAATTCGCCGAGGACCTTAATCGTGTACAGGGCCAGCACCGGTTTACGGAAAACCCCGAAGCCTTCTTGCTGTGGGCACGTGCAGACGAGGCAAGCTGGATCAACACCCCCGCGTCTTTCCAGAGAGCGCGTACACTTGCCCGAGAAGCACTGGCGCTGGATCCGGCATTTGTCAGGGCCAAGGCACTGCTGGGATTTGTGGAAACGCAATCTGGCTACTTCCGGGTTGCAGACGACCCGAAACTTGCCCTTGGAACTGGACTTGATATCGGGCGAGAGGTGGTGCGGCTCGAGCCGAATGACTGGTATTCTCGCCAGGTGTTGGCGCAGTCGCTGTTGAACCTGCGTGACTACGAAGGCGCACTTGAAGAATTCAAGCGCGCGATGGAGCTTGAACCCGCCCATCCACATCTCTTGTCCCGGTCCGCGCTGGCGCTGATCTTTCTTGGACGGGGTGCTGAGGCCGAGGAATTGCTTCGCCTTTCTGTTCGGTTGAACCCGTTTCACAATTGGCTGGCAGACCAATTGCTGGGTCAGGCAATCTATCTTCAGGGACGCTACGCCGAAGCACTGGAACATCTGGAAATCGCACGCGCAAAGAATCCCCGTTTCATTGGAAACTTGTGGTGGCGTGCTGCCGCCTACGGTCAACTCGGAGAGGATGACAATGCGCTACAGACCGTCGAGGCCATCCTGCAGCGCATGCCCGACGCAAGTATTTCCACAAGCTTTATCCAGATCACAGATCCGATTGGACAAAAACGTTTTCAGGACGGCCTGCGTGCTGCCGGTCTTCCTGAATAGTGCAGGTGTCGAACACGGCAGTGGTGCCACCCATCGTTGAGCGCAAACGCCCGCTCGGAAACTACTTGATGTTCCGAAAATGAAATCGCCGCCACAGGTTTCCCCGGGCGGCGTTTTGAATCTTTTTGGCAGGTCAGCTCAAGTCTGTTTCGTGACCTGCGTGTAGTCCAGTTCAACCGGCGTTTCGCGGCCAAAGATCGAAACGGTAACTTTGAGCTTCTGGTTGTCGTCGTCGACCTCTTCGACCATGCCGTCGAAATCCTCGAACGGGCCATCGTTGACCTTGACCTTCTCACCCACTTCAAAGTGGATCAGGGTGCGCGGCGCTTCTTCGCCTTCCTGCACGCGGTTGAGGATCTGGTTCACCTCGGCATCGCGCATTGGCATGGGCCGCCCTTGTGGCCCAAGGAAACCTGTCACACGGTTGATCGAGCTGATCAGGTGATAGCCACGATCCGACATTTCCATATGCACCAGCACATAGCCGGGCATGAAACGGCGCTCAGTGGTGACTTTCTTGCCCCGGCGCACTTCGATCACCTCTTCGGTGGGCACCAGAACCTCGTCAATCTCATCCTCAAGGCCGTTCTCGGCGACCGAGGTACGGATCTGCTCCGCGATCTTCTTCTCGAAATTCGACAGCACGCTGACCGAATACCACCGTTTCGCCATGAGCCTTGTTGTCCTTGTCTCTCCGGTGACCCGATGGGCACCGCAATTCGTCCTGTTATCGCGCGATTGATCCACGCGGTCTCAACAAAAAGCGGCGCGCAACTCGAATCGCCGCACGCCCGCTTTGAGATTAGAGGCTGAACTACTCCCGAAACCCGATTGACGCAAGAGGGGATGCCGCTGGTCGCGTGCCCCTGCGCGGGCTGAGAGCCCGCCCCTTAGCCGAAAATCCCCAACACGATCTGCAAACCGTTGCGGATCAGCAAATCCACCAGTGCAAAGAACACAGCAGTCAGCGCGGCCATGATGAACACCATCACCGTGGTCAAAAGCACTTCGCGGCGGGTCGGCCAGACAACCTTGGCAACCTCGGCACGGACCTGCTGGATGAACTGGATCGGATTGGTGGTGGCCATTTGGCTCTCGTTCCTTTGCTAGCGACAGGCCGCACATAGCGGGGCTTGATGGCAAATTCAAGGCCATTCCCATCCGAAGCGCTGGCCGACACTCCGGCGAACGGGCTGTCTCGGGAAATGGCAGGGGCAGCAGGGTTCGAACCCGCGACCTACGGTTTTGGAGACCGTCGCTCTACCAACTGAGCTATACCCCTATCGTGGCGATGGAGATATGTCAGCGGCGCAGCGGACTCAAGACCCTTTTTACCGAATCCAGCCATTCAATTGCATATAAACAAGTTGCGCCACGCACCGGTTGCAGTAAGACATGCGCTGATCCGTAAAGAGGAACCGTTATGAGCCTGCGCAAGAAGATCGCCAACAGTGAGACCTTCCTGAACTGGGTGGCTCGGCGGGTTGCGGGCTATATCCGCATGGTGCATCGCAACACCCACTGGCAGCGTGTCGGCTATGAGGAACTGGATGCCCTTGCCGAATCCGGCGAGCCTGTGATCGTGGTGCTCTGGCATCAACGGCTTGCACAGTCGCCCTATTTTTTCCCGCTGGACAAGGCGTCGATCTGTTCGATCACCTCGGCTGCGCGTGCCGGCAGCATGGTTGGAAGGGTGCAGATGCTCTTTGGAATGGACACGATTGCCATGTCCAGCCACAAGCGCCATGTCGCCTTGTCGCGCGAGGTTCTCGGGAAAATGAAACAGGGTATCTCGATAGGCATCGCTGCCGACGGGCCAAGAGGGCCGGAGCGGATTTCCTCGACCGTGCCGCTGATCTGGGCACGCGCCTCGGGCAAACGCGTGTTTGGCATTACTTACTCTGCACGTCATGCATCTGAAATGAGCAGCTGGGACAGGCTTCTTCTGCCGCGCCCGTGGCGGAACGAAGGGGTTTTTCTGTGCCGGGAGTGGACGGAAACCGTGCCGCGCAAAGCAACCGAAGAACAGATCGAGGATCTGCGGTTGAGCCTGGAAAAGCATATGAACGACATTACGGCCGAGGCCGATCGGATGGTGGGTCGCGAACCCTGGTCGTCAGGTCAGTAAACTGGCAACAAGACAGGCGGCATCGTGCCCGACACCGCCTGCAACGGATTGTTTACTTGATCGGGTTTCGAGCCATGCGCCCTGTTTCTGGCACAGCGTCGAAACCAAGGTTGAAAGCGTCAGAGCTCGCAGGTCATATCTTTGCCGCAACACATCGGCGACTTGATCTTGCCCTCGCATTTCGGACAGCTCGAAATCTGCACCGAGCTTCCGTCTTCTTTTTCCAGCGTGCCGTTTACCAACGGCTCGTTGCAATCCGCACATGTAGCATTCACGCCCATGCCGCAGACGCCGCAGCGATAAGTTGCCATGTCTAACCTCCTGTTTCTGATTGCTTAAGGGTGAGGGAAACAAGACCTCGGGTCAATCACATTGCTGCTGAGGACAATGCGCGTAGCTGCCGGGAATGCCTTAAGCGCATTCCAGAAAAATGCGGACCGGCAGCCGTAGCGATGGTCGGATCTGCCGTTCTTTTGCGGACGATCGTTGCCCCGTCAATCGCGACGGGCGCAGTGATCGATCAGACGTTTGTCGACTCGGCGCAAAACTCGACTTATCTTTGGTTTCAACTCCAAACCAACCGAACACCAATTCAACAGGGAAACTCGATGATGCAATACACCAAAATTGCCACCGTGATGGCGGGCATATTCGCATTTGACGTAGCTTTGGCCCAGGACTTCAGCACCCGAACCGATCCCTCTGTCACGCCTTGGGTCGATCCTGACAACCCTCTGGTCATCCTGCGCGATCCAAATGATCCCAACGCCGAGTTTGAGTTTGGACGCAATTCGCTGCCCAATCCGGAACGCGAAGCCGGTCCCATCGACCTTCAGCGCTACGACCTGAATCCGTTTGGCTCGCAGTTTCCGACGATGTTCGGCATGCCAATTGCACTCAACAAGGAAGACCTGATCGCGGGCGACGTCGATATCGCGCTGGTTGGCTCAACCGCTGATAACAACGCGGTTCCAGGTACAGCATTCGGTCCCAATATTTTACGCGGGTTTATCCGCACAGCCGGTAAGCAGCTGGTCACCTCGCGCGGCGGCGGCAAGATGGAGCGCAGCCGCACCGGTGTCGTGGACATGTATCTGCACACCCATTTCAACGAAGTGAACGAGGTCGATTACGGCAACATCACCGTGAACCCGTTTGAAGTGGGGGCTACGACCGAAGAGATCCGGCGCGTCATCAACGAGATTTATGAGGGTGGCGCCAAGCCTGCCATGTTCGCCGGAAGCCATGATGGAATGTACGGGATGTTCCTTGCGACCGCCGATACCTATGGCCGGAAGAACTTTGGGGTCATTCACTTTGACAGCCACTATGACGCCATTCGCAATGGTCCGTTTGGCGCCTATGCCCATAACGGTAACGGGATTTCCAATGCGCTGATCTACGATGTCGTTGACGGTGGAGACATCATTCAGATTGGCATGACCTCATTTGGTCCTGGCGAAGAAGACCTTGACTGGCTGAACTCGCAGGGTGTTCGTTATCACTATGCCGCCGAGATCGAGCGGGACGGGTGGGACAAGGTCATTGAACGTGTCCTCGAAGAATCCAAGGACATGGGACAGATCCTGATCATGATCGATATCGACATTATCGCGTCGAATTATGTTCCCGGTACCGGGGGGCGCGAAGTGGATGGCATCACACCGCGCGAGATGGCCAGGATGATCCGGGCGCTTACCATTCAGCACAATGTGCTGGGCATAGATGTCGCGGAATATAATCCGCTGATGGACTCGCGCAGCTTCCAGACCGCCGAAGTTGTGATGTTTCTCTTGCGGAACTTCATCGCGGCTGAAGCTGCCAAGAAGCGCGGGATCACCGACCCGCTATACTATGCGCCAAGGCTCGTGAGAGACGAGTGATCACGATAGATATAGTTCCAAGCGTGGGCTCGAAGAGCTGGTCCGCTTCTGCAGAATATTCAGGCTTTGCGTAGTGCTGATCGCCGCTACTGTCGCAAGAAACCTTTTTCAAGTTCGGCAAGTTATCAAAAGGAAAAGGCCGCCCCGTGTGGGACGGCCTTTCCAATTGTCTCACCGTGTTGCTCTCGGCAGATTTTCCTTTGGAAGATCGCCTGCCGCAACCAGGCGCGCTAGCGCGCCTTACTCGACGATTTTCGACACCACGCCAGCGCCGACGGTGCGGCCACCTTCGCGGATGGCGAAGCGCAGGCCGTTTTCCATGGCGATCGGCGCGATCAGCTCAACGCCAAACGACACGTTGTCGCCCGGCATAACCATCTCGGTGCCTTCGGCCAGGGTCACGGTGCCGGTCACGTCCGTGGTCCGGAAGTAGAACTGTGGACGGTAGTTCGCGAAGAACGGGGTGTGACGGCCGCCCTCTTCCTTGGTCAGGATATAGGCTTCGGCTTCGAACTTGGTGTGCGGTGTAACCGAACCCGGCTTACACAGAACCTGACCACGCTCAACACCGTCACGGTCAACGCCACGCAGCAGCGCGCCGATGTTGTCGCCCGCTTCGCCGCGGTCCAGCAGCTTGCGGAACATTTCCACGCCGGTGCAGGTGGTCTTGGTGGTGTCGCGGATGCCAACGATTTCAATCTCGTCGCCAACATTGATCACGCCACGCTCGACACGACCGGTCACAACGGTGCCGCGGCCCGAGATCGAGAACACGTCTTCGATCGGCATCAGGAACGGCTGGTCAACAGCACGCTCAGGGGTGTCGATGTAGTCATCAACAGCCGCCATCAGTTCCTTGATCTTCTCTTCGCCGATCTCCGGGTTGTTGCCTTCCATCGCCGCCAGAGCCGAACCCGCGATGATCGGGATATCGTCGCCGGGGTAGTCGTAGCTGGACAGCAGTTCGCGAACTTCCATCTCAACCAGTTCCAGAAGCTCTTCGTCGTCAACCTGGTCAACTTTGTTCAGGAACACAACCATCTTCGGGATGCCAACCTGGCGGCCCAGCAGGATGTGCTCGCGGGTCTGCGGCATCGGGCCGTCAGCGGCGTTCACAACCAGAATCGCGCCGTCCATCTGGGCAGCACCGGTGATCATGTTCTTGACGTAGTCGGCGTGGCCGGGGCAGTCGACATGCGCATAGTGGCGGTTGTCGGTCTCATACTCAACATGCGCCGTCGAGATGGTGATGCCGCGCGCCTTCTCTTCCGGCGCACCGTCAATCTGGTCATACGCCTTGAAGTCGCCAAAATACTTGGTGATTGCCGCGGTCAGCGTCGTCTTGCCGTGGTCAACGTGGCCAATCGTGCCAATGTTGACGTGCGGTTTTGTACGCTCAAACTTTTCCTTTGCCAT
>NZ_JBNAGF010000004.1:130000-367363 GCF_049801055.1 Primorskyibacter sp. S87 | reverse complement strand
AGATCCAAATCCGTGTCGCAGTCCTCAACCGCTATACCGCTCTTGGCATTCCCGTCACAGAAGCCGTAGGCTAAATCCGTCCGGGGAAAGGGGAAGTCCCATCCTCACAGGATTTGTGCAACAAAGCCCATTCAATGCCCCGATATTTTTGGTCTTGTGTGAGCACACCGCGTTCGATTTGCATCTCAGTATCGCACGCCCACTTCACCGCGTCTGTTCTCTTGGAAAAGGACTCGCTGGCACTTCGCCCTTTGTGTCGTACCGTTGCCTGCCGCTTGCTCGCTTGATGATCGTCGCTATCTCGCATCACTCCTCTGTGCGATGAATCGCGATCTGCGTTTAGCTTTGCAGCTGTTTGTGCAGCGAAAGCGCGGCGCTTGCAGCCGCATGCAGTGTTCTGCAACACACGTTTTGCATGCAAATCACTGGCAAAGCTTCGAGATCGGTGGCGACCCCGGCAGGATTCGAACCTGCAACCTGCCCCTTAGGAGGGGGCTGCTCTATCCAGTTGAGCCACGGGGCCTTTCGGATTGTATTATCGCTGTTTCTCCAGCTTGTCATGCGATTTGAGCCAGTTGATCCCAGGTAGGTGTCCGCGCTAACATTTGGTTCGGTTGCAGGAAGGAATTTCATTGACTCTCGACAACAAACGTCCGCTGACGCTCCGCGATGTATCCGAAGCCTCCGGAGTATCGGAAATGACGGTTAGCAGGGTCCTGCGCAACCGCGGGGATGTCTCTGACGCAACCCGGGCTCGTGTGCTCGCGGCGGCCAAGGAATTGGGTTATGTACCCAACAAGATTGCTGGCGCGCTGGCGTCCAATCGGGTCAATCTGGTGGCTGTGATCATTCCATCACTATCCAATATGGTTTTTCCAGAAGTTCTCACCGGGATAAACCAGGTCCTCGAAGATACGGAACTGCAACCGGTTGTCGGGGTCACTGACTATCTCCCTGAAAAGGAAGAAAAAGTTCTTTATGAGATGTTGTCCTGGCGACCGTCCGGTGTGATCATTGCCGGCTTGGAACACTCGGATGCGGCGCAAGCCATGCTGAAAGCCGCCGGGATCCCGGTTGTCGAAATCATGGATACCGACGGCAAGCCAATCGACTCGATGGTTGGTATTTCGCACCGTCGCGCAGGGCGGGAAATGGCTCAGGCCATCCTGAAGGCGGGCTACCGGCATATTGGCTTTATGGGGACAAAAATGCCGCTCGATCATCGGGCTCGGAAGAGATTCGAAGGGCTTACAGAAGTTCTTGCAAAGAACGGGGTCGAGATCGAAGACAGAGCCTTCTACTCTGGCGGGTCTGCCTTGGCCAAGGGTCGCGAAATGACGGAGACCATGCTCAAACGCTCGCCCGATCTCGACTTTCTTTATTATTCCAATGACATGATTGGCGCTGGCGGCTTGCTCTATCTTCTTGATCAAGGCATCGATGTTCCGGGACAGATCGGACTTGCTGGATTCAATGGGGTAGAGCTTTTGCAAGGTTTGCCCCGGAAGTTGGCTACGATGGATGCCTGCCGTCTCGAAATCGGGCGCAAAGCGGCGGAGATCATCACCGCTCGCCTTGAGGACGAGCCCGGCGAGGTTGAGGACAAGATCACACTGACACCCAAGATCAGCTACGGTGACACCTTGAAGCGGCGTTGATCCTATGGCGCTTCCTGTTCTCGAAAATCGCGATGCCCGGCGGCTGTTTTTGCACCGTCATCTGCTGGCCGAACCACCAGTTGGATCCGGCAAAGGTGCAGATCTTGCTTCGGTTATTCACCGCCTGGGTTTCGTCCAACTCGACAGTATCAACACTGTGGCGCGATCCCATGACATGATCCTGTTTAGCCGCAGGCCGCGATACCGCCCGGCGCATCTCAAGCAACTTTATGAGCAGGAGCGCGCCCTGTTCGAACACTGGACGCATGACGCCGCAGTTATCCCGATCGAGTTCTTTCCCCATTGGCATTTGCGATTTCAGAGAGATGCAGAGATGCTTCGCAAACGTTGGCGCAACTGGCGCAGAGATGGATACGAAGCGCGGTTCGAAACGGTCCTTCAACACATCCGCGACAACGGGCCAGTTTGTTCTTCGGATGTGGGCAAAGACGAAAAGAAGGGATCGGGAGGTTGGTGGGATTGGCACCCTTCCAAGACAGCATTGGAATACTTGTGGCGGTCCGGAGCACTCTCGGTAACTGGGCGGGATCGGTTTCAGAAACGCTATGATCTAACCGAACGGGTGATCGAGGAAGAACTCTGCCCCGCCGCGGGAAGCCCTGATCCGGAACTCAGTATTGATTGGCTATGCAATGCGGCTCTGGACCGATTGGGATTTGCCACATCGGGTGAAATCTCGGCATTTTGGGATACCGTAAATTCAAGCGAAGCAAAGGAATGGTGCCATCGGTCGCTGCGGAACAAAAGCATAATTGAAATTGAAGTTACCGCACACAATGGATCTAAGCGGCGCGCTTTTGCACGCCCAAATGTATTTTCCAACCTCGAAGAAGCGCCGGAACCGCCAAAACGGCTGAGAATTCTCAGCCCCTTTGACCCGGCCCTGCGGGATCGAAAGCGAGCCGAGCGCTTGTTCGGATTCTACTATCGAATCGAGGTCTTTGTACCCGAACCAAAGCGTGTTTATGGGTACTATGTCTTTCCCATGCTGGAAGGGGATCGTCTGGCTGGCCGGATCGACATGAAGGCTTTTCGGAACGAAGGGATTCTGCGAATTCGGGCAGTTTGGCCTGAATCCAGCGTGCGCTGGACGAAAACCCGCCAAGCTCGTTTTGAGGCCGAATTGGAACGTGTTCGACGGTTTACCGGTCTGGACAAGGTAGAATTCGAGGCCGGCTGGTTGCGACAACCTGCAGACTAGGTGCACAATTCAACCATCGCCCAACCGGTTTCGGATGATATCAATCAAATGGGCCGCCGACGCATTCTTTGACTGCCCCGATGTATCCATATGGTCCAATGCCTTGCTGTAGAGCGCTTCACGGCTGGCCAATATCGATCTGAGCTGTTCCATAGCCTCAGGATTCCCCGCCATTGGCCGTTCATCGCCCTGAGCCCGAACCCTCGCCATATGCTCTTCGGGAGCAGCTCTTACCCAGACTGTATGAAAGTGGCTGAGCAGTGTGGCATAGGTCTCGGGCTCTGCAACAATGCCACCAGCAACCGCTAGAACCATCTCGTCATGCATGGCTATCACACGGCTGACGGCTTGTGCCTCCAGCTTTCGATAACCTTCTTGCCCGTAGAGCGCCATAACCTCGCTCACCGGCATGCCACTTTGCGTTTCAATCTCATCGTTGAGCTCGACAAACGGTATGCCCAACGCCTCGCCGACCATTGCACCAAGCGTGGACTTTCCTGCCCCGCGAAGGCCCACAAGGCAAATCCGTCCGGCACGCATGGCCTTTGTCGGTTGGGGTTCAAGTATCTGCAATACAGATCTCTGTGTTTCGGCGCTGGACACTCGAAACAATTCCGCAACCCGAAGTGCTTCGGATGTCCATGGATCTTCCTCTCCCACGAACCATTCAATCCGATGATCGAGCGCGACAGCGATCCGTTGCAGCAATCCGATGGAGATATTCCCGGCACCGGTTTCCAGCTGCGCAAGATAGCGGGGAGACACGCCAGACATTTCCGACAGGACCCGGCGTGAAATTCCGCGTCTTTCCCGCGTTTTTCGTACCCGGTCCCCCACACGCTGAATCAAGGCCTTGACCGATTCCTCGGATTTATCCGAGTCCAGTTGCGAAGTGGTTTCGCCGCGGAAATTTGTGATCTCTGTCATTCGGCCCGAGGCGCTGGTGAAAAATATTGCACAAAGATACGGCGATGGACGTCCAGTGGCAATCCGTAGCCCACCAGGTTTGCACTATGCTGCGGGGTCTCTGGCCAAGTGCGATTGCAGCAATGGCTCTACAAGGGCCCGGATATCCGGCGGCGCAGGTTGCCTCTCAAAACGGTCCGCAATCGTAAAAACGCAGATAAACCGTCCTTCAAAACAACTCACGTTTTTTTGGCGCCCGATCACCCGAAACTCAATCGAAGATGTTCCAAGCCGCACTGGCGCAACTTCGCAGATCAATCTGTGCCGAGGCGTTATCGGCGCCAGAAAATCCAACGACATGTGCACAAATGGGGTGCCGATGTTGCGGTCAAGTTCCATCTGAAACCAACCATCGCCACCAAGGTGATGTTCCCACCAACCATTGATGGCGTCGAGGGCGAACCCCGGAATTCGACCGGTATATGCGATTTTCGCCGGATCGCAGTCGCCCCATGTAACCCGAATTTCATGGCGATAGAGGTCGGAGGCGGCGGTCTCGACGGTCATGTGCGCATACAGTCAGTAGGTTTCGACATGATATCGGCCTTCTTCCCGCATGGTGTCGCGAAGGTCGCTCCAATAAAGGCCGGCACTCCGGGCAATATCCTTAAGCGCCTCCTCAACACCTTGCTCCATCGCCTTCAAGCCGCAGATATAGATGTATCCCTGCGGGTCCTGCAAAAGAGCAGATACCTGTTCGGACTGTTCTCTCATTTTATCCTGAACATAATGCTTTGCCTCACCTTCCTGACGGGAGAAGGCGAAGTGCTTGGTGAGAAACTGGTCGGGCACTTTACCCAAGGGACCAAAATACGGAAGCTCTTGCGGGCGTCGGGCTCCAAAGAACAGAGACAATGAACCATCCAGCGATGGTGTTTCCCTCTGGCGGCGCATTGTAAATGCGCGAAACGGCGCAGAACCGGTGCCTGTGCAGATCATCAACAAATGCGCCGCCGGATCATTCGGCAACAGAAATGTTGCCCCGAACGGGCCCGTCAGTTGAATGCTGTCGCCGGGTTTGAGATCACAGACATAATTGGAACAGACCCCACCCTCCTCGCGTTTGACCGTCAGCGATAGATTGTTGAAGTTCGGTCGCTCTCCGTCCCGGGGTGACGAAACCGAATACAGTCGGGGAAGATGGGGATTGCCGTCGGCATCGCATCCTGGCGGAATAACCCCAACGCTCTGTCCTTCTAGAACGGGAAACGGCGTACCCGCCAGATCAAGAATGATATGCCGGACGTCGCTGTCGCTCTCTTCGGCGGTCAGACGATAGTTGCCCTGCACACGCGCTTCTGCGGGCTTCCCGACCGTGTACATATTGACGGTCGGCTTTGATGCAGAAGCCGGTGCCTTTGCCTTTCCCCCGGCTCCTGCGTGTGCTTCTGTCAGCAGCGCTGCGATAGCTTCATCTATAGCTTCAAGGTCTTCGGCGCCTTCGGCCTCAAGGTCTTCCTGTTCCGGAAGTTCCATCCAGCCATATTGTTCTTCCAGAGAATACGGTTTTGCAACGACCCGCCATTCGTCGATCGAACCTGTGGGGCAGACAGGAATGCAATCCATGCAAAAATTGCACTTGGATGCATCCACGACGACGTTCATGTCGTCGTGTTCTATCGCCTCCAACGGACACGTCATCTCGCAGGTATGGCACCGGATGCAAATCTCAGGATCGATGAGGTGTTGTTTTACTGGCCGATTCATGAGGGTTCGCGTGACTTGGACAGGATCACGTGTGGCAGCACCAAGGTATCTATCAAGGCCGAGCAGAGCCCCGAGCAGTTCGAACAGCCGACGCAGGGTCCTTGCAACCCCGATACTTCGCCTGCCAGGGCCTGCAGTCTCAAAGTCTCACCTTTGGAACGGTCTATTTGCATAGCGGGTCTCCCCAAACGGAACCCATTTCGAGTCCCTTTCTGTCAGCATTCTGCAACCGATAGTTTCGGCTTCAGTTCTCGACATTGATCTGCGTCAGGCCATGTGAAGTTTCACGTATTCGAAGTCGCCCGGTTTGTTATCGATCCCGACTTTGGGCGGAGCAATCCAGCCCGCGAACTTGCCAGGCTCAAAGCAAGGCTTCATCAATGATTGGATAAAGTCACCATCGGCGTGGGTCGGCAGCCAGTTGGGCAAGCCTTTGTCATAGTCCGCGCCACTCAGCATTTCGCCTTCGGGACTGAACAGTTTGTCGGAGAAGACACCGATTTTGCGGTTGAAGCTTTCATGTGGCAATTTCATCTCGAATTCTACGCCAGTCTTCTCGATGATTTTGTTCCAGCGCCCAACGCCGCCTGCGGCGTCTTTAGTATAGTCATCACGAAGCCGCATGTTGATCGCAGTCAGCGCCGGCACTTCCTTTTGGACCGCTTTGCCATCTTCAAAGTTCCAGACGGTATAAGTATCGCCGGTCAACTGATGGTCATCTCCGATCCGAGATTCCATGAAACGGCCCTTGATCCCGGCATTGAACGCATTGGCCGCGTTGGTCGAGACTTCCTGTCCGAACAGATCAAGAGACAATGTGTAATGCAGGTTCAGCTTTTTCTGGATCAGCGGCAGGTCAATCACACCCAGATCCCTGATTTTGTCGACGTCGTAGGGGTCGGTGATGCCCGCTTCGTTCATCGCCTCGCAGGTTCTCTGGATGGTCCGGCCAACACCGGTCTCACCCACGAACATATGGTGGGCCTCTTCAGTCAGCATGAAACGACAGGTCCGGCTCAGCGGGTCAAACCCGGATTGCGCAAGGCTCTCCAACTGCATTTTGCCGTCGCGGTCTGTGAAGTAAGTAAACATGAAGAACGACAGCCAGTCGGGTGTCTCCTCGTTGAAGGCTCCCAACATCCGCGGGGCTTCCTCCGAGCCCGAGCAACGGCGCAGCAGATCGTCAGCCTCCTCGCGCCCGTCACGGCCGAAGTATTTGTGCAGAAGATAAACCATCGCCCAGAGATGGCGGCCTTCTTCTACGTTCACCTGAAACAAGTTGCGCATATCGTAGAGCGAAGGCGCGGTCAGACCTAAGAAACGCTGCTGCTCGACCGACGCAGGCTCGGTATCGCCCTGAATAACAATCAGACGTTTTAACAGGTTCCGATATTCGCCCGGCACCTCTTGCCAAGCCGGCTCGCCGAGATGTTCACCGCAGGGGATTCGCCGGTCTTCAACCTGAGGCGCAAGCAGAACGCCCCAACGATACTCCGGCATTTTCACATAGTCGAACTTGGCCCAGCCTTTGGGGTCAACCGAGACGGCCGTGCGCAAGTACACCATGGATTCCTGAAAAGTCTGCGGGATCAGATCGTTCCACCAGTTGATGTATCCGGGGTGCCATTTCTCCAACGCTTTAAGCACACGCTTGTCTGAACTCAGCCCAACATTGTTCGGGATCTGCGTATCGTAGCTGACATTGATCAAATCGAGCATCTGTTGGTCCTCACTCCCAAATCACCACTTGCGGTTGTCATTCCGGTGTTTCGCGGCCGCAGCTTGTCCCTACACCCGTTCCATGTCGTACTTGCCACGCACACCGCTGCCGTATCGCTGGAGCGCCCCGTCCGGCCCGACCGCATTGGGCCGCTGGAAAATCCAATTCTGCCATGCCGTCAACCGACCAAAGATGCGGGTTTCCATCGTTTCGGGCCCAGCGAAACGCAGATTGGCCTCCATTCCGGTCATCGCATCCGGCGAGAAACTGGCGCGCTCCTCAAGGAATATGCGTACCTCGTCTTCCCAGTCGATATCATCAAATGCGTATGTAATAAGGCCCAACTCTTCGGCTTCGTCAGCCTCCAAGGCCGTGCCGATTTTGGCCTGAAGTTCTCCAACGGTATCCGGAACTCCGAGAAACCGCGTTTGCAAGCGGGTGAGATCATTGCCCATGGGATAGGTGCCGAAATTGCCATCGGTCAGAGTCACCGTTGCCATCGGGCGGTTATCGCCCTCAAATTCCTCCAACATCATGTAACTGCGATCGACCGCCCAGAGCAGTTCGGCCAACACACCGGAAAAACACGAACCGTGCTCGACCAATGCAACCAATGAGCGAGATGTCATGTCCACCCGTTTCAGGACACGTTTCCAATAGAGCAGGATTTCGTTGGCCAGCCAATTGTCACGGTTGGCCAACAACATCGCTTCGTGTTCAACGATTTTTTCCGGGTCTCCCTGACTGCGAAAAATAACCAGCCCGATCTCACGCTCGTTCAGGCGCAGATGCAAGATCGCGTCGTCTAGTTCACGGGCCAACTGAAGTAGATAGGATCCCGCGCTTTGTGCCAACAGCTCATCGATCGTCCCGGGAGCTGCCGCCTCGGGGCCTTTGAGGGTGATGGTTGCGCGGCCATTGTCCCGTTCTATCGCGACCTCGACCGAACCGTAGCTGATCGAGCCATCTTCACCAATCGATCGATTCAGAGGAGCCAACTCGATCCCCTTTTGCGTCACAGTTTTTTTCGACTGGGCGGCAAATTCCCGGGCGCGCTCCTGCACGACCTGATCGAATTTCGAATTGGGGGCGATTTCGTCGACCAACCGCCAATCTACGGCGCGCTGTCCGCGCACGCCTTCTTCGACCGAGCAAAAGACATCGGCAAGGTCACGTCGTACCTTGCGCTTGTCGGTCACGCGGGTAAGGCCGCCTGTTCCGGGCAGCACAGCAAGCAATGGAACCTCTGGAAGTGCAACCGACGACGTACTGTCATTAGTCAGTATGATGTAGTTGCAGGCCAGCGCCAGCTCGTAACCGCCCCCTGCGCAAGCGCCCTTGACTGCGGCAATGTACTTCTGACCGGAGTCCTCTTCGGCGGCTTCAAATGTGTTGCGTGTTTCGTTCGTAAACTTGCAGAAGTTCACCTTGTGCGCGTGGCTGGCGCCACCCAACATGCGGATGTTGGCACCGGCGCAAAAGACTTTTTCCTTCCCCGATTGCATGACCACGACTTTGACCTCGGGGTGCTCGAACCGCATTCGCTGAACAACGTCGGCAAGCTCGATGTCCACGCCAAGATCATAAGAGTTCAGCTTGAGTTCGTAGCCTTCAAATAGCCCTCCGGCCTCATCGACATCCATGATCAGATTAGCAACCTCACCGTCATACTCGACCCGCCAATGACGGTACTTTGATGGATCCGTCTGAAAGTCGATGATCTTGGACATAGGATGCGCCCTCGTGAGATTGGATGAGTTGCACCTTAGTTCAGCAAAGGTGACTGGTAAACCTGTATATGCATAATATTGCCAAAAACTCGAGAACTTCCGGCATATTGGGCGGATCACGGCTGCTGAGGTATCGGGTTCTGCTCAATATTGGCATTATAATTCACATTTCGATCAATTTCGAAAGGTGCCGCAACCCCACCAGCCGGTTGCGAATCCGAGAAGGTGAAACCCCGAGAACTTGACGGCATCCAATCAGGGCAAGCAGGCTTTCACAATCGTCACAGAGACGAAGCACCGCCCGATGCCGCCCCATCTTCAGCTTCAGCGCGGCATTGGCCAATTGGATGGCGGCCTGAGCCATGTGGCGTTCTGCTGTTTCAGGTCGGGTTTGCATCCAGACCGGTTCAAACAGTTCGTGCGCCTCCCAGAAAAACCCGCCTTCCAGGCAAGCCCAGCCACCCTTCCATGCCGGGCATTCTGACAAGGATGGCAAAGTCTCCTTCCACTCATCAAACAGTCCATCCGGGTGCCGCGGTGTCAGGCCCGGGACATATGCATAGGGCGGCCGCATTGCATGATCCCGTCAGGCCGGAATCACTTCCGCAGCCTCGATACGTTCAAGACGCGCCGCGAATTCCCGAATGGCTGCCAGTGTTTCCGAAGGTGCCTCAAGGTGAGGAGCATGCCGGCAATCCAGAATCACGGTGTCCACCGGAGAATAGGCTCGCGTCTCAATTTCTTCGATCTGGGCCAACGTCCCATACTGGTCGTCCCGCCCCTGAATTGCGAGAACCGGGATACGCAGATAATCAATGACTTCTGCGACATTCCAGTCTTTGAAATTGGGATGCAACCATACCTCGTTCCAACCGCGAAATGCGCCATCGGGATCAGCGTGGTACTTCGCCATTTTCTGTCTCAGCTCAGTTTCTGCATATGATTGCTTGGCGCGTGCGATTTCCTGCAATCCTGTTTCTTCGGTGAAAAAGTGCGGCGCCATCAAAATCAATCCACGAACTCGATGATCTTCGACACTGCCTGCATAAATTGCCGCTATGGTCGCTCCGTCGGAATGGCCAAACAAGATACAGCGCCGAATTCCAACCTGTTCCAGAACGCCCGGCAAAACATCCAGTGCCTCACGCGTCATGAAATCCAACGGTCGCGGCAGACTCACAGGATCAGACTGTCCATAGCCCTGCCGTGAAAACACAAGCACACCCAAGCCAGTAGCCTCTGATACACGCTGTGGAAAATCCCGCCACAACGAAAGGCATCCCAATCCTTCGTGCAACATGACGATGGTGGTGCCGTTTTCAGGTACCGGCCCGAAACAGGCATACTCCAATTTTGCACCGTTCACGTTGAGTGCCAGTTGGGGCGAAGAGCTCCACTCCAGGGGCATCAGGTGTCCTCCCTTAATTTGAACCGCTGGATTTTCCCCGTTGCTGTCTTTGGCAGATCCTCTACGAATTCTACCCATCTCGGGTATTTCCATTTGCCCACTTTGTCTTTTACAAAAGCCTTCAATTCGCCGGTCAAATCCTGTCGACCGCCCTGTTTCAAAACGATAAATGCCTTTGGTTTTTCCAAGCCATCATCGTCGCGCTTGGGAACGACGGCCGCCTCGAGAACAGCCTCGTGCGAGATCAAAGCCTGCTCAACTTCGAACGGTGAAACCCAGATCCCGGACACTTTGAACATGTCGTCGGTACGTCCGCAATAAATGTAGCGGCCGTCAGAATTACGTTCATATTTGTCTCCGGTTCGGGTCCATTCGCCTTCAAAAGTAGAGCGGCTCTTGTCTCGCTTGTTCCAATACCCATCCGCGGCAGACGCACCGCGTACGAAAAGTTCTCCGATATCACCGTCGGCAACCTCTTCACCTTCCTCGTTCAGCAGGCGAAGGTCATAACCGGGCACCGCCCGACCGGACGTTCCATAGACCACATCATCTGGCGCATTTGACAGAAAGATATGCAACATCTCGGTCGAACCTACGCCATCAAGGATCTCAACTCCCGACATTGCCTCCCACTTTCGGCCAATTTCTTCGGGAAGGGCTTCGCCGGCCGAAATGCACCGGCGCAACGCCACATCCAATGTGCCGTCACTTTCCAAGGCTGCCACGCAGGCCGCAAAGAGGGTTGGTACGCCGCAAAATATGCTGGGTTCTTCCTGCCGAAGAATTCCCAACGTGCTTTCTGGTGTGGGCCGCCCATCAAACAGAATCGCAGTGGCGCCAACTGACATTGGAAATGTCATCCCATTGCCCAGCCCATAAGCAAAAAACAGTTTGGCAGCGGAAAAGATCACATCTTCCTCTGCAATTTCCAGCACCTTGGCCCCGTAGCTGTCCGAAGTCGCCCTGAGGCTGGCGTGAACGTGGCGCACTCCCTTGGGCTGCCCGGTTGAACCCGAGGAGTACAACCAGAATGCCGTGTCATCATCAGAGGCTTCGATTGGAGCGATTGGAGCGCAGCCATACGTGAAATCAGCGTAGGATGTGGTCCCCTTCGGCGTGGTGCTTCCGATGACGATGATATTCGTCAGAGTTGGACAAGATTCGGCAGCTTTCTGAACCACCGGCCATAGCTCGTCAGATACGAATAGGCAGGTCGCTCGGCTGTCGTTGAGAATGTGTTCGTAAACAGCTTCTGTCAGCAGAGTGTTCAACGGGACTGCGACAACCCCGGCTTTTAAGCATCCCCAAAAGATCTCTGGAAACTCGATCTGATCAAGCACCAACATGACGGCGCGGGCTTCGCGCATGATGCCAGCCCGCACCAAAGCGGAAGCTACCCGACCGGAAGACTCGGCCAGTTCGCCGTAGGTAAGGCTTTGACGATTTCCCGCTGCTTCCCGAAATGCCGTCTTGTCAGACCGCCCCTCCTGAGCGTGGCGGTCCACGAAATACAACGCAGCATTTCCTGATTGTGTCATGGCCCTTCCTCCCTGGTGGACCTTTCTGTGGATATCCGGGATGCGCCCACTCTGGTCACTGTCTACCTTCAGTATGGAGGATAATGCACCATCCCGTCATGTATGCAAGATATTGCTAAAGACTGTAGCACTATCATGCACAAACGACTTCGGCCCGGTATGCACCCGGGCCGAACCCAATTTTCTTTGACACCTGTTTAGCGAAGCAGAAAAAGCGTAATCGAAGGAAACAGAACAAGAATGACCACCCTGACAAGATCCGAGGTCACGAAGAACATCACAGCCTTGTAAGTGTCTACGATACGCGTTTTGCGATCCATCGCGTTGATGATGAAAAGGTTCATCCCCACAGGTGGCGTAATCAGACCGACTTCCACTACAATTAGGACAAGGATACCAAACCAGATCGCAACCTGTTCGGCCTCCATTCGGTTGGCCATACCTTTTGTGACCCGAACACCGAGTTCTTTCATCTGCTCTCGAGTCAACTCGGTTCCGGTTGCAATCGCATCCTGAATCGACGCCAGCATCTCTGCGCCCATTCCCTCGGGAACTCCAGCGTTTAGCACTTCTCTGGCGGCATCGGCCTGAAGCACAGCCAGATTAACCATGTCGAAATCCATAACCGAAATAACCGGAAAGAAGATCGGGATCGTCAGTAGGATCATGGAAAGCGAGTCCATGAGGCATCCGAAGATAAGGTAGAAAACGAGGATCATTGACAGCACCATCCACGGGCTCCAACCCTGCCGAACCACGAAATCTGCCAACTCTTGAGGCACCTGTGTCAGCGCCAGAAAGCCGTTGTAGAATCCCGCCCCCAACACAATGAAAAAGATCATCGCGGTTGACCTTGCTGTCACCATGAAGCTATCCACCAGACTTTCACGGTTCAGCCCTCCATTCAGAAAGGCAATCAGTCCGGTTCCGAACGCCCCGACCGCGGCACCCTCTGTTGGAGTAAACCAACCGAGATAGATGCCGCCGACAACCAGCCCAAAAACCAAAAGAACGGGCCAGACGTGAAACAACGCGGTGAACCGCTCGCCCCAAGGCACGGCGGGTCGGGTACCGGCACTTTCGGGGTAAAGACGGACATAGATTGAAATCGCAACCACGTAACCAATGGCGGCAAGAATTCCCGGTATGAAGGCCGCCAGAAAGAGCTTGGCGATATTCTGTTCCGTCAGAATTGCATAGATAACCAAGACCACCGAAGGCGGGATGAGGATACCCAACGTGCCTCCGGCGGCCAGTGTCGCGGTCGAGAACCCACCGGCATAGCCGTATTCTTTGAGTTCCGGCAGTGCGACCCGCCCCATGGTGGCGGCAGTTGCAAGCGACGAGCCGCAAATGGCCCCGAAACCCGCGCAGGCGCCGATTGCAGCCATCGCTACCCCTCCGCGACGGTGACCAAGAAAGCCTTCGGCGGCTTTGAACAGCGCACTGGACATCCCGCCCAGCGTTGCAAAATGACCCATCAACAGGAACATCGGAACGATCGTCAGCGAATAAGACGAAAACGTTGAATATGTCTCACTTTTCAAGCGCCCGAAGGCAACCTGGGTTCCATCCGTCACGATTACCAGGCCGACAAGCCCGGTCAGGAACATGGCAAGCCCGATCGGAACCCGAAGAAAAATCAGGACCATTAATGCGGGGAAGGAGGCAATGCCAATTTCTAAGGTCGTCATTGTTCGGCCTCCACGCCATCCCAGATCAGAATTCGGCCAGTCAGAAATTCGTATGTCCTAATGGCAGCCATGTAGACGCCGACCAGTGCTGCTACCATCGCCGCTACAAGACTGGCCGCGTAGGCCCACCAGACCGGGAACTGAAGCAGAAACGATGTTTCTCCATTTCGAAGTTTGCTCAGCATCCCGTCACCAAGTCGCACAGCGATCAGTATCAGCACTGCGGCAAAAGCGATTTCGGTGATCATGCGGAGAAAGCGGTTCACTCGTTTCGGAAAATTGTTTGCCAGAATATCGACCGACGCGTGACCAGCGGTAATTTGACACAACGGAATGAAGGAAAAGATGGCAAATGCAACGCCTGCCTCGACAAGTTCGAAATCACCGTTGATCGGGCCCACACCCACGTCCAGCATCCAGTTTGCGAAGCCCGGCATCAGGCCTTGCATGAACCCTCCGTGAAAAAAGCCATTCAGCAACCGCCCGGCGATTGACAGACATGTCAATAGGATAAGCAACGTCAGGACAATTCCGCCGATCGCGGCCATTGTTCTTGCCAACGCCGTCATGTGCTTGTGCATGCACCCCGTTCCTTTTCCGGATACGCAAAGCCGCGGCGAGCATGTCGCCGCGGCTGCTTCGTTTGCACCGCTATCAGTTCGAGTACTGAGGCGTATACTTTTCGATCAGCATGGTAGCTTCGTCGATCAGCGCCTGACCGTCTTTGCCCTTTTCGGCCATGTCAGCGATCCACTGGTCGTAGATCGGCTGCGACAGCTCCCGCCATTCTGCGGTCTGGGCTTCGTCAAGCGTGATTACGTTGTTGCCAAGATCCAGCGCCATCTCGCGCGAGGGACCATCCGCGTCCGCCTGTGTGCCTCCGGCGAAAACCGAAAGATCAAGACCGGAATTGTCATCAATGACTTTCTTCAGATCATCGGGCAAACCGTCATATTTGGCCTTGTTCATCGCCAAGACAAAAGTCAGCGTGTACAACGCCTTTCCTGTGAACTCGGTATGGTTCTCTACCAGTTCAGGAACCTTCAGAGCCGCCGTAACTTCCCACGGAATAGTGGTGCCGTCGATAACGCCTTTGGAGAGTCCTTCCGGAACGGCAGGCACAGGCATACCAACTGGCGTCGCCCCCAGTTCGGTCAAAAGAGAATTGACCGAGCGGGAGCCGCCACGAATTTTCATGCCCTGCAGGTCAGCTGGTGTTTCAACCGGGTCAGCTGTGTGAATCATGCCCGGCCCGTGAACCCACGTTGCCAGAATATGAACATCTTTGAACTCGGTGTCTTTCATGTGCTTTTCAAACATTTCCCAGTATGCGTGCGACACTGCGCGCGCATTGGTCATCATGAAGGGCAGTTCGAACACTTCGGTCGATGGATAGCGACCGGGTGTGTAACCAACCACAGTCCAGACGATGTCTGCAACGCCGTCGATGGCCTGGTCCATCAACTCAGGCGGCTTACCACCCAGTTGCATCGAAGGGTAACGGTCGATTTTGATACGACCGTCGGAATCCGCTTCCACTTTATCGGCCCAAACATCAAGAATTAGTTTTGGAACGTTGGCTTGTGCCGGTAGGAACTGATGAAGTTTCAACGTCACTTCCTGCGCCATTGCAGATGTCGCCCCAAAGGCCGCAATCGCTGCTGCGCTCATTGCGCCAAGTAGCATTCTACGAGTGGTCATGTGATTCCTCCCCTTTGACCGTATTCACGCACTATCATGCAAACCCGAAAGAATGTTGCAATGCGCAGCCGTGAAACTATTGAATTATGCCCGAATCTCTCTCAGACATGTCGGTTGTTTCAACAACTGACCGTTCGGTCGGTAAATGTCAACTTTTTACGTCGTATTAGGTGCATTTGTAACTATCAATAGGCTAGGTAGATAATTTGCCGTAGAGCCAGCCAAGGGCCTCGTACCAGTCTTGTGGCGACTTGCTCCTCATGATCTGGTTTCGCAGGGCCGCATGCGCGCCTTCCGGATGATAAATATGATTACCGATTTCGCGCGACTGCAGTTGAACCCGCGCCGTTCGCAAGGCCCGCGCATTCTGATAGGCAAGCAAAGCAGAGCCTGGATCAGCTTTGGGATCCGACAGTGCATCTGAAAGACAAACGGCATCCTCAACCGCCATGCAGGCACCTTGAGCAAAGTACTGAAGCATCGGATGAGCGGCATCGCCAAGCAATCCTACCGGCCCATCCGTCCACTTCATCACCGGTTCCCGGTCGCAAAGAACCCAAAGCTTCCACCCCTGCCCTCTCTCGATGACCTGACGGGCGACAGGATGCACATGCTCAAACCCCTTCAGTACTTCGTCATGTCCAACAGGCAGCCCGGCCACCGGCTCAGGCGCGTCGTTGTGATAAGTCACGACTAGGTTGAACAACTTCCAACCGGACAACGGATAGTGAACGATGTGGCATTTCGGTCCCGCCCAAAGGGTTGCCGCATTCCATCGCAGGTCTTCGGGCATTTCCCCAACCGGTATGACCGAACGATAGGTCGTATGCCCGGAAACACGGGGCGGCCCGTCAGCCAACATCTGCCGGCGAACCCGCGACCAGAGTCCATCGGCTCCGATGAGGATAGAGCCCTGAACTTGCCGTCCATCGGAAAGATGAGCAACGATCCCATCTGGCAGATGCGTGTATTCCACCACTTGGCTATTTGTCCAAAGTTCAATGCGCGGATGCGCTTGGCAAGCCTCCAGCAATATCCCGTGCATTTCCCCCCGATGCACAACCGCGTAAGGGTTTCCCATGTGTAGGCGGAATTCTTCACCTAACGGTATTCGTGTAATCTCGTCTCCGGATATCGCATCCATCAGGCGAAGGTTGTCGATAAACACAGCCATCTTTCGAGCGGTGCCGCCTACCCCAAGCCGGTCAAAGGCATGAAAAGCATTCGGTCCCAGCTGGATTCCTGCGCCGATTTCTCCGAATTTCTCCAACTTTTCCAGGACAAGAACCGACCATCCTTGCCGAGCCAGACCGATAGCTGCCGCCAAACCTCCAATCCCGCCTCCGGCAATCAGGACCCGGTTTGGCATTGTCGTCTACTCCGCCTGGCCCAAAGTCAAAGAAATAGGATCCAGCCCGTCAATCCCACCACTGATGTGATCACCTGCTTTTACTGGTCCGACACCAGCGGGAGTCCCCGTCATGATCAGGTCTCCAGGTCTGAGGTGATAAAACTGGGAAAGATGGCAAATGATTTCATCAATCTTCCATATCAACTCCGAAAAGCTTCCGTCCTGGCGCACTTTTCCATTGACCGAAAGTTGAATCCTTTGGTCATCTGGATGACCCCACTCCGAAACTCGTGTCAGGCGAGAAAACACAGCCGAATTCTCAACGTCTTTTCCAAGATCCCAGGGTCTTTGTTTGTTCCTTTCACGGATCTGCAAGTCGCGCCGAGTCATGTCCAGACTGCAGCCATAGGCATAAACCCCGGCCCAGGCTTCGGCAGATGCCGCGCGAAACATCGGGGCTCCAATTGCGAGCGCCAGCTCCATCTCATAGTGATAATTCTCGGTGCCCGGAGGGTAAGGCACCGTTGCACCGCTCAGAACAGCCGCAGCCGGGGACTTGGTAAAGTAGAACGGTGCCTCGCGGTCAACTTCTGCGCCCATCTCAGCGGCATGGGCAGCATAGTTGCGCCCTACGCAGAAGATGCGCCCGATCGGGTAGCCGGCAGTTTCGCCGTTGACAGGGATGGCGGGAACCGGCGGCAGATCAAACAGCGTTTCGTTCATCTTGTTCTTTCCTCATAATAGCCCAGCTTGTCCTGAAGCGGACGGTCGTGAATTCGGATCAGAAAGCTCTCTTCATCAGCCTCATGAACCAACTCGGCAAAAATCGGAGCCGTGAACGTGTCCTTTTCCTGCCAGGCAACTTCGATCCCATCGATCACGGTGCGTCCCGATCCGCGAACAACGTGAAAGGCCGATGAGCAGGAGCGCAGCGGGGGTTGCTCAGTTTGCCCGGATTTCAGCATCATTGCCGTGAACCCGAGCGCCGGTAAAACGGCATCTCCGGTTTCCGGATTGATGTAGTCCAATTCCGCGACCTCTCCGTGTCGTGCCATTGCCCGCAAAGCTTCCTCGGCCGCACTCCAAGGGTAACGCATCATCGGGTATCGCCGTGCCCCGCGCCCGCCAGTTCGTGAAGGCACCATTCCCGGAGCAGCATATTCAACCGCGCTGGCATCTGGCCGATTCCTTTGGGCTTGGAGTTCGCCTTCAATTGCATATGAGCCTTCCAGATAGACAAACAATGGCAGGTCCAGAGCGTCGAGCCAGACGACGGGCTCATCTCCATCATGCCCATGATCGTGCCAATCTCCCCCGGGCGTGAGGACGAGGTCGCCCTCTTTCATAGGCAATCTTTCTCCATCTACGACAGTAAAACCGCCTTCGCCTTCAACGACAATCCGCGCTGCAGAGGGGGTGTGACGGTGGGCGGGCGCCGCTTCCCCCGGCAGCAAAAGCTGCAATCCCAGATAGATCGACGCTGTGGCCTGCATCGCACCCAGACCCCGTCCGGGATCTGACAGGACCAGGACTCTTCGCTCCGCCTTTTCTACCGGGGTGAGGTCGCCGGCTTTAAGAAGCAGGGGGCGGACGTTTGCATAGGACCAATGACCTACATGTGAAACCGGATTTGGGGCGTTATGCGGCAAAACATTGCGCATCATTGGCCATAAAGGCGCGACACCCGCCTCTCGCAATGCGTGCCGATAGTCTTCTGGCAGATCTTCGATCTTTCCGAGTTCTTCAGACATCTGACCCTCCTCGACCAACGCGGATCAATAGATGGCATACTTCCCAGAGACCGCCCAGTCTATTTGCAAGATCCCCGAACCGAGTGGCCTGAATTTCTTTGGTTCCGGCAAGTTACCAAAATGGATCCTTGTGAATTCTGCCAACATCCCCAGATCCGCCTAAGGAAAGTAACTTCGCACCAATGCGTTCGACACCAAACTCCATCCATCAGCGACCACAAAAAACGCCAGTTTGAAAGGAAGGGCGACTATTGCTGGCGGCACCATCATCATGCCCATCGACATAAGGATGGCCGCAACGACAAGATCGATGATCAAGAATGGCAGAAAGACCAGGAAACCAACTTGGAATGCGCGCGAAATCTCCGAAAGAAGAAAACTCGGGACCAGAACGGACAGCGGTGCCTGTGGCTCGGGGACTAAAGAAAGTTCGCCCGGGCGCAGTGATGCCATAGCTGCATAGGTCTCGTCTTCGACCCGTGCAGCCATGAAACTGCGGAACGGAACCAATGCCCTGTCCAAGGCAACGTCAGTTGGAAGCGTTTCTTCGATCAATGGCTGGAGGCCATCCTGCCACGCGGCCGAGAACGTCGGTTCCATAACGAAATACGTTAGAAACAGGGCCAAACTTACGATCAGCATGTTCGGTGGCGCCTGCTGCAATCCGATTGCCTGCCTTAGGATCGATAGAACCGTCACCAGAAATGGGAAGCAGGTGATCATGATCAACAGCCCGGGCGCGAGGCTCAAAACCGTGATCAACAAAATAATCTGGATCGACCGAGCGGAGATCGATCCGCCATCGCCAAATGAAAATGACAGCTCCTGCGCGGTTGCGGCGCAGGGCAACATGAGAAACAGCGCCAGATACGAGACGAGTTTTATCATCCCAAACCATTTTTCAGGTTCGCTATCTCGATCAGACGAACCGCAAGCTGGCCGGCATACTCGCCTTCGAGTTCCTCCAACTGACCACGTGCAACAAGACGGTCTCCGACGTAGAGGTCGACCGGATCCTCCACACGCTTATCCAGTGTCAGCACCGCATTTTCACCAAGACCAACCAGATCCCGGATCAGCGGTCGGGCCTTACCCACGGAAACGGTAATTTCGATCGGAACAGAAACAAACGGATTGTTCGCTTCATGAGCGCTCGTGTCGCTATCACGCATGATGTTTCGTCTCCGTACTTTGATAAATGAAGGCTGCAACAGCCTCTCTGATCGAGTTCAAGAGGTGTTCAGCGTCGATCTCTCTTTCGACATCCCCAACTCTGATGTGAACCTGCCCTGCACCCAGTGCCGCATCCTCTGTGACACGCAGAGGCATCGAAACCTCCTTGACCAGAACTGGCCTGAGGGCACCTGCCATACCCGCGGGAACGTGCAGGAATACGGGTTGTTCAACTTCCTCTTGAGCGATCTCTGACAATTGCTCGACAAGATGTTGGCCAAGGCATTCATTGAGAGCGGTCGGCAGCACCACGTCGATCAGGCTGCGAAACACAGGGGTCAGCGTCTCGATCAATTGTCCTTGCGCTTCGTGATACCCAAAGGACATATCTTCAACGGATTGGACAAATCGTTCTGTCAACTTCCCCTGCTCTTGAGCCTGCGCATCGATCGCGTCCTCCCAACCCGCGCTGTAGCCCTGCTCAAAGGAAGCAAGGCGCTGATCTTCGAGCACGTCGTCACTCATCAGTCTAAGTCCTGCCCCAAGTTCGGTTGAACTGAAGTCTTCCAGAAGGTGAGTTATTGTCATGACGCTTTCTCTCCGTTTTCCTCAAGCCAGCCGCGTAGGATCTCAACGGTTTCCTCCTGTTTGTCCCCGATCATGGAACGCAGGCGTTCAACGGCTATGGCGGATTTTGCGTCCGGAGTTTCCTGCAAACTCCTGTCGCTTGCCGGCGCAGGCAAAGCTTGTGCACCGAGGCTTTCTCCCGAACCTTCATCAATTTCACCGGAAAGGAATGGCCCAGAACTTAGCTGGCCAGGACCGGAAACAACGTCTGGCAACGGTGGTGGCAGGGCCTGTGGCCGGGTCAAAATCGGGCGTATTACAAATATCCCCAATACGATAGAAACCAACGCCAGAACACCGACCTGTATCAGAGTCATGACATTCAGGTGCAGCCTGCCCCAGACTGGAGTTGAGGATGTGGCACCCAGCGGAACCGCTTCGGGCAGTTCCATAGACTTTAGCGTCACCACGTCTCCCCGTTCTGCATCGAATCCGACCGCGGATTGAACGAGCTCCCGCAGGGCAGCCATTTCTGGCTCGGGACGCGGTTCAAAGGATGCCTGTCCGGTGTCGTCGGTGACTTGTAGCCCGTTCACCAGAACGGCAACTGACAATCGCCGGACTGCGCCGGGAATTCGAACAATCTCTAACTCGGTCTCCGATACCTCATAATTGATGCTTTCCCGGGTCGAACTTGTTTTGGACTGGGAATCCCGCCCCGCCGCGTCGCCATCCGGCAAATTGGACGCAACCGTTACCTCACCCGTCTGATTCTGAGAAGAATCGGCACGTTCTTCAGTTTCCGTGCTTATGGCCACTCTGCTGTTTGGATCAAAACGCCGCTCTCGGATCGACTCGGTCTCGGTGACCGTGTCGACACTGACTTCGACCACGGCATTGCCCGCGCCGACCCTCGCCTCGACGAGCCGCAGCACCCGTTCACGTAACACATTCGCCCGATTTTCGGCTGAGTTCGATGCGCTTTCAGAATTGGAGGATCCGCCCACAACGGATCCGTTCGCGTCGATAACCGCGACGTTTTCCACTCCCAATCCTGCAACCGCCGAGGCCACCAGATACCTGACCGCTTCGGCTTCGTTCTGAGAAATTGGCGCACCGCTGGGCACGACCGATACAGAAGCCGAAAGCTGAGACTTGCGGCGGAAAGGATTCGAACCGGCGCTGGCGATATGAACCCGCGCCTTCACGATTTGGGGGCTTGCCACGATCGTGCGCGCCAATTCCCCCTCGATCGCACGCCAATAGGCCGCGTCAAACATCTGCGATGTCGTGCCAAAACCGCTCAACGTATCGAGCAGTTCATACCCTTTTCCGCCGTTTGACGGTAGGCCGGAACTGGCTAGTGTCATACGAAGCTCGTCTCTCTGTCCGTCGGGGACAAATATGGACCCTCCGCGTACCTCGTAGTCTACACCGCGCTGTTCTAATGCGGACACAATCTCTCCGGCTGGCTGACTGTCCAACCCGGCGTAAAGAAGCGTCAACGAAGGGCGGACCGCCAGGCGCGACAAAGTGAACAAGCTGATCACCAGTACAAGACCCGCCGCGACAACAATAATCTGCTTTCGCCTGTCCAAACCGGTCCAGACTTTTTCGATATGCTCCACGCCTTCCTCCTTGAGCTGACTTTCTGCCAAGCGCTGGGAAACATTGCGCGAACGGTCTTAACAATCAGTTAGTCCCTGTTGGTTTATGAAGGGTGCGTTCGATCAATTAGGATGACCGATGACTGAAGCCGCAGCTCCGAAAGAGAAAACGAAACCACGGAAGAAGGGGTTCATTCTGTCCTTATTGCTTGCAGCAATTGGGGCCGGAGCTGGCTTCTTTCTCTCACGTTCTGACGTGATGCCCATTGGAAAGAATCAAGAGAATGAGTACTCCGATCGCGTTGCGGCTGCGGAGCAAGAAACCGTCCCGTCCGTTGAGTACGTTCCCATAGAGCCCATTACCGTTTCTCTGGTGGGCCCAAATGGCATGCGCCAGCTCCGCTTCCGAGCCCAGTTAGAAGTGTATTCGGGTTATCAAGACGAAGTTGAGCATCTGTTACCGAGAGTCGTTGATCTCATGAACGGGTATCTGCGTGCCGTTGAACCTTCTAACCTGACCGATTCACTGGCTCTGGTTCGGCTCCGAAGCCAGTTGCTGAGACGGATCAATATCGTAACCGGTGAAGGCCGGGTTCGAGATCTTCTCGTTATGGAGTTTGTAATTGGCTGAGGAATTGCGATGGAACTGATCGCCGACATATTGTTGTTGGCCGGTGCGTTGGGCGCTGGTCTCTACTGTTTCATACTGTCACGCCGCCTTAACCGTTTCAATGATCTGGAACAGGGGGTTGGCGGAGCGGTCGCGGTCCTTTCTTCACAAGTAAGAGACTTGACCACAACGATTGAAGACGCGCGATCGGCATCCAGCCAGACAACGCTGGAGCTTCAGCAATTGACTGAAAGAGCCGAGACCGCCGCCCAGAAACTGGAGCTCATGATGGCTTCGTTGCACGACGTTCCCCTCGCGGAGGCCTCAAGCGAACAACCGGTTCGGGCTCGGGAACCGAATTCGACGCCCATGTTTATTCGCCACGACAGCAACAGCGAAGGGGTCGAAGGATGAGCCAAAGAAAAGGAGCTAAACGCGATAGGCGCGGCGGCGCTCTTGTTCTGATAGCCATGCTGCTGACTTGCTCAGCGATTGTTCGCCTCGGATTTGAGGCGGCACCAGCATTCGCAAGCGCTTCGTTCAGCACTGAGCAACGTGAAAATGACAACAACGACCGGTCGTCAACCTCGCCGGAAGATCTGCACACGCTACTCGCTGAATTCAGAAAAAGAGAAGAACGCATTCGGCAAAAGGAAGCAGAAATCGACGAACGCATGACTGCTCTTCAACTGGTCAATTCAGAAGTGGACCGCAAGATAGGCGAACTGACTCGAGCTGAGGAAGACTTGCGCAGTACGTTGGCTCTCGCTGATGGAGCGGCAGAAGATGATTTGGCTCGGCTTTCGGTCATGTATCAGAAAATGAAGCCAAAAGAGGCCGCTGCGCTGTTCGAAGAAATGGCGCCCGAATTCGCAGCGGGTTTTTTGGCCCGGATGCCGTCCGAAACAGCAGCAGGGATCATGGAAAACCTTAGCCCCAAGTCGGCCTACACTGTGAGCGTGGTACTGGCTGGCCGAAACGCAACTGTCCCACAAGAGTAGCGAATATCTATTGGTGACCGTTTCTTAAGGTCCGGATGCGACGTTGAGCGGAATCAAGAGCAAGAGGCCGCCATGATCGGAATTATTGGTATTGCAGTCATTTTTTCCATGGTTTTCGGGGGCTACCTCGCGGCAGGCGGAAAATTCGGGATCATTATGAAATCTCTGCCGTTTGAGATGATGATGATTGGCGGCGCCGCAATCGGTGCATTTTTCATCAGCAACGACATGGGCGCGATCAAGCATACGGCCAAGGACATCGGAAAGGTCTTCAAGGGTGCGCATTGGCGACCTGACGACTATCGAGATCTGCTTTGCCTGCTCTTTTCGCTCATTCGGACGGCCAAACAAAATCCAATCGAAATCGAAGGGCACATTGAAGACCCGCAGTCATCTTCTGTCTTTTCGCAGTATCCCAAAATCCTGGCTGACAAAGAAGCCGTGAATCTGATCTGCGATACAATGCGTTCGGCCTCAATGAACTATGATGACCCGCATCAGGTGGAAGAGGTTCTCGAAAAGAGGATGGAGGCCAACTATCACCATGCGATGCACTCGAGCCATGCCCTGCAGACGGTAGCAGATGGGCTTCCCGCTTTGGGTATCGTAGCTGCGGTTCTTGGCGTGATCAAAACTATGGGATCAATAGATCAACCGCCAGAAGTGCTTGGAAAACTGATCGGCGGTGCTTTGGTTGGCACCTTCCTGGGCGTGTTTCTGGCATATGGATTGGTTGGGCCTTTCGCGGCCAAAGTCAAAGCTGTGATAGATGAAGATCACCATTTCTATCAACTCATCCGAGAAGTCCTTGTCGCAAATCTCCACAATCATGCTGCAGCGGTTTGCATTGAAGTAGGCCGACAGAATACTCCGTCCCACATCAGACCAGATTTTGCAGAACTCGAAGAGGCTTTGAAGGCTGTGAAGAAAGAAGCTGCATGAAGCTGGCTTGGTTTTTGTTCCTCTCGGCCTTCCCGTTTGCCGTCTTTGCTGAGCCACTTGCGATCACCTCAGGCGAACATGATGGTTTCACCAGGCTTGTCGTTCCGAACCCGGAAAGGCGAAATTGGCGCCTTGTCGAAACCGGTGGAGCCACTGAACTGCGCATCGATGGTCAGAATGAGGTTTTTGACCTCAAAAAAATCTTCGCTCGCATATCGCGCGAGAGGCTGTCGAAAGTCGAGCAATCAGATGATGGCGAATCTTTGCGTCTGTATCTGGGCTGCGAATGTGTCGTTTCGTCCTTCGGCGTGGCCGGAAATTTTATCGTTCTGGACATCGCCGATGACAAAAACACAAAAAATGCCGACGCTGTAATCCTTCCAACAGTCTTCCAAGAAAACCGGGCATCGAACGAAGACACGAAAGTTACGGATCCAATCACCACCGACACTGCCAAAGAAATCTCGATCTTGCCCGACAGTCTTGAAGTAGACCCAGTTACTTCGACGCAGCATGACGGGCGCCAGCTGTCGGAACACTGGATGGCTGCTCATATCAACAGAGCCATAAACCAGGAACTGCTGACTCCGGCGCAGACAAGCGAGTTGATTTCTACCAACCTTTCCGGCTTGGCCGACGATCTCTCAAAGGTTGGGGTCAAGATAGAGACTTCATTGGAAAGTGCACTACCCAGATCCGAAGGAGCACAAAGTAGCAACCCGAAGACACAGCCTTGCAACGGATTTGAAGTTTCCAAGCTTTTCGCAACTGTCGAAAATTTGGAAACCTTTTCAGAGGTTGGGTCTTTACGTTCAAACCTGTTTGGAGAATTTGATCAACTCAACACAGACAGCGTGATTCAGGTTGCGGTTGCGTATCTGGCGCTTGGTTTTGGTGCGGAGGCAAGGCAGATTTTTGAACTTGCGGGCCAAAACCGTTCCGAATTCAACGCGTTTGGTGCAGTTTCAATGCTGATCGACGACGACCAACCTTTGGCTGACAATCCCTTTTTTGGGCAGCAGCACTGCGATAGCACATTGGCTCTATGGGCTGTCCTGGCGAACTCGACACTGCCACCCAACACGCGTAGTGAGGCCGTCTTACAATCGTTCACTCATCTTCCTAAAATTCTCCGAATGCATCTTGGACCACGGCTGAGTTCGCGTTTTTCCGACAGTGGAGAATTGGAAACTGCTGGTATGATCTTGCGTGTGATCGATCAATCAGAGACCGGTGATCAAGCGCAATTCGAACTCGCTCAGGCGGTCTTGGCCGACAACACAGGTGCTGCTGACGAAGCCCAAGCCGGTTTTGAACAGGTCGCTCAAAGCGAGACTGATGCGGCAATTCCGGCATTGATCCGGCTGGTTGAGAACGCCTACTTATCCGGCAAACCAACCTCGCCAAATGTCCGAGAGCTGGCCGCCAGCCTTGCCTTTGAACACCAGGAAACCCCATTTTCCGCTGACCTCCACAGGGCAGCAATCTTGTCGCTGGCCATGTCTGGTGACTTCGATAATGCTTCGGCCGAACTCGGCAAGCTTGTCAAAACCTCGGCTTCGACTTCGATGATACCGACCAAAACCGTTCATTCCTTTCTCGAACTGCTAGAACGCGACGCAGACGACGTCAGCTTCTTAAAGCACGCACTCACGTACATTGCGGGCGCGAAAATGGACCTTCCGATTGAGCTTGAAACACGATTGGCCAATCGACTGCTTGAACTTGGATTTCCAGAACTTGCCGAAACCGTTCTGACTTCGCCCTTTTCTTCTGGCGAGAATAGGGAACGCCGCCTTTTAAGGGCACGACTCGCGTTGGAAATGGGTCTACCTCACCGAGCAATGGTGGTGCTTCTGGGGATGGAAGACGAAGAAGTTGCCGACCTTAGGGCGCGAGCAATGTCGATCTATGGAGATCGGATCCCGGCTGCAGAATTGCTGCTTGCTGCAAACAAAAACGTCGACGCGGCCCGCAATTTCTGGGTTTCCGAAGAATTTGACAGAATTTCTGCGACTGGCGAAAACCAATACCAAAGAGCCGCCGAGATCGCTGACGTCTTGTCAAGGAAATCCGAGGCCATGGATGAACAACCCCTAACTCACGCTGTTTGGCTTATCGATAGCAGTGAAAAAATGAGGAGTTCCGTTTCTGAACTGCTTTCACTACTGACCGTCGGTGAAGATTAGGAGCGGACAGGCCCATCTTTCTGGATCGATCCACAGCCTGAATTTTCGATCTGCACAAACAATAACTAGGTTACCAAAACGCCGGGCAATTGCCCGGCGTTTCGATAGTAAGCCTCAACCAGAGCATCAACCTACGACGTTAAACTCGGGACCGTAGGGGTAACCCGTAATGTTCTCGTTGCCATCTTCGTTGATGACAAGAATATCATGCTCGCGGTATCCGCCAGCGCCGGGCTGCCCGTCCGCAATAGTCAGCATGGGTTCCATCGAGATTACCATTCCGGGTTCCAGAACCGTGTCGATATCTTCACGCAGTTCCAAACCTGCCTCACGTCCATAGTAATGCGACAGAACACCGAAGGAGTGACCATAACCAAACGTCCGATATTGCAGTAGATCGCGCTCAGCAAAGAACTCATTAATTTTATTGGTGATTTCTGCGCATGACGCACCTGGTTTCAGCAGCGAAATTCCAAGTTCATGGGCGCCAACATTTGCCTCCCAGATCTTTAGTGATGCATCGTCAACTTCTTTGACAAACATCGTCCGCTCCAAAGCGGTATAGTAGCCTGAGATCATCGGGAACGTATTGAGAGACAGGATATCACCGCGTTGCAAGACCCGCCCGGTAACAGGGTTGTGGGCGCCGTCCGTGTTGATTCCGGACTGAAACCAAACCCACGTATCCCGGTATTCCGCATCCGGGAACCTGCGGGCGATTTCCAGTTCCATTGCGTCACGACCTGCCATTGCAACGTCAATCTCCCGCACGCCTTCCTTCACGGCGTCACGAATGGCATATCCACCCACATCGGCAACGGCAGCGCCGGCACGGATCATTTCGATTTCGGCCGCAGACTTGTGCATCCGCTGGCGCATTGTCGGCTCGTAAAGATCCACTGTTTTGGACGGCGCCAGAAAGGCGTCAAGTTTTGCCTTTTGAAGCAGGCTCAGATGATCGCTTTCATAGCCGACAACCCGTCCTTCGCCGGCTACCGAACGGATCGCCCGCCAGTAGTTGTCACGCTGCCAGTCAGTATAGGTGATGTTATCTCCAAAGCAGCGGCGCCAGGGTTGGCCAGCATCGATTCCCGCAGAAATGGTCGCACATTCGGTCGGCGTCACGACCAACGCATAGGGTCGGCCAAAGGCACAGTATGTGAACCCCGAATAATACGAGATATTGTGCATTGATGAGAACACAGCGGCGTCAACGCCCTGCTCTGTCATGATCCTGCGAAGACCCGCAACGCGGGCTTCGTATTCGGTTACTGCGAATTGGAGTTCGGCTTTTTCGCCATTGTGGAATCGATAGAATTCAGGACGCGATGTCATGTCAGACCCTCTTTTTCAAAAAGGTCCCGGCGTTCAGGACATGTATTGAGATCAGGCACGCATGCGATTTGCATGAAGCGGCGACGCCATCGCCGGAGCCTGCCCTGTGGTAAGCCCCGCTTGCCACCAGGGCTTGTCCGCAAACGACCTTCCAAGTCGCAATCCGACCATTGCGCTTGTTGGATATGAACCAGTGAACGAGTATTGGTGATACCGTGCGGTCTTCATTTGATTTCTTTTGTTTGGACATGTGAATTGCACGAGCAACCCCTCCAGTTCCGTTGCGGAATCACCAGATGTGGCCCTAGACAAACCTTGATCATCCTGTTTGCCTGCGCCCGTCAATTTCTATGGAGGGTAGGCCTCGTGCTTGATGCAGCCACCGATCTAAAATCGCTTCTCAACGATCCAAGCCTGTTGGAGACCCGAGCCTATATCGGCGGGCAATGGGTCGAGGGCGACGCCGGAACTTTCGACGTCACGAACCCCGCACGCGGGGACGTTATCGCGCAGGTTGCCGATCTGAGCCGAGCTCAGGTTGCAGGTGCCATCGCTCAGGCCGATACAGCTCAGAAAGAGTGGGCGAAGTTCACTGGCAAAGAACGCGCTGCCATTCTGCGCCGCTGGTTCGACTTGATGATGGACAATGCCGACGACCTTGGCAAAATTCTGACAGCAGAGCAGGGCAAGCCTTTGCCAGAGGCTGTCGGGGAAGTCGCTTATGGTGCCTCTTTCATCGAATTCTTTGGTGAAGAGGCCAAACGCATCTATGGCGAAACAATCCCCGGGCATCAGCGCGACAAACGTATAACCGTGATGAAACAGCCGATCGGCGTTGCAGCTTCGATTACACCCTGGAACTTTCCGAATGCGATGATTACCCGAAAAGCCGGACCGGCCTTGGCAGCGGGTTGTGCATTTGTTGCCCGGCCGGCGGCCGAAACTCCTTTGTCGGCGATTGTACTCGCAGTACTTGCCGAACGCGCAGGAATTCCAGCCGGGGTCTTCAACGTTGTAACGTCCTCCAGCGCCAGTGAGATCGGAAAGGAGTTCTGTGAAAACCTTTCCGTTCGCAAGCTGACCTTTACCGGGTCGACCGAAGTCGGTCGTATTCTGTTGAGGCAGGCCGCCGATCAAGTCATGAAATGTTCGATGGAGTTGGGTGGAAACGCGCCGTTTATAGTTTTTGACGACGCCGATTTGGATGCCGCTGTCGAAGGCGCAATGTTGTGCAAGTTCCGTAACAACGGTCAGACCTGCGTGTGCGCCAACCGGATTTACGTTCAAGCGGGCGTCTATGATGCGTTTGCCGCCAAGCTCAAGGCGGCGACAGAAGCGCTCAATGTCGGTGACGGCCTGACTGAGGGAGTCACCACCGGGCCTTTGATCAATGCCGAAGCGATAGAGAAAGTTCGCGAGCACATCGACGATGTGAAATCCAAAGGCGGCGACGTCCTGACCGGTGGCCTGCCACATGATCTGGGTGGAACTTTCTTCCAACCAACCGTGGTTACCGGCGTGACACAAGACATGAAAGTGGCGCAGGAGGAGACCTTTGGTCCGGTTGCTCCTTTGTTTAAGTTCGAGACAACAGACGAAGTCATCGCTATGGCGAACGACACTATCTTTGGCCTGGCGGCATACTTCTATGCAAAGGACTTGAGCCGGGTCTACAAGGTAGCCGAGGCGCTTGAGTATGGCATTGTCGGCGTGAACACCGGGATCATCTCAACAGAAGTGGCTCCGTTTGGCGGCGTCAAACAATCTGGTCTGGGCCGCGAAGGCAGCCACCACGGGATCGAGGACTATCTTGAAATGAAATACGTCTGCATGTCGGTCTGACTGCGGTCAGAACGAACCCTGCAAAAGAAAACCCGCACCTGTCTTGGGTCAGGTGCGGGGCACGAAAAGAATCCGGAGGGAACGGATTTCTCTTTGGTCAGAGAGTGACTGGTTCTCTGTCAGTCACTCACCCAACCTCAATTTACAGATTTAGCCTCGACGAGGTCATTTTCAAGAACCTTGTCCGAGGAAATCTCGATCCGGCGCGGTTTCAGCGCCTCCGGAATTTCCCGCTGCAGGTCAATATGGAGCATACCATCCGAATGGCTGGCACCTTTGACCCGAACGTGGTCGGCCAAAGTGAAACGGCGTTCAAATGCGCGTGTCGCGATACCGCGGTGCAGGTAGGTCTTTTCTTCTTTGTCGGCGGCTTTGCGTCCGGCAACGACAAGGGCGTTTTCTTTGACCTCAACGCTGAGATCATCCTCTGAGAAACCTGCAACGGCCACCGATATCCGGTAGGCATCTTCAGCGGTTTTCTCGATATTGTAGGGCGGGTAACTGGGCTGCGAAACGTCATTTGTCATGACGCGGTCCATCATGTCTGCGATCTGGTCAAAACCAACAGTGGCCCGGTGCAGCGGGGCAAAATCAAAACTACGCATAGTCGCTATCCTCATTCTTGAGCGATTTGACGAATACCCTCCTGATCGGACGGGCAGGTTGATACGCCGGATCCCTGTTACAGGCGACCCGACACAATTCAGATGGGAAGGTTCGATTTCGGTTTCAAGACCCGCCAGGTCGTACAAATTTCGCACCGAGAGTGCTTCGGTCAGACCCGTTGCCCAATCGCCGGATTTCCGCTCTTGGCGCAACGGCGTCACGCCGCATCTGCCGCTTTAGCCGGGTTACTACATCGGGCAGGTCCATACCCCAGGCAATCCGACGTCCGTCCGGAGCTTGTGCCATCGCGGAAATCACTGAAACAATGCGGCCCCGATTGCCGACCCGCATCATCACGGCCGAACCCGATGTGCCAAAGGTCACGTCGCAATCGAATGCATACAGCCCTTCGCCGGAAAAAAGCACCTGACAACTGCGCTGCCGCGAGATCGCTTCAGAACGATCTGCTCCATAGGACGAAAGGCTAACTTCGGTCTTGCCGTCGAGACCCGAATGCAAAACAAACGGATTTGCAAGTGCAACCGAGATCGGTGTGTCCAGCCGCATCAGTGCAACGTCAACCCGAATTCGTTCTGGCGAAGGCTGGCCGTTGGGTACAAACTCTGGCGGAGTTACAATCTGTGTCACCTGCCTGTCCGCAATTGACTTGCCATCCTGCAATCCTGCGCGGAAGATCACCTGGTCAGGAGGATACTGGGCACCGCTGCGACGATCAAATGCGCAATGTGCAGCCGTAAGCACGAGGTCCGGCGCAATCAGAGTTCCGGTACAAAACCCCTGACCGGCCAGTTCCAGGCGCCCGACGGCTTCCCATCCAAGTAAGTCTTCGCGATCATCCAATCTCACCAGCCCACTGGATTGTGCAAAAGCGAGCGTTGTCCAAAACGCCCAGATCAGCGCTATCAGGGTCGACTTCATGGCCGGATGAACTTTGCCCCGGTATCGTTTCTCAAACCGCCCACCACGACGCGACCAACACCGGGCGGCAAGTCTGACGCGATACCATTGCTGGCAGCGAGCTCTGCCCGCAGCATCATGAGAGGCTCATCCAGGGATGTGCCCAGCGCAACGCGTTGACCGCGAACTTCGGCTTTTGCCGATACCACTGAGACGATCCTCGGCACTTCGTTCTCAAACGAGAATATCGGGGCCCCCGAAGATCCGAAATCGACGTCACATGACATCACCAGAACACCCTGCTGTCTGGCCATGACCTTGCAGACTTCCTGTAGTGACGGGGCTTCGGACCGGTTCTGCGCATAGGACACCACCCCGACGGATTGACCTTTAAGCGGGCGAGGCGCCGTCTCGAAAGGAACAACAGTCGTATTTCGAATGGGTCGTTCAAGCTCCAGCAAGGCCACATCATTGCGGACCCGCTCTGTCGAAACCGCACCATCATAGGCATAGTCAGGATGAACAACTGCGCGTCGCACAGCACGGTATGCCGAGGCGCGTCCATTTCGCCAGCCGGCAAGGAATTCGATGCGGCTGTGGTCGATCCGGTCTTTGCTTATCTTGTCAAACAGGCAGTGGGCTGCTGTCAGGACAAGATCCGGTGCAATCAGAGCGCCGGTACAAAACCCTTTGCCATCAATATCGAGACGGCCAACGGCCTCCCAGACACGCCCCTCTTCGGTCGTGTCCATCCGCTCGAGCCGCGCTTCGCTGGCCGCTGCCGAAACCGGCATCAGAAGCATCGCCAAACCTGTCAGCCACTTGCGCACGCGGGCCCCTCCATCGTGTTCATCCGACTAGGGATATCACCCGGTTGCGGCGAAAATGGGGCAACGGACCAGATTTATCTCAGCCGCGGGACATCCGGCGCGTGATCTTTCGCACCAGCCAGAGACCGTGGTTCGGGCCCGCCAGTCACCCAATCCAGCAATTCGACAGTGTGGACTATTGGGGTTCCGGTTCCTGACCCGATCTGGATCATGCAACCGATGTTGCCGGCCGCGATCACATCCGGTTGCTTAGCCTCAAGTGTGCGTATTTTGCGTTCTTTAAGTTGAGTCGAGATCTCCGGCTGCATCAGGTTGTAAGTTCCTGCGCTTCCGCAACACAGGTGGCTGTCCGCGGGTTCTACCACCTTAAAGCCCGCCCGCTTCAACAGGTCTTTGGGATACGTCTTGATTTGCTGGCCGTGCTGCAAAGAGCAAGCCGCATGATAAGCGACTGTGAGGCTCCGGTTTTCACCTTCCGGAAAGTCGAGCTTCATCAGAAGCTCGCTGACATCCATTGCGAGGTCCGACACACGGGCCGCATCTTCGGCCAAGGCATCATTGCGAAACATGTGCCCATAGTCTTTCACCGTTGTACCGCAGCCGGATGTATTGATGACGATCGCATCCAGACCCTTGCCGCCCATTTCTTGCGTCCACGCCCGGATATTTCGGGCGGCAGTCGCGTGGCTTTCATCGGTCTTGCCCATGTGATGGGTCAAGGCCCCACAACACCCTGCGCCGTCGGCGACTACAATCTCGCACCCCAAGCGCGTCAGCAATCGGATCGTTGCATCGTTGATGTCCGTGTTCAAAGCCTTCTGTGCACATCCGGTCATCAAAGCCACACGCATCTTGCGGTCTGTTTGTGAAGGGAAGCTTTGAGGATCGTCATTGCGACTGACCGGCGGTATCTGCTTAGGAGCCATTTCAAGCATGGCCCGCAGACGTGCATCCGGCATCAGGAACCGGAATGGGCGTCCGATTTTTGCGCCAAGCAATGCAACCCGGAACCGTGTTGGGTAAGGCAGGATGCGAGCAAGCGTCCACCGCAGCATTCGATCCATGAGAGGACGTTTGTAATTGGCCTCAACATATTCCCGCGCGTGATCCACCAAATGCATGTAGTGCACGCCCGATGGACAGGTACTCATACATGCGAGGCAAGAAAGACATCGATCAATGTGCCGAACCGTCTTTTCATCGGGCACCCGGTTGTTCTCGAGCATATCCTTGATCAAGTAGATCCTACCCCGTGGGCTGTCGAGTTCATCCCCCAATACCTGATAAGTCGGACATGTTGCCGTACAGAATCCGCAATGAACGCAGGATCGCAGGATCTCGTTGCTTCGTGCAATTGCAGGGTCGCGAAGCTGGTCTTCTGAAAAGGTTGTCTGCATCGATTACCCCATCAAACCCGGGTTCAGGAACCCTCGTGGGTCGAACTGCCTGCGCAATCCTTCTTCGAGTTTTCGCAGCGGTTCGGCCGGTTTAGAGAAACGTCCAAAACGGTCAATTGCCTCGGGAGCCGCTCGAACCAGAGTGTAATGGCCAGAAAGGTCACTCAAATTGGCCCGCACGTCAGTTCCGGACTCAACCAAAGCCCAGACCAACCCGCCACCCCAATCAAATTGCAGCCGGGCCTCGGCTCCAATGAGAGTTTCTACCTGCAACGCATCTGTCGGTTTCACCGAGATCCTCCAGACATCGCCGGGTGCATCCTGAAAAACTGCCACATCTCGAATGGCGCTCCAGACGCCCTCAGTACCCTCGTCAATTCGGCACGCACCAAACTGCTCAAGTTCGTCTATCAACCGCCCGGCCCTGTATCGCACTGAATCGGCGAACCCTTCGACTCGGATCTGCGCTGTTCGGCTATCCGGATCATAGGCTGCACCTGTGACGTCGTAAGGAGATCCTAATGCTGCAGACATCACCGATACTGCGGCCTTCAGATCGAGATCACCAATATTAACTGTTGCTTCCATTTCTGCACGCGGGAGGACTTTGAACGAAACTTCACTGAGCACTCCAAGCGTTCCCCATGAACCTGCCATCAGCTTCACAAGGTCGTAGCCCGTCACATTTTTCATCACGCGCCCGCCGTTCTTGATCGCCACGCCCAAGCCGTTCACAAATCGGACTCCCAGCAGGAAGTCGCGCGCGGCACCAGCCTGAATGCGCCTTGGACCACTGATATTGCCAGCAAAGACTCCTCCGATCGTTGGGTCACCATCTGTGGCCAGCAATCCACGGTGATCCATCGGTTCAAAGGCAAGTCTCTGGTTCTGGTCCGTCAAGGCCGCCTCGATCTCTGCCACCGAGGTTCCGGCTTGTGCCACCATCGTCAGGGCACCAGGCTCATAAAGCGTGATCCCGGTCATGCCTGTTGTGTCAAGGACGGGGTGATCTCCGCTGATACCGCGTGTTCCACCACCCGAAACGCGGATCGGCCCATCAAGTCCCTTCACGATCTCGGCGAGATCGGCTTCTGTTTCTGGTTTCATCAGATTTCTTCCTTCGGCCCAGCGGATCGTTCACTCATTCCGCTGCCAATGACTCGGCACGCCGGGATTTGGAGACGGCCAGTGGAAAGACTTTGGCCGGATTCAAAAACCAGTGTGGGTCAAAGACATCTTTCACTCTCATCTGGGCCTCCAGATCCTCGGCTGCATACTGGTGAAGCATCAGATCTCTCTTTTCGATCCCCACACCATGCTCACCGGTGAGACATCCTCCGGCTTCCACGCACAATTTCAGAATCTCGGCGCCAAAGGCTTCGCAGGTCTCCAGATCCCCTGGCTTGTTGGCATCAAACAGGATCAAAGGATGCATATTCCCGTCGCCGGCATGAAACACATTGGCGACATCAAGCCCGAATTCCTCGCTCATCTCTCCAATCCGTCGGAGCACGTAAGGAAGCGAAGACACGGGTATGGTTCCATCAAGGCACATGTAGTCATTAATCTTGCCCATTGCGCCAAAAGCTGATTTTCGGCCGAGCCAGATCCTGCCCGCCTCATCCGCGTCTTGCGCTTCGCGCAGTTCGACCGGGTTGTGACGCTTTGCGATTTCGATGATCTTTGCCAGCTGAGAGGCGATTTCCGCCTCGCTGCCTTCGACTTCGACAATCAGGAGAGCTTCGCAATCCGGGTAGCCCGCCTTGGCAAAGGCTTCGCAGGCACGGATGCAGGGCCGGTCCATGAATTCTATGGCAACCGGCAGAATTCCGGATTTAATAATGTCGGACACGCAAGCCCCGGCAACTTCATTGCTGTCAAATCCCATCAAGACAGGCCGCGCACCTTCTGGCTTGCGCAGGATTCGAAGTGTCGCTTCTGTCACTACACCGAGCTGTCCTTCGGATCCGCAAATCACGCCAAGAAGATCCAAACCTCCTGCGTCCAGATGCGCGCCTCCGATCTCGACCACAGTGCCATCCATCATGACCATGGTCACGCCCAGCAGGTTATTTGTCGTAACACCGTATTTCAGGCAATGCGCGCCTCCAGAGTTCATCGCGATGTTGCCAGCGATTGCACAAGCCAATTGCGAGGACGGATCTGGAGCATAAAAGAACTCGTGCTCTTCGACCGCGCCCGACACACTAAGGTTGGTTCGACCGGTCTGAACCCGGATTATTCGGTTCTTGTAGTCGGTTTCCAGCACTTCGTTCATACGGGCGACACCAAGAATGACGGAATCCGCCGTTGGCAATGCCCCCCCCGCAAGCGATGTGCCCGAACCACGCGGAACCACGGGAACACTCTCCTCGTGGCAGATCCTCAAAACATCGGAAACTTCCCGAGTCGAAGCCGGAAGGACAGCCAGCAGAGGCGGACATTTGTATGCAGTCAGGGCGTCACATTCGTAAGCGCGCGTTTCGGCCTCTTCGTGAATCACGGCGTCGACGGGAAGGACCTGCAACAGACGGTCAATCAACCTTGCCTTTCGAGCCAAAATCCCCGGATCAGGTGCTGGCATTTCCATCAGGATCCTCCTTTTGGTAAAGTTATATTACCAATTGTTCAATTTTTGCAAGCGCCCACTCGTCATCGAGTGTCATTTCAAGACAACTTGAGCTCTGACGCCATCGTGATACCGATATAAGGAATCCGGAATTAGGATCGTTGTTATGAAACACGTATTGATACTGGCGCTGGGCGTTCTGTTTCCTTGGCCGGCCGATGCCGAGGAACCTCTCATCGAAGCCGTGGCTGCCACGAAGTCAGGCGACACATGGCGATTCGATGTCACTTTGTCTCATCCGGACACCGGTTGGGATCACTATGCCGATGGCTGGCGGGTTCTTGACATGGACGGCAACGAAATCGGTATGAGGGTTCTGCATCACCCGCATGAGACCGAACAGCCATTTACGCGCTCACTGTCGGGTGTGCAGGTGTCCGACAGCTCAAAGCAGGTTCAGATCCAGGCCCGCTGCAATGTGGACGGCTGGGGCAAGTCGACACATGTGGTAACATGGCCCTGAAAAGGTCGGCAGACTAAGTGAAACGTCTCGCACAGATCACAGACTTGAGCTAAAAAGCCCGGCTCGAGAATGAGTCAGGCCCGCTTTTCGCCTATCGTTGCGATCCCGAGCACTTCGAGAACTTTCGCCTCGATTTGCGGGGCATTCATTCCCGCGATTTCGTACATGTCGGCCGGGCCGGACTGGTCAATGAAGGTATCGGGCAGAACCATCGAACGGAATTTTATCCCTGAGTCGAAAATACCCTGATCTGCCAACAACTGCGCTACATGGCTACCAAAGCCGCCGATCGCACCTTCTTCGATAGTGATCATTGCTTCGTGAGATGAGGCGAGTTCCAAGATCATGGCTTGGTCAAGCGGCTTGGCAAACCGCGCATCGGCAATTGTCGGCGTGATCCCTTTGCTTGCCAAAGCCTCTGCCGCTTTCTGAACCTCGGCCAGCCGGGTTCCGAAAGACAGAATGGCCACACGTGATCCGGCCTGAATCATCCGACCTTTGCCGATCTCCAGAACCTCCCCGCGTTCCGGCAAATCGACCCCTACTCCCTCGCCGCGTGGGTAGCGGAACGCAATCGGGCCGTCATCATACGCCACGGCTGTAGCAACCATATGCACAAGCTCGGCCTCGTCCGCGGCGGCCATAACGACCATATCCGGCAAGTTGGAAAGATAGGCGATATCAAAGGATCCCGCATGGGTTGCCCCATCCGCCCCGACCAACCCAGCCCGGTCTATTGCAAAACGAACCGGCAGGCGTTGGATCGCAACATCATGCACAACCTGATCATAACCGCGCTGGAGGAAGGTAGAATACATCGCGCAAAACGGCTTTAACCCCCCTGCTGCCAGCGCCGCTGAAAAAGTCACGCCGTGCTGTTCCGCAATACCGACGTCAAAGCAGCGCGACGTATACCTTTCGGCAAATAGGTTCAATCCTGTCCCGTCCGGCATGGCGGCCGTAACTGCAACGATCTTGTCATCACGCGAGGCTTCATCCACCAGCGTTTTACCGAAAACCGATGTGTAGGACGGAGCGTTGGACGGTGTCTTGTGCTGTTTCCCCGTCACGACATCAAACCGTGCTGTCGCGTGCCCTTTGTCACGCGCCGCCTCGGCCGGAGCGTACCCCTTGCCCTTTTTGGTCAGCACATGAAGCAGGATAGGCCCGGTGGCCCGCGCTTTAACCGTTCGAAGGAGCGGCAGCAGCTGTTCCATGTCATGCCCGTCAATCGGACCGATGTAGGAAAAGCCCAGTTCCTCGAAAAGAGTCCCGCCGATGGTCATACCCTTGAGCATTTCCTTGGCGCGTTTTGCTCCTTCGCGGAACGGTTCAGGCAACAGCGAAACCGCACCTTTGGCTGCTGCCTTAAGCTCTTGAAACGGTTCTTCGGCATAGAGCCGTGACAGGTAGGACGAAAGCGCCCCGACAGGTGGCGCAATGCTCATCTCGTTGTCATTGAGGATGACGATGAGCCGTTTTCCCAAGTGACCTGCGTTATTCATGGCTTCGAACGCCATGCCCGCCGACATTGAACCGTCGCCAATTACTGCGATCGCATCACCAAGGCCTTCCGGGATGTTTCCGCCGAGATCCCGCGCGACGGCAAAGCCCAGCGCCGCGCTTATCGACGTCGAGGAGTGGGCCGCTCCGAACGGATCAAAGAGGCTTTCGCTGCGCTTGGTAAAACCGCTTAGACCTTCTTTCATTCGCAAGGTGCGTATCCGATCGCGCCGCTCTGTCAGAATCTTGTGCGGATAACACTGATGCCCCACGTCCCAGATGATCTTGTCCCTTGGCGTATCAAACACAGCGTGCAGCGCAACTGTCAGTTCGACGACACCCAGACCCGCGCCAAGGTGTCCGCCAGTGACTGAAACCGCAGAAACCGTTTCGGAGCGAAGCTCGCCAGCGATCTGAGCCAACTGACTGTCCGAGAATTGCTTGAGATCCGCCGGGCGGGTCACAAGATCCAGAAGTGGGGTATTGGGACGGTCGGACATAGTTTCTCTTGGCTTTCTCTCGGCGAACTCAGCAAAAAGGCGCCGTGCACTTGGTCGGGTCAGCTGTCGCGGGCAATAACGAACCGTGCCGCATCCCGCAAGCATTGCGCTTCGCCGCCATAGCCGGCCAGCGCGTCGCAGGCCTGATCAACCAGCTCTGACGCTCTGGTTTTCGAAGCATCAAGACCCAACAGGGAAACGAACGTGGCCTTCCCAGCATGGGCATCTTTCTGCAAGCGCTTCCCCGCTTTAGTAGCATCGCCTTCCACATCCAAAATGTCGTCAGCGATCTGAAAGGCAAGTCCCAGTCGGAGGGCATATTGGCGCAATGGCTCAGGATCAGCCTGCGCCAGAACGGCTCCTGCACAGGCCGACCACGTAATCAAGGCGCCGGTTTTTTCTGCCTGCAGGGTGGTGATCTGTTCCAGTGTCAACGGATCGGTCGCGGTCTCGGCGGCAATATCAAGCGCCTGACCCAAAACCATACCCTGAGCGCCACCAGCCTTTGCCAGGCTCCGGGCAAGATCGGCCCGGACGTCGCCCGGACCGGTCACCGGGCGGGTTACCAATTCGAAGGCCAGCGACTGTAATCCATCTCCCGCAAGAACGGCTGTTGCCTGATCCCATTTGACATGAACCGTCGGTCGGCCGCGGCGCATATCGTCATCATCCATGCAAGGCAGATCGTCATGCACAAGGCTGTAGGCATGCAGCGCTTCGATCGCCAGCGCTGGCCATAGCGCCTGTTCAGGGCCTATTCCATGCAATCGGGCGCTCTCGAGAACCAGAAATCCGCGCAGGCGTTTTCCGCCCTGCGTGGCATATGCCATCGCCCGAGTGACCGGCAGTTCATTGAAGGATCGGAACACGTCGTCGAAACCCGACTGGATTCGGGCGGCGCAGTCGGCAAGTCTTTCCGGGAACATTTACATGCCTTCGACCGGAGTGGTGCCTTTTGGCTGCCCATCAGCATCCAACGTTATCGCAGCCACCTTTTCTTCGGCCCGCTTTAGCTCTTCTTCGCACCGCTTTTTGAGCGCCGCTCCTCTTTCATAAAGAGAAATCGACTGGTCCAGAGCAACGTCACCGCGCTCCAACTGGCCGACGACGTCCTCCAGTTCTTTCATCGCCTGTTCAAATGTCATTTGTTCTACGGGCGTTTCGGTCATTTCACAGCCTTCATCAGTTCCTGCACATGCGCCTTGCTCGCAGCGGCTAGGGCGTTCAGATCATACCCGCCTTCAAGAGTCGAGACGATACGCCCGTCGCACAGATCGTCCGCAAGCACACACAGTTCGGCGGTAAGCCAGGCAAAATCTTCTGTTTGCCAGTTCAAATTTGCTAGCGGGTCGTCTTCGTGGGCATCAAACCCAGCAGAAATCACGATCAGCTGCGGTCGGAAACTGCGTAACCTCGGAAAGGCCTGATCTCGCCATGCGCTGCGCATCTCGGCACTTCCGCTTCCCGGTGCAAGCGGGAGGTTGAGCACATTTCCATGTGCTCCGGTTTCGTCAGGTCGACCCGAACCCGGCCAGAGAGGCATTTGCTGCGATGTAATGAACAGGGCTCGTGGTTCGTCCCACAACAGATTCTGTGTCCCGTTGCCATGATGGACATCGAAATCGACCACTGCCACCCGATCAAGATCATGATGATCCAGAGCATATTTGGCCGCCAATGCCGCGTTCCCAAAGAGACAGAAACCCATTGCAGTAGACGTTTCAGCGTGGTGTCCCGGCGGCCTGACGGCACAGAATGCGTTTTGTGCATCGCCGGCCATTACCAGGTCAACCGCACGAACACCGGCCCCAGCGGCACGAAAGGCTGCCGACAGACTTCCCGGCGACATGAATGTGTCCCCGTCGATCTGGGACAACCCCTCCTCAGGCGCCGTCTCGCGAATGTCGCGCAAGTAGGACATGGGATGTACCCGCAGGATATCGTCCTCAGCAGCAAGGGGAGCGGTTATCCGGTTCAAGTCCAGCCCCTCAAGCGCCTCCATAACATATTCCACGCGCGCGACCCGTTCCGGATGCCCACCCGGCGTCACGTGATTGAGGCAGTCTTCATGGGTAAGCAAAGCGGTTTTCATCGCGATTTCCTTTTCCCGCCAGGGTTAATCCGGCGCCAGCATGTAGCCGGCTCCGCGAACCGTTTGCAGATATCTCGGCTGCTTCGGATTCGGCTCTATCTTGCGGCGCAGGCGTGTTATCTGGACATCTACAGCGCGCTCTTGCGCCTGCCCTCTGTCCCGCCCTAGATCCTCGACCAGTTTGGCCCGACTGACAGCTTCGCCCGGCTGTGAAGAAAAGATCTTCATCAACTGACTTTCAGTGGCCGTCAGGCGCACAAGATCTTCGCCCTGCCACATCTCGCCGCGCTCGATGTCGTATCGAATTGCCCCGAGATGAAGAACCTTGGGCGCCGCGTCCTGTGCCGAGGTATCCGGCACGCGGCGTAGAATTGCGTTTATCCTGAGCAGCAGTTCTTTCGGCTCAAACGGTTTCGCAAGATAGTCATCAGCTCCGGCTTCCAGTCCGGAAATTCGATTCTCGGTTTCTCCGCGGGCGGTCAGCAGCAATATTGGCGTGGCCTTGGTTTCGCGAAGGGACCTTGTCAGGCTGATACCGTCTTCGCCGGGCATCATGACATCCAGCACGATCAGGTCAAAATCCAGCCCGGACAAGATCCGTCTGGCGTGCTCGGCATCGCGCGCCGCCGTCACCAGAAATCCGCTGCGCATCAGAAACTTTTTTAGAAGGTCCCGAATCCTCTCGTCATCGTCGACAATCAGCAAGTGGGCGTCGAGCTCGTTCATCAAGATCCATCCCGCAATTTCGAATAGGCTCTTCGCATATCGGCATCCATCATGGCTTCAAGCACTTTTTTGAATCCGGCTACTGCTTCGGGGCCGGCATCTCGGAACGCTGCTCTCATTCGGGCGCGCTGCGCATCAGACAACGTCGCCTCTAGGGTCTGACCCTTTTCGGTCAGGAACAGGTGGCGTTCTCTTTTGTCCGACGTTCCCACCCGACTTTCCACCAGACCGTCGGCGATAAGGGTGCGAAGCACTCTATTGAGAGATTGCTTGGTAACTCCCAGAATGGCCAGCAGGTTATTGACAGTAGTCCCAGGCGCTCGATTGATAAAGTGTATGGCCCTGTGATGAGCCCGGCCATAGGCCATTTCCGCGAGAATGCGGTCCGGATCAGCGGTAAAACCCCGATAGGCAAAAAACATTGCCTCAATCCCCTGCCGCAATTGCTCATCGGTCAGGAAAAGCAGGCTTTCACCACTATAGGCGGGTGCCGGTCGCGCCTCTGCCATGTCTCACCTCTCACTGCACTTGATTTGAGTTTACGTCAGCCTTGTTGACATTCCAAGGCCGAACAGGTATCGAATCGCAGTTTTCGCGCAACTTTATGTCCGAAGCGGCCATATTCAGCGCAACAAATAGAAACCTGTTAGCCTTTGGAGGGCAGAAGATGTCGGGATATGACGACCGCGACGGTCAGATCTGGATGGATGGCAAGCTAGTCGATTGGCGCGACGCCAAGGTACATGTCCTGACCCACGCTATGCACTACGCGTCATCGGTGTTCGAAGGCGAACGAGCCTATAACGGCAGAATCTTCAAGAGCCGTGAACATACAGAGCGCCTGATTGCATCAGCAGATGCGCTGGACATGCCGGTCCCTTACAGCGTGGACGAAATCGAGGCCGCAAAGGAAAAGACGCTTAAGGCGACAGGCCTGAGTGACGCCTATGTGCGCGCCGTTGTCTGGCGTGGCTCGGGCGAAGACATGGGTGTCGCATCAGCCAAGAATCCGGTGCGCTTGGCTATCGCGGTTTGGCCTTGGGGTGCCTATTATGGCGACGCCAAGATGAAGGGTGCCAAGCTCGACATCGCTGAGTGGAAGCGGCCCAGCCCGGAAACCATTCCGGTTCATGCCAAGGCTGCCGGCCTCTACATGATCTGCACGATTTCCAAACACAAAGCCGAGGAAAAGGGCTGCTCGGACGCGCTATTCATGGACTATCGCGGCTATGTTGCCGAAGCCACTGGCGCGAATGTCTTTTTCGTAAAGGATGGCGAGGTTCACACCCCACTTCCGGATTGCTTTCTGAATGGCATTACCCGCCAGACCGTGATCGAGATGCTGAAAGACCGGGGAATAGTGGTCCATGAACGGCACATTAAACCCGAGGAAATGGCAGATTTCGAACAATGCTGGCTGACTGGTACCGCAGCAGAGGTCACACCTGTTGGTCAGATCGGCAACTATACTTTCGAGGTGGGCGATCTCACCCGCGAAATCGCCGAAGCGTACGAGAAACTCGTCCGCGCTTAAAACAACCCAAAAACCACATATCCGGCCTTGGCCAAGCTCCTTGGCCGGATTTCGCCACATTCAACAGGTAAGCTGCCTACTTGCAACGTTTTGATAGAAAAAACTGTAGCCTGCCTGCTGCTATCGCAAAAATCTTGGGCACCTACCGTGGCAGGTTTGGATTTTGTTCGCTATTGAACTGCGCAAGCCGCTACGGCGACGTATAGAAATGCAGTAAGAGTTTGTTTGAGGGTCAGCATGCCAAAGAAAGTTACCAAGGCGATCTTCCCCGTAGCGGGTATGGGGACACGGTTTCTGCCGGCGACCAAATCGGTGCCCAAGGAGATCATGACCTTGGTGGACCGGCCACTGGTCCAATATGCCATTGACGAAGCGCGTGCCGCCGGCATCAAAGAGTTCATCTTTGTTACCTCACGCGGAAAGAGCGCCCTTGAGGACTATTTTGACCACAACCCGTTTCTTGAGCAGGAACTGCGCAAGAAAGGAAAAGATGAACTTCTCAAGACGCTCAAGTCGACCAATATGGAAAGCGGCGCAATTGCCTACATCCGTCAGCATCGCGCTCTTGGTCTGGGGCACGCTGTCTGGTGCGCCCGGCGCTTGATCGCCAACGAACCTTTTGCAGTAATCCTTCCCGATGATGTAATTGCGGCGGAAAAACCGTGCCTGCAGCAGATGGTTGAAGCCTATGCCGAAACCGGCGGAAACATGGTAGCGGCGATGGAAGTGCCGCATGATAAGGCCAGCGCCTATGGTGTTCTGGATGTGGACGAAGATATGGGCTCGGTTGTGTCCGTCAGCGGCATGGTCGAAAAGCCGAAGGCCGAGGAAGCTCCGTCAAATCTCGCGGTGATCGGCCGGTACATCCTCAGCCCCTCGATCCTGCGCAACCTTGACAAGATCAAGTCCGGTGCCGGTGGCGAAATCCAACTTACCGACGCGATTGCTGCCGATATCGGATCTGACAACCCGGTCTACGGGTACCGCTTCCGCGGAGAGCGATTTGACTGCGGTTCAAAGGCCGGGTTCCTTCAGGCCACCGTTGCGTTTGCCCTCGCCCGTGACGATCTGCGGGATGATCTGGCGGAATTCCTATCGACAATCTCCAATGCAAGCAAAGCCGCCCAGTAACCGGATCCGACGGATTTTGACATGACAAACATTCTTGTCACTGGCGGTGCCGGCTACATCGGATCGCATGCCTGCAAAGCGCTTAAAGGCGCCGGCTATACTCCAATTGCATATGACAGCCTGATTACAGGTTGGGAAGACGCAGTAAAATTCGGCCCGTTCGAAAAAGGTGAACTTGGCGACCGGGCGCGGCTGGATGAGGTGTTTGCCAAGTATAGTCCCGCAGCAGTCATGCATTTCGCAGCCCTCAGCCAGGTTGGCGAAGCAATGCAAGAACCGGGTCGCTACTGGCGCGGGAACGTCTGTGCATCCCTGACCCTGATTGAAGCTACAGTCGATGCCGGATGTCGGAACTTCGTTTTTTCGTCGACCTGTGCCACCTATGGCGACCACGACAACGTCGTGTTGGATGAAAACACACCCCAGATGCCCCTGAATGCCTATGGCGCATCGAAACGGGCGATCGAAGATATTCTCCACGATTTCAAAGCTGCACACGGATTGCAGTCTGTTATCTTCCGCTATTTCAATGTAGCTGGCGCAGATCCTGAAGCCGAAGTCGGTGAGTTTCATCGCCCGGAGACTCACCTCATACCACTGATGCTGGATGCAATTGACGGCAAGCGCGATGCACTGACGGTTTTTGGTACCGACTATGACACACCGGACGGAACCTGCATCCGGGATTACGTACATGTCTGCGACCTTGTCGATGCCCATGTTCTGGGCCTGAAATGGCTGGAAGATGACAAGGGCAGCCGGGTATTCAATTTGGGCACAGGAAGCGGCTTTTCCGTGCGCGAGGTGATTGATTACGGCCGGACAATCACAAAACGTGAAGTCCCCTATACGATCGGGCCTCGGCGCGCCGGTGATTGCACCAAGCTTGTTTCCGGCTCTACCCTTGCGGAAACCGAACTTGGCTGGCAACCAAAACGGTCCAAGATGGATATTATGATCCAAGACGCCTGGAGATGGCATCAGAACGGAAGCTACGATAAGTAAAGCCGGGCCGCCACCGGCGCGGCTGCTGGATGTAACCCGCCTGATCCGCCGGGCAGGACGGGTGCCGACCGGCATCGACCGGGTTGAGATCGCCTATCTCAAGAGGCTGGTAACCGAACCTCAACCCCTGTTTTGTCTGGCAAGAACAAAGCTGGGTTATCTTCTGCTGGACCCAGTTGGTTCCACTCAACTGGCCGAGCTTGCGGCAGATGGACGGGATTGGGGACAGCCCGATCTGATATCTCGAATGACCACCCACAAACCCGGTATGCGCGAGCGAGCCGAGAGTTCTTTGCGCAGGCTAGCCGCTTCTCGATGCCTGCCAACTGGGCTGGAGTCGATGCTGCGCGGGATGTTGCCGGCCCAAACGGTGTATCTGAACGTCGGGCATAGCAATCTGTCCAATCGTGTTCTGTCCGCAACAAAGAAGATAGGCCCTGTTTCAATATTGATCCATGATACGATCCCGTTGGACCATCCGGAGTATCAACGGCAGGGAACACCTGAGAAATTCCGCGAAAAGCTCCGCATCGTAGGAAAGTTCGCTGATCTGGTTATATACAACTCAGCCCATTCCCGTGCCCGCGCTGAGCACCATATGAGAGCCTGGGGCAGAATACCGTCACATATCGTTTCGCATCTGGGCATTGAACTTGTTGATCCTGTCGAATTTTCCGCAGAAATAAACCCTAAACAGCCATTTTTTCTCTCAATAGGCACAATAGAGCCGCGCAAGGGACACGACCTGCTGCTGGACGTTTGGGAGCTTCTTGAAAAACGTTTGGGACCAAAAACCCCCCAGTTGTTGATATGCGGCTCGAGGGGCTGGAACAACAAACCTGTATTTGATCGCCTTGAAGCCCTGCCGCCAGATGGACATATTTCCGAAATCTCTGGTCTGTCGGACGCCGCTGTTGCTGCCTTGATGACAAGAGCGTCGGCACTTCTGTTTCCAAGCCGCGCTGAAGGGTTCGGGCTGCCGCCTGTCGAGGCAGCTGCACGTCAACTTCCTGTGATCGCATCGGACTTGGCGGTTCTACACGAGGTGTTGGGGGACATACCAGTTTACCTAAGTGCCACAGACCGTTATCAATGGCTAAACATGGTAGAAAAATACTCGGGTATGGCGCCGGGTGAAAACTGGAAGAAGACTGGACCGAAGTTCGTTTCACCAAGCTGGGATGCACACTTCAAGATCGTCTTAAGGTTCACCTGATAACTCCGTATCCGGCAGGTTAGGCAACGCGGGCAAAGGAACGAGCGGCTTGGGCGTATGGCAATCATACCGCCTTCGGGTCCAGCGAAAACGCTGGCGGGTTCGCGCCCTTCGCAAAAGGCGCGAACTGAAAGTCGTGGCTGACCGGACTCAGCAGATCCGCCCGGAAGATATTCTGATATTCAGCACGTTGCGGAATGAACGCGTTCGGCTTCCTTTCTTTCTTCGGTATTACAGGGCGATGGGAGTGTCCCATTTCGTCTTTGTTGACAACGACAGCACCGACGGATCGCTGGACTATCTGGCCGACCAGAATGATGTTTCGGTCTGGCATACGCGCGCCAGTTACAAAAAATCCAGGTTTGGGGTCGATTGGCTCAACTGGCTCCAACGAAAATACGGTCACGGTCATTGGTGTCTGGTCGTGGATCCGGACGAGTTCCTGATCTACCCATTTTGCGACACTCGCCCACTTCAGGCGTTGACTGATTGGCTGGACGCGTCCTCGATAAAGTCATTCAGCGCCATGCTGCTCGACATGTATCCCAAAGAGGATCTGAACGAGAAACCGTATCAGGAAGGGCAGGATCCCTTCGAAATCGCCAACTGGTTCGATAGCGGCAACTACAGCTACAAGAAAAACAAACGCTTCGGAAACTTATGGATTCAGGGCGGCCCACGCAGTCGGGTCTTTTTTCGGGACAAGCCGGAAAAGGCGCCTGCACTCAACAAGATACCGCTTGTCAAATGGGATCGTCGCTACACTTACGTCAGTTCCACGCACATGCTTTTGCCGCGTGGCTTGAATCAGGTCTATGACGAATGGGGCGGAGAAAAGGCTTCGGGCATTCTATTGCATGCCAAGTTTCTGGACAGCTTCAACACCAAAGCCGCCGAGGAATTGACGCGCAAACAGCACTATTCAGCTTCAGTAGAGTATCGCGCCTATGCCGAAACGATGCGCGATGACCCCGAACTGTGGTGCAAATGGTCCGAAAAGTATATCAACTGGCGGCAACTTGAGATCCTCGGCCTCATGTCCAAGGGGAACTGGGCATGACCGTCGGCATCGTTCTTCTGGTGCATACGGCCCTGAACCGGGCCGAACAGGTTGCCCGCCATTGGACAAACGCCGGTTGTCCGGTCGTGATCCACGTGGACAAGAACGTATCCGGGCCGGTCTACAGAGCCTTCGAAAAGTCTCTGTCTGATAACCGGATGGTGCTGTTTTCCAAACGGCATCGGTGTGAATGGGGAACGTGGGGCATTGTAGCTGCCTCTCAATCCGCGAGTGAGATGATGCTGGCAGAGTTTGCTGATGTGCGGCACGTCTATCTTGCTTCGGGTTCATGTTTGCCTCTGCGACCCGTGCAGGAGCTGATAGATTACCTTGCCGCTCGGCCGCGAACCGACTTCATCGAAAGCGCCACCACGGCCGATGTTCCGTGGACCGTAGGCGGGCTGGACCATGAGCGATTTACCCTGCGCTTCCCTTTCTCCTGGAAAAACAGCCGCTTTCTGTTTGACCGCTATGTCGAACTGCAGCGCAGGCTGGGCATCAAACGCAAGATCCCCGCAGGGCTAGTTCCCCATATGGGCAGCCAATGGTGGTGTTTGACCCGCCAGACCCTTTCCGCCATCCTGCAAGATCCCGAGCGGACTCACTATGACCGGTATTTTAAACGCGTGTGGATCCCCGACGAAAGCTACTATCAAACTCTGGCCAGGCTTTATTCATCCAACATTGAAAGTCGTTCACTTACTCTGAGCAAATTCGACTTTCAGGGAAAGCCGCACATCTTCTACGACGATCATCTACAGCTCCTTAGGCGCTCGGATTGTTTTGTCGCGCGCAAGATATGGCCGCATGCGAACCGCTTGTATCAGGCGTTTCTGTCCGACACGTCGGGCTCAATGAAGAAAACGGAACCCAACCCAGGCAAAATTGACCGGATTTTTGCCAAGGCCGTTGATCGCCGTACACAGGGGCGGCCAGGTCTCTACATGCAGAGCCGGTTTCCCAATTATGGCTGGGAGAACGGGATTACATCGAACCCCTATTCGATGTTTCAAGGCTTTACCGAGCTATTTGAGAACTTCGAAGACTGGCTGTCGAAAACCACCGGATCCCGTGTGCACGGCCACATCTTTGCCCCGGAACGGGTTGAATTCGCCGACGGCCAGACACTTATTAACGGCGCCTTGTGCGATAGCGCCAAACACCGGGACTATGCGCCCGAGGCCTTTCTCACGAGCCTGATCTGGAACACGAGAGGCGAACGCCAGTGTTTCCAATTTGGGCCAGAGGATAATCAGAAGGTCAACGAACTGATCGCGCGCGATCCGAACGCCCAGATTTCCGTTATCACCGGGGCTTGGGCAGTTCCCCTGTTCAAGTCAAACCGCAATTTCGCCGATCTCCGAAAAGAAGCCGCCCGGCTTCAACAGATCGAAAGCGCCCATCTGGATGTTCTGCGGGCCCAGTATGCCAAGGCCCGGATCCGGATCTGGAGCATGGCCGAGTTCGTCGAAGCTCCGATGGAACCGATCCAAACCATCATCGACGAAATTGCGCCAGCAAGTCAGCGCCGCTTGACCGAGGTTCCAACCATGGTGGACTTGACCGGGTTTGGTCAGTTTCTGCAGAACCTCAAAAACCAGGGCATGCATCCCTACTTGATGGGCGATTTTCCGGTAGAACCGGGTCAGATCAACATGCAGAAACCTGCCCGCAAACCTTATCTGGTGCGTTGATCCCGTATGACAGGACCGTTTGATTATTTTGTGGTTTTTGCAGAAATGCGGACGGGGTCCAATTTTCTCGAAACAAACCTGAATGCCATATCCGGGATCACTTGCCACGGGGAGGCATTCAACCCGCACTTCATCGGCTATCCGAACAAGACCGAAATTCTCGGTGTTTCTCAGGAAGTGCGAGATTCCGATCCCGTTCGGTTTCTTGAGACCATCAAAGCGGCTCCCGATGAGATCAATGGGTTCAGGTATTTTCACGACCATGACCCGCGCATTCTTGAAAACATGGTCGAAGACCCCCGGTGCGCAAAGATTATCCTCACTAGAAATCCGCTCGATAGCTATGTGAGCTGGAAAATCGCGCAGGCCACGGGTCAATGGAAATTGACCAATGTAACACGCCGACGCGAAGCCAGAGTGGCATTCGATGCCGAGGAATTTGCTCGCCACGTCGAAGCGTTGCAGGATTTTCAAGTCTACTTGCTCAACCAGATGCAAACCGGTGGGCAAACGGCCTTCTACCTTGCCTACGAAGATCTGCAGCAAGTCGACATCATGAATGGCCTAGCAAAATGGCTGGGCGTTGAGGGACGTCTAGAAGAGCTGGATCAAAGCTTGAAACGCCAAAACCCAAGCCCGGTGACAGCCAAGGTTTCCAACGTCGGTGCGATGATCGAGGCGCTTGGTGGAATGGACCGGTTCAATCTGACCCGGACACCGAACTTTGAGCCGCGACGCGGCCCGGCGGTGCCCAGCTATGTGGCGGGCGCCCGGGCGCCGATCCTGTTCCAACCCATAAAGGGCGGGCCAGATGAAATGGTTGTGCGCTGGATAGAGGCGCTGGATTCTGTATCACCGGGCGGATTGCCCACGAAAATGAACCAGAAACAGCTGCGCCAGTGGAAAAGAGCCAACAAAGGGCACCGCAGCTTCACGGTCCTGCGCCATCCGTTGGCCCGCGCCCATTCACTATTCTGCTCCCGCATTCTCAGTACCGGTCCGGGCCATTATCCTCAGATCCGCGAAACCTTGCGAAAGCGGTTCAAGCTTGAGATTCCAAAAGACGGGCCCAACGCGAACTACACCATTGACCAGCACAAAGCCGCATTTTTGGCCTTTCTGGAGTTCGTACGCACAAATCTCGCCGGGCAGACTGGAATTCGGCAGGATGCCGGCTGGTGCAGTCAGGCTCAGGCAATATCGGGTTTCGGCGATTTCTCTTCTCCGGACCTCATCCTGAGGGAAGATGAAATCCAAGAAGAGCTTCCTGCCTTAGCACGCCGGCTGGGTTATGCGGAGCCGCCAGAACCTGGCCCGGTCGAGCCAGACATCCCCTACTCACTTGCAGATATCTACGACGATCAGATCGAAGATGTCGCAGCCGATATCTATCAGCGCGACTACCTGCTTTTTGGATTTGGCCCGTGGCGGGAAAAGGACTGACGATCAGGGCCTAAGCGTAATCAGGGTGCCATCTCGGACCATGGCATAGATCTCTTCGATCTCCTCGTTCTTCACGGCGATGCAACCGGCCGTCCAATCCCGTGTCTTTTTGGCGCGTCGGCGTTCCCGGGTCTGGTTCGGCTCCCCGTGAATAAAAATCTCGCCGCCGGGCTTCTTTCCCATGGCCTGCGCTTCGGCAATGTCGCGAGAATTCGGGTAAGAGATACCGATAGACAAATGATAGGAACTGTTGGGGTTGCGACGGTTGATCAGATAGGTACCCTCTGGGGTCTTCCCATCCCCTTCGATCTTTTTGTCACCGACCGGGGCAAACCCAAGATCAACGGTATAGTCTTTAAGAACCTCTTCGTTATGCAACAGGTACATCCTGCGTGCGCCCTTGTTCACCACGATCGATGTAACTTCTGGGCCGTTATACCTGCGGAATTTGCTGGTCGAACTGGTGCATCCGCCAATTCCAGCGGTCGCAAGCAATCCCAGACCGAATGCGCGACGTTTCATGCCTGTCTCTCTATCTCTGCTCTCTGTCTCCGAATACGCCTATTTTTGCATTCAGAGAAATCACTTTTTTGGTGGGATCTCTCGGGCTTCGGGCAAGACTGCGCTCAACCTTTGCTCTATCGACTCCAGCCTGTGCAAAACTTCGTCCCGATAAACCTTTGTGTTTTCATTGTCTTCTTCGTGATGGGCGTCCTGCATCGAGTTCACGATCAGACCCACAAGCAGGTTCACAACGGCAAACGTGGTGATCATAATAAACGGCACGAAAAAGCCCCAGGCGTACGGATAAACCTCCATAACCGGCCGAACGATCCCCATGGACCAGCTTTCAAGCGTCATGATCTGAAACAGTGAATAAGCGCTCAGGCCCAGTGATCCGAACCAATGCGGAAAGGACGCTCCGAACAGTTTGGTGGCCATGACAGCGCCGATGTAGAATATGATCGCCATCAGTAGGAACACACTGGCCATTCCCGGTAGCGCAGTGATGAAGCCTTCGACAACTCTCCGCAGTCGTGGTGCTACCGAAATAACCCGCAAGACACGCAGAATTCGCAGGGCTCGCAAGACGGAAAGGCTCTGCGCACCCGGCAAGATCGCAACACCCACGATCACAAAGTCGAACAGGTTCCAGCCATTCAGGAAGAACTTTCCGCGATAGCAGATCAGTTTCAAAGCAATCTCGACCACGAAAATCGTAAGGCAGATCTTGTCGAGAACCGAAATCAAGCCGCCGGCATAGTCCATGACCGTAGGTGAAGTTTCCAACCCAAGCAGAATTGCATTGAACAGAATAACCAAAGTTATGAACCGGCCGAACCGGGGATTTTCCAGAACACCAATCAAACGCGAAGCTTCAGCCGAATTGGAAGAGGGATAAGAGTTCATTTTTCTTTCAGGAATAGGTTAGCAAGGTAGGTTCAGTGCGGCGACAAGTTCGACATGAGGTGACCATCGGAACTGGTCCACCACCTGTACCCAGTCAAGAATATACCCGGCACCCGTCAGAACCGCCGCGTCGCGGGCAAAGGTGACGGGGTTGCACGAGACATAGGCAATCACCGGAGTTCTCGCCTGAGCCAATTGTGAAATCTGAGCATCCGCTCCGGCACGCGGCGGATCGACCACGGCCGCCTCGAATGCAGCACCAAACGGGTTCAGTTCATCCGGCATCAACGGCCTGCGAAACAGGTCGCGGGTAATACTGGTGACCTTCTTCAAACCCTGCGCATTGCGCCAACCAGCATCCAAAGCCCGGATCATGTCGCGGTCACCTTCGTAAGCGTGGAGTTCGGCCTGCTCTGCCAACGGCAGAGTAAAGGTTCCACATCCAGCGAAGAGATCGACAATCCGACGCGCACCCGCTGTGATCTCCTTGACCCCAGCCAAAAGAGCGGTCTCACCCTCGCGTGTCGCCTGCAGAAAGGCGCCGGGTGGCGGAACGACCTGCGCATTTCCAAAACTCTGGGTAGGCGGATGTCGCATCGCGATCTGTTCGCCTTCCCATGCCAGGCGCGCCAATCCGAACTGCTCAGTCACCTGCGCCAACGACAGTTCAAGCGGTCCGTCCAGTGGCTTGCCTCCGGAGACCGCGATGTCCAATCCTGCCTTGCTGATCGTAACGGTGACTGCCAGAGCGTTCTTACGGCTGGCACCGACGCGGGCCAGTTCTTCGGCCACCGGAATTGCGGCAAGCAACTCCGGATCCAGAAGCTGGCAGTCTGGTATTTCGGTGATTATGCCCGAAGCCCGCCCGTGAAATCCGACCAAAGCGCCTTTTTTGGTGCGTCTGGCCGCGAATGTCGCCCGACGGCGGGACTGGATCGGTGACGTCACGATGGGGCGCAGAGACGACTCCAGCCCATGCGCCGCCATTGCCAAACGAACGATCTCCTGCTTCCAGCCCGCGACAAAGCCATCGTCTGCGTGTTGAAGCTGACAGCCTCCGCAAGCCCTATAGTGGCGGCACGGAGCCTGAATCCGGTGCGGAGATGGCGTTTCGATGCGGACATCCGTGAGCTGCGGCCCGTTCTGTTGACCGCTCACGATTTCGCCCGGTAAGGTGCGTGGAGCGTAGACCGGCCCGTCGGCAACCCCGTCACCCAGGTGGCCCAATCTCGTTATCTCGAACTTCTTAGACATGCGGTTCCAGATAGTGGTCAGGCGGCGGCGAATAAAGACCTATTCTGCCGCTTCTGTCTGAATGAAGCCGCCCGATTGGCGATGCCAGAACCGCGCATAGAGGCCGCCACGATCCAGCAATGCAGTGTGCGAGCCTGTCTCGACAATCTGGCCCTCGTCCATCACGATGATCCGATCCATTTCAGACAATGTTGACAGACGGTGCGCGATAGCAAGCACCGTCTTGCCCTCCATCACGCGGTGCAAAGCAGCCTGAATGGAAGCTTCCACCTCGGAATCGAGAGCCGAAGTTGCCTCATCCAACACGAGGATCGGCGCATTTTTGAGGATCGCCCGCGCAAGCGCAATTCTCTGACGTTGCCCTCCCGAAAGCTTGACGCCCCGCTCACCCAGATGTGCATCGTAGCCCTTTCGACCATTGGCATCTTCGAGGCCAAGAATGAAATCATGTGCCTCAGCGCGTTTGGCAGCGGCGATCATTTCCGCTTCGGTCGCCTCCGGCCTGCCATAGAGTATGTTCTCCCGCGCCGACCGGTTGAACATCGCAGTCTCTTGGGTGACCATTCCAATCCGTTTTCGAAGACTGTCCTGGGTAACTTGGCTGATGTCCTGTCCATCGATCAGTATGCTTCCGGACTCTGGATCATAAAGCCTGAGAAGCAGGGAAACCAAGGTGGATTTCCCTGCGCCCGAGGCGCCAACGATCCCAAGCTTTTCGCCGGGTTTCACGGTCAGCGATATCTCTCGTACACCGCCAATGTCCCGGCCATATGCAAAACTTGCCCCGACAAAACCGATTTCGCCCCTGTCAACGACTAGGTCGCTGGCATTTGGAAGATCCTCGACCCTTTTGGACACGGCGAGTGTCTTCATGCCGTTTTCGATTTCCCCGATATGAGAATAGATGCCCATCAAGGTGAAACTGACCCAGCCGGTCATCTGCGCAACGCGAACCGCCACGGCACCGGCTGCGACGATATCCCCTTCGGTCGCGCTGCCGGCCTGCCAAAGCCAAAGTGCGCTTCCGAGAAGAACAACAGGGAGGATCCCCGCAAGGCACATCAACAAGAACCGGAATGTTGCTGATAGCTTACCGAACTCCAGTGACCGATCCCTAAGATCGGACATCGCCTCGCGGGCTGCTTCGTCCTCGTTGCTGGCATGGGCAAACAGCTTGACGGTCTTGATGTTGGTAATGGTATCCACCACCTGCCCGGTGACCATGGCTCTTGCACCAGCTCTTGCGGCCGAATGTTTCCGGATGCGTGGGAGAAAAAAGCGTATCAGGGAAAAGTATGCCGCCATCCAGACAACAAATGGCAGCATGACAAGCGGATGAATTGCGCCCAACAGAAGCAATGAACCCGCCAGTGATGCCAATGCGAACACAACAGCGCTGATGACATCCGAGACCACCGACGCGATAGCATTCGCAGTCTGCATCTGTTTCTGTGCGATCCGACCGGCAAAGTCGTCGTCAAAAAACGTCACTGACTGGCCCAGTGTCCATCGGTTCAGCTTGGCCAGAACCAGAGGGGCAATGTTCGGCATTACGATGTAGTTGTTCGACAGAGACGACAGGCCGAAGGCCAACGGCCGCAGCAACATGAAAAAGGCCGCGGCCCCAAGAATGACCGCAAGATTGGTGGCGGAAAAAAACGCTCCGCGACCGCCTTCAATGGCAGAGTCTATGACTTGGCCGAGGATCCACGCCGTTCCCGCCTCCAATGCCCCGGCAAAGGCAGAGAGACCGCCCGCCACAAACAGCATCGGCCACGCACCCGTCAGAGCCCAACGAATGAACGCCCCCAACCGCAGAGGCGGAGGCGTTACATCCGGTCGAAAGGGATCAATCAGATGCCCAAGGTTCATTCTGCGGCCTCCGGATTCAGGAACCCCCCTGACTGGCGAGTCCAGAACTGCGCATATAGCCCATTTCGGGCCAAAAGCTCGGTGTGGCTTCCTTCTTCGACGATCCGGCCCTGATCCATAACCAGGATACGATCCATCTGGGCAATGGTGGAGAGCCGGTGCGCAATGGCAATTACCGTTTTTCCCTTCATCATGCCATAAAGGGTTTCCTGAATTACTGCTTCCACCTCGCTATCAAGGGCCGAGGTGGCCTCGTCCAACACAAGGATCGGGGCATCTTTCAGGATTACTCTGGCCAAGGTCACCCGTTGCCTTTGCCCGCCCGAAAGCTTTACACCGCGTTCGCCGACATGGGCATCATAACCGCTACGACCCTGCGGATCCCTCAAATCGAGGATGAAGTCGTGGGCCTCGGCCTGTTTGGCCGCGGCGATCATTTCATCTTCGGTCGCATCCGGCCTGCCATACAGGATGTTTTCACGAACGGTCCGGTGCAGGAGAGAGCTATCCTGCTGCACCATCCCAATCCGGGCGCGCAAACTGTCTTGGGTCACATGCGCTATATCCTGCCCGTCGATAAGGATCTGGCCGCCTTCGGCATCGTAGAAACGGAGCAGCAATTTGACCAAAGTGGATTTACCTGCACCAGATCTGCCGATCAGTCCGATCCTTTCACCGGGGCGGATCAACATGTCGATCTGATCCAGACCGCCGGCCTCTCGACCATAATGGTGGGTCAACCCGCGCAGTTCAATTTGCCCAGCCGAGTACTCAAGCGGCTTGGCATCCGGCACATCAACGAGATCGATGGGCTGGGCAATGGTCTCCATCCCCTCAGCCACTACTCCGAGTTGACGGAAAAACGTCGTCAATGCCCACATGATCCAACCGGTCATGGCATTCAACCTGAGCGTCAGCGCCGTCGCCGCAGCAACGATCCCGACAGAAGCCTGCCCTTGCATCCAGAGCACTACGGCCCAACCAACCACGCCGACAATCAGCAGTCCGTTGAGCGTGACCAAAACCGCATCCATGACGGTATAGATCCGCATTTCGGTTTGGAATGTGCGCCGTGTGTTCTCGATTGCGTCCTTTGCATAGGAAAGCTCGAGGTCGTGATGGGCAAACATCTTGACCGAATGGATATTGGTATAACTATCGACCACGCGGCCGGTCACGGTCGAACGCGCATCCGAAGCCGCCTGACTGGCAGGGCCCACCCGCTTCACCGTCCATTTGATTAGGGCCATGTATAGCGCGAACCAGATCAGCAACGGGATCAACAGGCGAGGATCGGCAGCCATCAACAGAACCGCCGCGCCAATCAGGTAGGCCAGTGAAAATGATATGGCATCGAAAACCTGAAACACGACCTCTCCGGCGGCGGGCGGGGTCTGCATAATCCGGTTTGCGATACGCCCGGCGAAATCGTTTTCAAACCAACCGACAGACTGTCGCAAGACATGCTTGTGCGCCCGCCAGCGGATCACGGTTCCGAAATTCGGAAGCACCGCATTGTTCAGCAACATCACGTCCAACACATGAAGGGCAGGTCGGATCAGAAGGATGAACAGGGCCACAAGGATCAGTTCCCACCCATGTTCCGCCCAAACCGTCTGTGGCGCACCGTCGAGCAGGTCGACGATCCTGCCCATGTAGGAAATGAGGCCGATCTCTACGGCGGCAACGACGACGGACAACAGCCCTGCAAAGAAAAAAACCTTCCAGAATGGTTGGGAGTAGGCCTTCAGAAATGGCCATAGATGGGTTGGAGGACGATCAACTTCTTCGTAAGGCACAAAGGGGTCGACAAGATTTTCAAAGAAACGAAACATGACGGAGGCTCCGGTCAGAGCTTGAAATAGAAGACGAATGCGAAAGGGCTGACGACCCGTTCGACACAGGGACTAGCTGCGCTAAAGTCAGGGTTCAGCCGATGCTGTTCCAGATCCCGTAATACATTCGCACCCCTCCGGCATGGAGTAACCGCAGCCTAATCCCAAAAAGTGGAACTTGTCACCCCTCTTTGGGCGGCTCGTCCATGGTGCTCAAAAGCTCTTGGCGCGAAAGGTGAAATCCTGACTTGATCCAGGTGGCTTCCAAATCGCGCAGCGCGTCGCCCAGCGCCTTACCTGAAAGACGCGGCATCAGATCCACCGGTTTAACAGGAAACTCTGCGCAGGCACCTGTCGCAATCTGATCGAACATATCCCGCCCAACCGGCTGTTCCAAAAGTGCGCCCCGCAACAGCAACGCAGACAGGCTGTCCGATGCTCCGAGTCGATATGCGAGCTCGGCGGCGGTCTCTGTGCCGGTCGCTGCCTGTCTCAGCCGGATCAGGCGTTGACCGTCCGCTTTGCTCAGTCGCAGAGCCGGCCCGGGATCTTCGAGGCCTAGCGTCGCCAGCCGTAAGATAGGGTCAGGGTCTGTCTCAGTTTCCAACTCAAAGTGAATCAGGGGTGCCAAAGCCCGGTCGTCGGCTCCGGGAAGAAGCTGACCCAAGACACCCGTGGTCCGCATCGCCGCAAGCGACGGAGCTGGATCAGGCGCTGCACAAAGCTTCATCAATTCTGCTCCGACGCGTTCTTTGGACAGCAACGACAGGCCATCTACGTTCGCCGCAATCGCATCCAGTGCAACAGGATCGAACCCCTGCTCGGCATCGCCATACCAAGCGTGAAATCGGAAGTAGCGCAGGGATCGCAGATAATCCTCCCGAATTCGGTTTTCAGCTGTTCCGATAAAACGCACACGGCGACCCTCGAGATCAGGAAGCCCACCCAAAGGATCAAGCACGGAACCGTCGGGTTTGGCATACAAGGCGTTCATGGTGAAATCTCGACGGGCGGCGTCTTCCTCCACGCGAGCCGCGAAGGCGACAACCGCGCGCCGGCCATCAGTCGAAATATCCCGCCGAAAAGTGGTCACCTCATGCGGGATACCCTCCTCGACCAGCGTGACTGTGCCATGTTCGATACCTGTTGGCACCGCTTTGATGCCAGCGGCATCGGCCAGTGAAATCACCCGCTCGGGCAGAGCATCAGTTGCAATGTCGATATCGGATACCGGAACACCCAGCAAAGCGTTCCGCACACACCCACCAACAAACAGGGCTGCGGCCCCGCCAGAGGTGAGAGCAAGGCAAACGCGCTGAGTTGCAGGATGGTTCAGCCAGGGATCCGAAATCCGTGTCATGGGTCCATCCTTGCTGCCAGCCCACGGAGGATTCGCGCCGTCGCGCCCCAGATATAATATGGTCCGAACGGAACGGTATAATAGCGCCGCCATTCGCCCCGCCATCGGCGTGCTTCGACGATATAGCGCTCCTCATCTGCAAGATGTCTCAAGGGAACCGAGAACGCCTCTTCGACCTCGCCGGCTTCAGGAGCGATCTCGAACCTGTCTTGGACAAGCGCCACAACCGGCGTCACCTCGAAGCCGGTAACCGTTTCATGGACGGGCAATTGGCCCAAGACTTCGGGAAGATCCTGTGGCAGACCAATTTCCTCATTAGCCTCACGCAAGGCTGCGGCAACGACAGACTGGTCCCCCTCATCCTGTTTTCCGCCGGGAAAGGCGATCTGACCCGGATGGTGTTTGAGGGCGGATGACCGCTTGGTCAGGATCACCCGAGCCTCAGACCCGGTTACGTCGATCGGAATCAGAACACCGGCAGGTCGCAATCGCCGGTTTTCTGGCAAAACCGTATCGGGGTTCAGATCGAAGTCAGATGATCCGAACCCGGGCTGTGCCAACGCAGCGAGAAGCTCCTGCCTAAGATCAGTCACTGTCTGGCTGTTCCGCATCAAACCCCAGGGTCTTGGGATCAAGTTCGTAGTGAGCGCTGCAAAACTGACAATCGGCGGTTACACGGCCATCGTCCGTCGTCATTTTCTCGATATCTTTGACCGAGTAGATCGACAGGCTTTGCCGCACCCGGTCTTCGGAACAGGTGCATCCGAACCGGACTTGTTGGGAATCGAAAACCCGCGGTTGCTCCTCGTGGAACAGGCGGACCAAAAGGTCGGTGGCCGAAACCGATGGGCCGATGAGCTCCAGATCCTCTACTGTATCAAGTAGAATGTTGACCCTGCTCCAGTTCTCTCCCTCTTCGCCTTCCAGAAGATCCGTGGCTTGTAGGACGTCGCCAGACCCTTCGCCACTGGCTGCAAACGGAGACGCCTTGGGCATATGTTGCAGCATGATACCACCGGCGCGCCAATGCGTGCCGGATCCGGGTTCGGTAGACTGACCAAAACTGAGCGAGAAACGAGTCGGCAACTGTTCGGATTGAGCAAAATAGGCCTCGGCACACGCACTAAGTGATCCGCCGGCAATCGGCGTGATCCCCTGATAAGGCTGTGTACCCGCACCCTGATCAATCAGGATCGCGAAGTACCCTTCGCCGACCAGATCAAACGGTGCCCCGTCTGCGAGCCGATCCCGGTCAAAACTAGCGTAAGCCCTGATCCGCGCGGTCTCGCCCTCTTCTTGTGGAGCGTAATAGTCGGTGGCGATCATGCGAACCGCACCCTTGGACTGAACCTGCAAAGACAGTTTCCAGCGCAGCCCGATTGTCTGCCCGATCAAAGCAGTGAGCAAAGCCATTTCCGCCACCAGCGCCTCAACCGGCTCGGGATAGTCATGCTGTTTCAGGATACCGCTGAGCACGCCATCCAATCGGGCCACCCGGCCGCGCATATCCGATGCATCAAGCTGAAAGGGCAGGACGGTATCGTCCCACGCGAGTTTGTTTCCGAGGTTCATGGGGTTTCCTTACACGCCACAGGTTGGCATACCGCGCCTATATAGGCTGGGCAAGCAAGGATGAAAGGGGGCGGGATGATCAGACGGTTTGGAGAAAGCCCGGAAGCTGGTCGAAAGTACATTCATCGTGCCGGAGTTTATGCGATTTTGCCCCAAGGGAGTTCGCTGCTGCTAACTTGCCAAGCAGATCCTGGTCCTGATCTGCAGCTTCCTGGTGGCGGAATTGATCCTGGTGAGTCTCCCATCACCGCTTTGCATCGAGAGGTTTTCGAAGAAACCGGATGGCGCATCGCCCGACCGCTTCGGATCGGCGCATTCCGCCGTTTTGTTTATATGCCGGAGTACGACATGTGGGCTGACAAGATCTGCCACATCTACCACGCTAGGCCAGTCGCTCGTCTTGGACCGCCAAGCGAGGAGGGCCACGAAGCGATCTGGATGGAGGCCATAGTTGCTGCCCAAATGCTCGGTAACCCCGGGGATCGCCACTTTGCGCTTGAATTTGCACTGTCCGGAAGCCGCCCGGACTAAGGCCTGTTGAATTCAAAAAATGTTGCGGAAACATCGTCTTCCATTCCGATTTCCGCAGACATTACTGAGGACAGGTTTTCGAACAGATCATCAAGAAACTCTGTCCCTTTTTTGTCCTGATCACAGCGTTGTATTAGACCCACCAAGCCCTCGGGCTCAAGCATTGCGCCTGTGTTGAGCCTGCACTCGGTGAACCCGTCGGAATAAAACAAGAGCTTCTCACCTGGCTCCATGCGCGTTTCGAACTGCTTGTATCCGATATCCGGAAGCAAACCGACCGGAACGCCACCATCACCGAGAAATTCATGCGTCCCGTCCTTGCGCAGCAGGAGTGGATGTGGATGACCGGCCTGAACCATATTTACCACACCACTGCGCAGATCGGCGATCCCGTAGACCATGGTAAAGTACTCTTCGATACCCCGATCCGAGACCAGACGCGTGTTGAGCAATTCCGCGACGGTTTCCGGGGGTCGGAGTTCATAATGTTCACCGTTTGGCTTTTCCATAGCAACGTTTTGGTCGAAGTACCGGCTGGAAAGATAACCTCCTAGCCGTGCTGTCATCATTGCAGAGGTGATCCCATGCCCAGACACGTCAATGCTATAGAATCCGACAAGATGTTCAGCCGGCGAAAACATTCCCACCAGATCCCCACCAATGTGACCACAGGGTTTGAGTAGAAGGCTAACGCGTGAATTCCCAAAATCACGTGTCAGTTCCGGAACGAGGGATTCCTGAATCTTGCGGGCCTGAATCAAATCCTGATCGATGGCGTCGTAGAGTGTTTGCAACTCCTGCAAGGTATCCGAGATCATCGTGTTTTTCTTGCTGAGCTCGCGCTGCATCCCAAGGATTCGGTCACCCGCTGAAATACGGGCTCGCAGCTCATCAGCGTTGACCGGCTTGGTCAGAAAATCGTCCGCGCCAGCATCCAAACCCTGAGCAACATCATTCTTCTCACTCTTGGAGGTCAGCAAAATGAAATAGCCATAGTCATCCGCCCGCAGTTTTCGAAAAACACTGCAAAACTCCAACCCGCTCATTCCCGGCATCATCCAGTCGCTCAACACCAGATCAGGCATGGTTTCAGCACAAAATTGCATCGCGGCCTCACCACTATCGGCTTCGAATACTTCAAAACCCCACTTTTTCAGGGAACTTGCGAGAATTCGTCTTTGAAGCCGGCTGTCATCAACGACAAGAACCTGCCGAATGGCGCCGGATTCCCTTCCGGATTGAACTGCCGGTTTCCTGTCCTGCAACACGTGATGCCCTAACAAATCTACTCCGCGTTCAGCCGTAACCTTTGCTCCTTAATTTCGTGTGAAATGGAAAATTCTAAGAACGTGAACCTTGTCGGTTAACTGCCTGTTCATGTCGGCACGCCTGAATGAGCGAACCGAATAATGAATTGGGCAGTGCCATGATCGATTGGGACAGGGTGCAGGAATTGAAGGATGAAGTCGGTAGCGACGATTTCGCCGAGGTCGTCGACCTGTTCCTCGAAGAAGTTCAGGATGTGATTGACCGGCTCGAGGCGCTTTCTGACCGAGCAAAACTTGAGCAGGATCTGCATTTTCTAAAGGGCAGTGCGCTCAACCTTGGGTTCAACGATTTCTCGGCATTGTGTCAGGACGGTGAACGGCTCTCATCTGAAAGCAGAGCCAGCGAAGTGGACCTTCCCTCAATTATCGAATGCTACACCCTTTCCAGAGACTGTTTCATGTCCGGCCTAAATGGCGAAACCACCACCTGAACGAGCCGCCAACTTGTAGATCTCACCTGACGTCGCCACCCAGCTCGGACAAACGACGCCAAGATCCTACCCCATCGCCAAAGAAGAAACGCGGCGGCTGACCGTCCGCTCAGATAACAAACTGGGCGAGCGTCTCGTCATTCGTAATGTCGGTATAGGTAAAGCCCGCGTCATCAAGATGGGCAAACAACCGGACGAAATTTTCTGGCTTGCTGGTTTCGATTCCGATTAAGACCGACCCGAAATTTCGCGCGGATTTCTTCATATACTCGAACCGTGCAATATCGTCGTCGGGACCGAGGATTCCAAGAAATTCCTTCAGGGCGCCGGGTCGCTGAGGCAGTCGAAGAATGAAGTATTTTTTTACTCCTGAGTACCTTTGCGCCCGTTCCTTGACTTCGGGCAGCCGTTCGAAATCAAAGTTCCCGCCCGAAGTAACACAAACCACTGTCTTGCCGCGGATGAAGCTCTGCACTTCGCCAACGGCTTCAACGGCCAGCGCGCCAGCAGGTTCCAATACGATTCCTTCAACGTTCAACAGCTCCAGAATCGTAGCGCATATCCGATCTTCGCTGAGCACTAGAACGTCCGACAGGTGTCGGTCACGCAATAGATCAAAGGGCTTCTGACCGATTCTGCCAACCGCGGCACCATCCACAAATGTGTCCACGTGATCGAGCGTTGTTGGATGACCTGCCGCCAATGCGGCCCTCAGACAAGCGCCACCAGCTGGTTCGGAAAACAGGCAGTGGGTTCGATCACCAAACCAGGTCGTCACACCAGCTGACATACCCCCACCGCCAACTGGCAATATAACGTGATCCGGAACGCCCAACTCGGCTTCGATCTCGACCGCAATCGATGCTTGCCCCTCGATCACATCCATATCGTCGAAAGGGGACAAGAAATATCCTCCCTTCTCAGCGCTCCAATCCTGTGCGGCGCCCAGACAATCATCAAAGTAATCGCCCGTCAGGTGAATTTCGACATGATCTCCGCCAAACATCCGCGTCTTTTGAATCTTCTGCTGTGGTGTTGTCACCGGCATGAAGATCACACCTTTTACGCCCATGTGTTTACACATGAAGGCGACACCTTGAGCATGGTTTCCCGCACTCGCACAGACAAACAGATCCTGTCCATCCTGCTTGCGCATCGCATTGAAGGCACCGCGGATCTTGTAGGACCGGACCGGGCTCAGATCCTCGCGCTTGAGCCAGATATCAGCGTCGTAGCGTTCAGACAAAAGTACATTTCTCTGCAGCGGTGTTGCCGGAAATACAGATCGCATTGCCTGCTCGGCTGCGCGGGCGCGTTTGATGAAGTCACTCATGTTCGTTTCACTGACGCATCGGCGGGATACACGCAAGGAATACATATGAATACCGAGTATCTGCTGCAAACCCGGCCCTCTACAAACACACGAACTTGCCCCCACGTTCAAAACCCGTTAGTGGCCAAGCGTCATTCGCATAGAGGGAAGTCAGATGTCCGCGCCCAAGAAAGTTGTTCTGGCCTATTCCGGAGGCCTTGATACTTCGATCATCTTGAAATGGCTGCAAACCGAATACGGCTGCGAGGTTGTCACCTTCACCGCTGATTTGGGCCAGGGTGAAGAGCTGGAGCCGGCCCGTCAGAAAGCGGAGCTGTTGGGGATCAAGCCCGAGAATATTTACATCGAGGATATCCGAGAAGAATTTGTTCGCGATTTCGTATTCCCCATGTTCCGCGCCAACGCGGTCTACGAGGGGCTTTACCTGCTTGGCACCTCGATTGCCCGCCCCCTCATTTCCAAGCGCCTAATCGAGATTGCCGAGGAAACCGGTGCAGATGCCGTTGCACACGGGGCGACCGGCAAGGGCAATGATCAAGTTCGGTTCGAGCTGGCGGCGTATGCGCTAAATCCTGACATCAAGGTGATCGCACCTTGGCGCGAGTGGGATCTGACATCGCGCACCAAACTCATCGATTTTGCCGAGAAGAACCAGATACCTATCGCCAAGGACAAGCGCGGAGAAGCGCCATTTTCCGTCGATGCCAATCTGTTGCACACGTCATCCGAAGGCAAGGTTCTGGAAGATCCCGCCATCGCGGCGCCAGACTACGTATACCAGCGCACGGTTCATCCCGAAGACGCACCCAACACAGCCGAATTCATCGAAATCGGTTTTGAAAAGGGTGACCCGTTCAGCATCAACGGCGAAGCAATGTCGCCGGCGACAATCCTCACCAAGCTCAATGAGTATGGCGGCAAGCACGGCATCGGCCGACTCGACCTCGTCGAAGGCCGGTTTGTCGGTATGAAATCGCGTGGCATCTATGAAACTCCTGGCGGCACAGTGCTGTTGGAGGCCCATCGTGGCATCGAGTCGATCACCATGGACCGAGGCGCCATGCATCTGAAAGACGAGCTGATGCCTAAATATGCCGAGTTGGTCTATAACGGCTTCTGGTATTCGCCCGAACGCGAGATGCTGCAGGCCGCAATTGACGCGAGCCAAACCCATGTAACCGGCACCGTTCGTATCAAGCTCTACAAGGGTTCGGCGACATGTGTGGGGCGGTGGTCTGATCATTCGCTCTACTCCGAGGAACATGTAACTTTCGAGGATGACGCGGGCGCCTACGATCAGAAAGACGCGGCCGGATTCATCCAGTTGCAGGCCCTGCGTCTGAAACTGATCGCAATGCGCAACAAACGCCTGAGCAAGTGATCGAAACGAACCTGAAAAGGTTCATAGACGCGCAGGACAAGGTCTGGTCTGACGTCCTGCGCGAGCTCTCCCAAGGTCAGAAAACCAGCCATTGGATTTGGTTCGTCTTCCCGCAGCTGGCTTCGCTTGGGCGGTCTCATACTGCGCAGCGTTATGGGATCAGCGGCCTGAACGAAGCGGCAGAGTATCTCGGCAACGATATATTGAGAAACCGTCTACGCGAGGCTTGCAGTATGCTGCTTAAACACGAAGGCCGGGACGCAACGGATATTCTGGGCAATTTGGATGCAATGAAACTGCGGTCGTCGATGACTCTGTTTTCCCACATTCCGGGCGCGCCAGAAGAGATCCATGACGTACTCAGGAAATTCTATGGCGGCAAACCGTGCCGATTTACGAGTATTGAACTGGCGAGTTGAACACTGTCCGACCTCCAGTGGCGTCACCCTTGCGGGACCGCCCTCCACCCTCGTAGCTGTAGACCATTCAATCAGGAGGGGCACATGACGCTTCAAAACATCGCAAGCGGCATTCAGGCGGGTCTTAAAGACAAGAACTTTGACGGATCATTGAAGTTTGACTGCGGCCCGGATGGTGTCATCGTTCTGGCAGATAACCAGGCTTCTACCAAAGACCAGAGCACGGATTGCACCATTCGAATCTCGACAGAAAATCTGGCGAAACTGCTGAGTGGAAGGCTCAATCCCATGACAGGTGTTATGATGGGTAAGCTCAAGATCAGCGGTGACATGAACGTTGCCATGAAGCTTGGTCAACTGCTGAAGTAGTCGCACCGCTTTACCAAGCATATGCGTAAATTCTGCGCGCACGAACCGAGACCGAAACAACTTCAAAGCGGGATTTTGGCCTGCTTCATTTTCTCGTAATGCGGCAGAGAAGCATCCAGCACTGGTTCCAACTCTGCCGGAACCTCGGGCAATGCCCCTTCGGGGCCAGCAAAGCCGGTCGAGTTCCAAACTGATCCGTACCAATGCGGCGCCCACGCGCCGTCATCAGGGTGGCCACCTCGGGGCCATGAAAGCATGTATGGGGACCAAGGTAACCCGATAGCGTCGCAGAGCTTTTCCAGCATTTTCTCCGGGTTTTCTCGAATATCATGGCTATCAATGACGACGGGGTCACCACCCCATGCCGCCACTTCATCGAACAGCTCGGCCTGTTGCCAAAATCCGATGTCATCCAACGTGGGATTCTCGCGCTTTGCAGCGTAACTGGCAATAACTCGCGCTGGATGGCGAATGAGGAAAACATTGCGCATGTTTTTCATCCAGTCCCTGGGCACACCCGGGATCATGTGTTGGGTCATGTGCTTCTGGTACCAGAAAGGCCGGGCGGCGGGGTTTGGGCCGACGACCGATTTCGCGACTACGAGGGGATCCCGAGACTGTGACTGCAGAATTTCACTCCGCATCGGATGTTCCAGCCCAGTCATCGCGAGATACGCAGCGTAAAAAGGTTCATCAATCACGGCACAGTCGGCTCTGGCACCAAAGCTGTACATCATTGCAGTCGACAGGTTCCTCGGGCCTGACCACATTGCAATTTTCATAGCTACGTTCCTTCCACCGATTGCCGTCTCGGCATTGAGATCCCGGGCTGATACACCGCTAATTTTGCCGGCACGCTAGACCGCGGCTGATGCGAGGCCAAGGGTAAATTCCGGTCACCAAGGCGTGAAATTTCATGTCGTCGTGTTGCCCGACCAGCGGAGTTGCGACACCGTCGAGTCAAAGGAGGCAACAATGACCCGCTACCAAGATCTGAAACCCGCTCTCTTGTTTCTGGCACTGACAATCGCAGCCATTCTGCGTTGCTTTTCAGTTGAAGCAGCAGAAACACAGCGGCTGGTCGTTGCCGGTGGCTGTTTCTGGTGTGTCGAGTCCGACTTTGAATCTGTGCCAGGCGTTCTCGGGGCTGTTTCAGGTTACACGGGCGGTTCGGTAAGAAACCCTGACTACAAACAGGTAACTGCGGGGGGAACAGGGCACTACGAAGCAGTCGAGATTACGTTCGATCCCGCCAGAGTGTCCCGGGAAAGCCTGTTGTCGATGTTCTTCAGATCGGTCGATCCAACAGACGCCGGCGGACAGTTTTGCGATCGCGGAGAAAGCTATCGCACCGCAATATTCGTCTCTAATCCGGCGGAAAAGGCTGCTGCCGAAGCTGCGAAATCTGACGCCCAGAACGAGTTGGGTCAAAAGGTCGTAACTCCGATCCTGCAGGAAACGCAGTTTTATCCGGCAGAAGATTATCACCAGGATTACTACAAGGGCACGAGCCTTGTTCTGACTCGGTTCGGCCCGCGTCGGCAGTCAACGGCCTACAAGTTGTATCGGAAAGCCTGCAAGCGGGATGAACGGGTACAGGAGCTTTGGGGAAACCAGGCACCATTCGTGCACGGGTGATCAGCCCTGCGACATTTCAAGTACGTCTTTGAGATCGGGAATCACATCTGCAGTTCCGTGGCGTGTGACCATAATAGCCCCCGCCCGCGTAGCCATGGTTATTGCCTGTGCCATGGGCAATCCCCTGTCCAGCCCGGACAGAACATAACCAGTAAAGGTATCTCCGGCACCGGTGCTGTCCACTGCGGTAACCGGAACAGCCGGATAGACCCTGTTTTCACCGGTCTTGGTATCAAAGTGCTCGGCGCCTTTCGACCCGAGTGTGACGATGACATCGGAAACTGGTAAATCCGCCGGAGCGGACCCGGTCGCCTCTTGCAACTGCCGCGCCTCAACTTCGTTGAGGATCAAAAGGTCGAGGAATGGCAGAACCGACTTAACGGCCTCGGCGTCAAACGGAGCCGCTGCATAACAGACTCGCATCCCGATTTCCGATCCCAAACGCGCTGTTTCGACCTGTGCATTTGTTTCGTTCTGAATGATCAGCGTATCGCCGGCTTGCGCATTGCCCAGCGCCTGCCAAATTTCATGAGCATCCAGAGATCTGTTTGCGCCGGGGTAAATGATGATCAGATTCTCACCACCTGCTTCCACGGCAATGATCGCATGGCCTGTCGGATCGCTCGAATATCCGATGTAACGTGTGTCTACGCCATACTCGAGCAACCTTTCGACAGCCCATGCGCCATCCGCTCCGACAGCGCCGACATGATGCACATGCGATCCGGCGCGCGCAGCTGCTACAGACATGTTGGCGCCCTTACCTCCCAGATACCGGTTCAGTTCCTGCGCAGCGAGAGTTTCCCCAGGCGCGGGAAGATGCGGAACGGTATAGACCAAATCCGCGTTGATTGAGCCCAGGTTCCAAACCGCCATGAGTTAACCCACATCACAGCTGGCAAGGACAGCCATATTCAGGATGTCGTTGGCCGTGGACCCTGTCGAACAAATCTGAATCGGCTTGTCGACTCCGCTGAGGATCGGTCCAACTACGGTTGCCCCGCCCATTTCCTGCATGAGTTTTGTCGAGATCGACGCAGAGTGACGCGCAGGCACGATGAGAATGTTGGCCGGGCCGCTCAGCCGGCAAAAAGGATACGCTTCCTGCTGCTGGGCATTCAGAGCAACATCCACGGTCATCTCACCCTCAAACTCGAAGTCTACGCCGCGCTGCTCCAGAACCTTGGGGGCAAGCAGCATCTTCTCGGCTCTTTCGGATACCGGATAGCCAAAGGTCGAGAAACTGACAAACGCAACACGTGGCTCAAGCCCCATGTGACGGGCCACGGCCGCAGCGCGCTCGGCGATGTTGGCGAGGTCGTTTTCATCCGGCCATTCATGCACAAGCGTATCGCCAATCAGAACAATCCGCCCCTTGTGCAAAATCGCCGTGACACCGGCGGCTCCATGCGCGGCATCAGCATCGAACACGTGGTTTATGCGATCAAGGATATGGCTTGATTTCCGGGTCGCACCCGTGACCAGCCCGTCACCCTGCCCATGCGCAAGCATAAGGGCTGAAAACACGTGGCGATCACGGCCAACAAGCCGGTGAATATCCTTGTTGTCGAAACCACGCCTCTGGAGGCGCTTGTACAAAAAGTCCTTGTAGTTATCGAATTGGTCGGTGTTGGCAGCATTGACCACCTCGATCTCGCGCACCGCATCGCCAAGCCCGGTTTCAGTCAGTTTTTCTTTCACGTCGTCTTCACGACCTACGACGAGCGCCTTGCCGAACCCGGCCCGCTGGTACATAACGGCCGCCCGCAGAACGCGCGGATCGTCACCTTCGGCAAAGATCATCCGCGATTGGGCTGAACGTGCTCGGGCATTGAGGCCGCGAAGGATACTGGCAGTCGGGTCCATTCGCGTTTTCAGGCTCAACTCATAGGCGTCCATGTCGACAATTGGCCGGCGGGCCGCACCGGTATCCATTCCTGCCTGAGCGACGGCGGGCGGAACGCGGTATATCAATCTCGGGTCGAAGGGAGTTGGAATAATGTAATCGCGACCAAAGGTGAGGTTTTTTCCATATGCAAGGGCAACTTCATCAGGCACGTCTTCGCGAGCGAGTCTTGCCAGCGCATGAGCACAGGCGATCTTCATCTCATCGTTGATTGCGCGGGCGTGGATGTCGAGCGCACCGCGGAACAGATAAGGAAAGCCCAGCACGTTGTTGACTTGATTTGGATAGTCTGAACGACCGGTCGCAACAATCGCATCGACCCGCACTTCATGGGCTTCTTCCGGTGTGATTTCAGGGTCCGGATTTGCCATCGCAAAAATCACCGGATTGTCGGCCATGCTTGCGACCATCTCCTGTGTCACGGCCCCCTTGACCGAAACCCCCAGAAATACGTCAGCGCCAATCATTGCGTCTTCGAGCGTGCGCAATTCAGTGTTGATCGCGTGGGCCGATTTCCACTGATTCATTCCTTCGGTTCGGCCTTGATAGATCACACCCTTGGTATCGCAAACAATACAATTGCTGTGTTTGACGCCCATTGCCTTGAGCAGTTCGATACAGGCGATACCGGCGGCTCCTGCCCCGTTCAGTACGATTTTGACGTCTTCGATCTTCTTGCCGGAAATATGCAGCGCGTTGAGCAGGCCGGCCGCGCAGATCACCGCGGTACCGTGCTGATCATCATGGAAAACCGGGATATTCATCTCTTCCTTGAGGCGCTGTTCGATGATGAAACACTCAGGCGCCTTGATGTCCTCAAGATTGATTCCACCAAATGTCGGCCCCATCAGTTTCACGGCGTTGACGAAAGCGTCAGTGTCTTCGGTGTCCAGTTCGATATCAATCGAGTTCACATCCGCGAAGCGTTTGAACAGAACGGATTTGCCCTCCATGACCGGCTTGGCACCCAGCGCACCCAGGTTTCCAAGTCCTAGAACAGCAGTCCCGTTCGAGATGACAGCCACAAGGTTACCCTTGTTTGTATAGTCATAGGCGGTCGCCGGGTTCTCGGCGATCGCTTCGCATGGCACCGCAACGCCGGGGGAATAGGCCAACGACAGATCACGCTGCGTGTTCATTGGGACCGTAGCCTGCACCTCCCATTTGCCTGGGGTGGGCTCCAGATGAAAGGCGAGCGCGTCTTCGGGCGTGAATTTGGCGTTGGGCATAGGATTTGTGTTCTTTTCTTAGTTGGGGGCTGGCGCCTAATAGCGCAGGCAAGGGCTCGGCTCAACGGCCATGAGATTTCGCCTTTCGCCGCACTCAGTCGATTTGTAAGGTCTCGCCGAGCGAATGATGGAGAACCGCCCTTGCCTGCTGCCACGTCTACAGTCACTCCGATGATGGCCCAGTATCTCGAGATTAAGGCTCAGTACTCGGACGCTCTGCTGTTCTATAGAATGGGCGACTTTTATGAGATGTTCTTTGATGACGCGGTGGCTGCCGCCGAAGCTCTGGACATAGCGCTCACGAAACGAGGGAAACACCAAGGCGAAGACATTCCGATGTGTGGTGTCCCTGTCCACGCTGCCGAGGGGTATCTTCTGACCCTGATCCGAAAGGGATTTCGTGTGGCGGTTGGCGAGCAGATGGAAAGCCCGGCCGAAGCCAAGAAGCGGGGTGCCAAGTCGGTCGTCCGGCGGGACGTTGTGCGACTTGTCACGCCCGGAACGCTCACCGAAGATTCACTTCTAGAGGCGCGGAGCCACAATTTCCTAGGCGCCTATTCCGAGCTACGGAAGGAGGCGGCGATTGCGTGGGCTGATATCTCTACTGGTGCTTTCCACGTAATGCCGATCAAACCTGTTCGGTTGAGCCCGGAACTCGCCCGACTTGCCCCGTCCGAGCTGGTGGTTTCGGACCTTGTGCCAGACACAATCCGAGTTATGGCCGACGAATATCGAATTCCCCTCACTCCTATCGGGAAATCGAGCTTTGACAGCTCTGCGTCCGAAAAGCGCCTTTGCGATCTGTTCAAAATTTCTACGCTGGAAGCGTTCGGAACGTTCTCGCGTGCCGAGATATCTGCGATGGGGGCATTGGTCGATTACCTCGACATTACCCAAAAGGGCAAACTCCCACTTTTGCAGCCACCCGAACAGGAAGCTGAAAACCGCGTCGTGCAGATTGATTCCGCCACTCGCCGCAATCTGGAGCTGACCCGTTCGCTTGCCGGTGGCCGAGCAGGTTCTCTGTTGTCGACGATAGACCGAACCGTGACGCCAGCAGGTGCCCGACTGCTTGAGCAGCGCTTGTCCAGCCCATCGCGTCACCTCGACACAATTCATGAACGGCTTGCGGCGTTGGATGTTGTCCACAACGACACTCTTCTTTCCGAACAGATCCGGGACGCCTTGCGAAGAACGCCTGATCTGGATCGAGCCCTGTCACGCCTGTCGCTCGACCGGGGCGGACCACGTGATCTTGCGGCTATCCGGAACGCTCTTGGACAAGCGGAGCTGATTTCTGGGGTTCTTCAAGACAAGGACATGCCCGACCTGCTTAAGAAGTCCTCTCAGGATTTGCAGGGATTTGATGAGTTGTTGGCCCTTCTCGATGCGGCTCTGGTTTCCGAACCCCCCTTACTCGCACGGGATGGCGGTTTTATTGCTGCTGGATATGACGGCGAACTTGACGAAGCCCGAACGCTGCGTGACGAGGGCCGATCGGTTATTGCATCACTGCAGCAGGAATACTCTGAAAGAACGGGGATTTCGTCGTTAAAGATCAAGCACAACAACGTGCTGGGATATTTCATCGAAACCACGGCAACCCACGCAGAAAAAATGCGGTCTGCTCCACTCTCCGAAACCTTCGTACACCGCCAAACCACGGCCAATCAGGTTCGGTTTACGACGGTTGAACTCAGCGAGCTTGAAACCCGAATTCTCAATGCCGGAAACTTGGCACTAGAGATCGAAAAGAAGCTCTATTTGGCGCTTTCGACAGCGATCTTGGGTGATTCCGGCCGTCTAACTGCTGCATCTAAAGGCCTTGCCGAGCTTGACTTGGTTACTGCTCTGGGCGATCTGGCAAAATCCGAAGGTTGGACCCGCCCGAGGATCGACGACTCTCGCGCTTTTCACGTATCCGGAGGGCGCCATCCTGTTGTCGAACATGCGTTGCGTCGCCAGAATGGCGAACCTTTCGTAGCCAATGACTGCGACCTCTCCGCCCAAGATGGCGCCGCGATTTGGTTGCTGACAGGGCCCAACATGGCTGGTAAGTCCACTTTTCTGCGCCAGAATGCCCTCATTGCTCTACTCGGCCAGATGGGCAGCTATGTTCCCGCTTACGAGGCGCATATCGGGTTGATCAGTCAACTTTTCAGCCGGGTTGGAGCCTCGGATGATCTCGCCCGTGGGCGTTCGACCTTTATGGTTGAAATGGTTGAGACAGCTGCGATCCTGAATCAGGCTGACGACCGGGCATTGGTGATTTTGGATGAAATCGGGCGCGGGACTGCCACTTACGACGGGCTTTCCATCGCATGGGCGACCCTCGAGCATCTGCACCAGATGAATAGGTGTCGCGCATTGTTTGCAACACATTATCACGAGCTAGCCCAGCTCGCGAATACGTTGGAAGGCGTCGAAAACGCTACTGTTTCAGTCAAAGAGTGGGAGGGGGAGGTCATCTTTCTCCACGAAGTTCGAAAGGGTGCTGCTGACCGCTCTTATGGTGTTCAGGTCGCTCAACTTGCCGGACTGCCCGACTGCGTAGTTTCCAGGGCGCGCCAAGTTCTGGACATGCTTGAAGAGAGCAGTCGCGAAGGAGGTGGGCGCATTCAGGTGGACGACCTACCCCTGTTTGCCGCCGCACCTTCACCGCAGACATCCATGACAAAGGTAGCTTCGGAAGTGGATTCCATGCTGAAGGATGTCCACCCCGATGACCTCAGCCCCCGGGAAGCGCTGGACTTGCTATACAAATTGAAAGAGGCGGCCAGATCCTGACCGCCTCATGTCTAACTGATATCCATTATATGGATGCTGAACGGCGTTGTTAGCTGGCTGGTGTGGAAGATACGCCGACCTGAGCAGGGCGCAGCAATCTGTCATGCAGCATAAAACCCTCGGCCGACACCTGAATAATCTCGCCCGCGACAGTGCCCGGAACCGGAGCTTCGAACATGGCTTCGTGCTGCTGCGGGTCGAATTTGTCTCCGACTTCCGGTGAAACGACGCTGATCCCATGTTTTCCAAACACATCAAGCATGACGCGCATAGTCAGCTCAATCCCCTCGATCAATGCCTTGGAAACCTCCTTCTGCTCATCAGTGGCAGCCTCCAATGCACGTTTCATGTTGTCATAGACAGGCAGAATGTCACGAGCCAGTTTGGAGCCTCCGTACTGTTCGGCCTCGCGCCGCGCCTTGTCCCCGCGCTTGCGGGCATTTTCTGCATCGGCGAGGGCGCGAATGAAGCGGTCTTTGAGCTCATCACGTTCGGCTCTCAGCGCGTCGAGTTCGGCATCTTCCTCACTGATTTCCAGAAACTCTTCGATCAGCTCTTCGGCTTCGGCGGTTTCGATATCATCAAGGAATTCATCGTTTTTTGGTTCTGCCATGTTTCACCCCTAACTCCGGTCGGTAATCAACTTTCCGACCAGTTGCGCTGTGTAGTCCACAATCGGCACGATCCGTCCATAGTTCAGTCGTGTTGGGCCAATAACCCCTACCGCACCGATTATCTTTCGATCAGCGTTCATATAAGGAGAAACCACCAGAGAGGAACCCGAAAGTGAAAAGAGTTTGTTCTCAGAGCCAATAAAAATGCGCACACCATCCCCAGATTCCGTCAGTTCAAGGAATTCCGCGATATCGCGCTTTCGTTCCAGGTCATCAAACAGGTTGCGTATCAGTTCCAGTTCGTCTTCCTGTCCTGTTTCTCCAATCAGGTTCGCCCGCCCGCGGACAATCAGTCGGGGCGATTCGCTGTCCTCTGCGTCCCAAACAGCCGACCCGCTTTCCACCATGACCTGAGCGAGCGAGTCGATTTCTTGCCGTCGCGAGGCGATCTCGGTCTGAATTGCGCTTTGGAGCTCGTTCAGTGTTCGCCCCTCGATAAAGGAGTTCAAGAAATTCGCTGCCTCGCGCATTGAACTTGGTGTCTGTCCGGGCGGCGGAGCAAAAAGACGATTTTCGACGCGACCATCGGCAAAGACCAGCACAACCAGTGCCCGGTCGTGGGCAAGAGACACGAACTCGATATGCCGCACCTCTGAGTCCTGTTTCGGCGTCAGAACCAGGGATGCGCCCTGTGTCACTCCGGACAAGGCAGATCCAACTCGGTCCAGCATTGTCCCGACATCGGCTGAATTGCTTTCGACGGTTGCATCGATCCGTTCGCGATCGGTTTCGTCGAGGTTGCGAACCTCCAATAGCCCATCGACAAACATGCGCAGCCCCATTTGCGTCGGAACACGGCCGGCGCTGACATGGGGGCTAGCCAGCAATCCAAGAATTTCGAGATCCTGCATGACATTGCGCACAGTTGCGGCGGACACTTTTTCACTCAGGCTGCGGGTCAGGGTCCGGCTACCTACAGGTTCTCCACTTTGCAGATAGGATTCAACGACCATGCGGAACACCTCGCGCGAACGGTCGTTCATCTCGTCTAGCAATCTGGTTGCATCATTCATTCATAGGTCTCGGACACGGCTAGCTGAGCAGTCTGGGTGCAAGTCGTCACTGTTTCGTCATTAAAGTCGACAAGCAACAAAGGTCAATCGGGGTTGCGCTGCCTCTATCCCGAGGGCTATCCCCGGCTAGAGACAATAAAGGACTCCTGATGCGACCCTCTGGACGAGATTTGACCGAAATGCGCCCGGTTTCAATTGAAACGGGGATTACCAAGCACGCCGAAGGCTCTTGCCTGATCAAGATTGGCGATACTCATGTTCTTTGCACCGCGACACTAGAGGAACGGGTACCGCCGTTCATCAAGGGGTCCGGTCTTGGTTGGGTGACCGCTGAATACGGTATGCTGCCACGTGCGACCAACACCCGTATGCGTCGCGAGGCCGCCGCCGGCAAACAAGGTGGCCGAACAGTCGAGATCCAGCGATTGATTGGTCGGTCGCTTCGGGCTGGTGTTGATCGGGTTGCCCTTGGCGAACGGCAGATAACCATTGACTGCGACGTGATTCAGGCCGACGGCGGAACCCGCTGCGCTGCAATCACCGGGGGATGGGTCGCACTGCGCCAGGCTGTGAACAAGTTAATCAAGGCTGGAGACGTGATTTCTGACCCCCTCGTTGATCCCGTGGCCGCAGTATCCTGCGGGATTTATGCCGGGCAACCCGTTTTGGATTTGGATTATCCCGAAGACAGCGAAGCCGGCGTTGATGGGAATTTCATCATGACCGGGTCAGGAAAACTGATTGAAGTGCAGATGTCCGCTGAAGGTTCAGTCTTTAGCCGCGACCAGATGAACGCATTGCTTGACCTTGCAGAAAAGGGCGTTGGAGAACTCGTATCGGCGCAGCAAGGTGCAGCCAAATGACCCGAAAATTCGCTGGCGACACGCTGCTTGTTGCAACGCATAACAAAGGAAAACTGGAGGAGATGGCTCATCTTCTTCAGCCTTTTGGTGTGAAAGTCGTCGGAGCCAGCGACATGAACCTGCCTGAACCTGAAGAGACCGAAGACACATTCGTGGGCAACGCCCGTATTAAGGCACATGCCGCCGCCATGGCCACAGGCCTGCCATCCTTGTCTGACGATTCCGGGATCACCATCGACGCTTTAAACGGTGCTCCCGGAGTTTACACAGCTGACTGGGCGGAAACCGAAAATGGCCGCGACTTTCTAATGGCTATGACCCGGGCGAATACCGAGTTAGAGAATTTGAACGCTCCTCATCCTCGAACGGCTCAATTCCGTTGCACGCTGGTTCTGGCATGGCCCGACGGGCATGATGAGGTATTCGAGGGCGTTGCGCCCGGCCATCTCGTCTGGCCAATCCGCGGCAAGGACGGTTTTGGATACGATCCGATGTTTGTCCCGCAAGGCCACGAAACTACCTATGCCGAGATGGATCGCTGGGAAAAGAACAAAATTTCCCATCGTGCTGCGGCGGTATCGAAATTCGTGGCGGGATGTTTTGGCTGAAGATTGGCGCAACGGCGGGTTTGGTCTCTATATTCACTGGCCGTTTTGTGAGGCCAAATGCCCCTATTGCGACTTCAACAGCCATGTTTCCCGCCAAATTGACCAAAAACAATGGGTCGATGCATATCTCGCGGAACTTTCCAGAGCGGCAGCTGAAACACCGGGTCGTGTACTCGACAGCATATTCTTCGGGGGCGGAACTCCCAGCCTGATGGATCCCGAAACGGTCGACGCCATCATCACCTCTGCAAGAGCCAACTGGTCTTGCGCAAACTCCATTGAAATCACCCTTGAGGCCAACCCTGGTTCGGTTGAAGCAGGGCGGTTTGCCGACTATCGGCAAGCTGGCGTCAACCGCATCTCAATGGGGATTCAGGCACTGCATGATGATGATCTGCGGCGTTTGGGTCGAATTCATACGGTAAATGAGGGTCTTGCGGCCTTTGAAACCGCTCGGAATCTATTTGATCGTGTCAGTTTCGATCTGATTTATGCGCGCCAACACCAGAGTCTTGCAGACTGGAGATCCGAGCTAAATTCGGCTCTAACTCTGGGCCTTGATCACATCTCGCTCTATCAATTGACCATCGAAGCAGGCACGGCTTTCGGCGATCGGTATGCCGCTGGCAAACTTCGCGGGCTACCCGAGGAGGAATTATCCGCCGACATGTATCAGGTAACGCAGGAAATCTGCACCAAAGCCGGGCTGCCGGCTTATGAGGTGTCGAACCACGCATTGCCAGGATCAGAATCTAAGCACAATCTAATTTACTGGCGATACGGAGACTATGTCGGCATTGGCCCCGGCGCCCATGGTCGCATGAGCCTGACCAATGGTCGGTTTGCAACTGAGAGCTTTCGAACCCCGCAAGAGTGGCTATCCAAAGTGGCTTCGGGCTCAGGTGAATCTCTGAGGTCGAAATTGCCGGCATCCGAACAGGCTCAGGAGTTTCTTCTGATGGGGTTGCGATTGGTCGAAGGCGTAGATCTTGACCGGTTCGAGAACCTCGCTGGCCATTCCTTGGATGATGACGTCCTGAACCACCTCAAATCCCTTGATCTTTTACAACAGTCGGATCGCCGCATAGCGACAACCAACAAAGGGCGCATGGTTCTGAATGGGATCCTTAGAGAACTTCTGATCGAGTGAATGATGCACTATTTGTGGGCGATACTTGGAATCTTCTCTGTTGGACTTGCCGCGGCAGGGATTGTTTTGCCGCTTCTGCCAACTGTTCCATTTATTCTGCTTGCTTCATTTTGCTTCGCCCGTTCGTCTCCTCGCCTCCACAACTGGTTACTGGCCCACAAGACTTTCGGGCCAATGATCGAAGACTGGAATAGATCTGGTGCCATAAACCCGCAGGCAAAGAAGTGGGCCACGGTTTCCGTGGCATTTGTCTTCGCACTGTCGCTCGCCTTGAAAGCGCCCACACATGTCCTGATTATTCAAGCCATAGTCTTGAGCGCGGTTATGCTGTTTATCTGGACTCGTCCTAACGCGTAAGCAAAGAACAAAGCTCATCGAGCTGTTCGAGAGTTTCGTATGAAATCAATACTTTACCGGATTCGCTGTTTGGTTTGTGGTCAATCGAGACCTTCATCCCCAATCCTGAAGAAAGGTCGCCTTCCAAGGCGCGCGTATCCGCATCCTTTTCACTGACCTTTCGAGAAGCCCGACGCGTCGCTCCCTCTGGCGGTCCTGCTTTCTGCTTTTTGACCATCGCCTCAGTTGCCCGAACCGACAAACCCTTCTGGATCACCGCTTTGGCAACCTCCGAAGGGTTATCGACCATGATCAAAGCACGAGCATGCCCCGCCGACAGTTTTCCATCGCGAAGATACGACTGAACGTCGTCAGGCAAAGAAAGCAACCGCAACAGGTTGGCAATGTGAGATCGGCTCTTGCCCAACGCCTCCGAAAGTTTTTCCTGCGTATGCCCGAACCGATCCATTAGCTGCCGGTAGCCGGCCGCCTCTTCCACAGCGTTCAGATTCGCCCGTTGGATATTCTCTATAATGGCAACTTCGAGCACTTCCGTGTCGCTGTATTCGCGAACAAGCACAGGAATTTCGTGCAATTGAGCCTGTTGAGAGGCACGCCAACGGCGCTCACCTGCCACAATCTCAAAAGCTCCATCTGACGCCGGGCGGACAATGAGCGGTTGAAGAACACCCTTCTCCCGAATGGACGCGGCAAGGTCATCCAGATCCTCCGGGCGGAAATCGCGTCGCGGCTGGTCCGGGTTTGGAACGAGTTTTTCAATCGGAACTACTATATCGGCAGTTCTACGACTGTCTTCCGAAGTTGTTTCTGCAACCGGCGCAACATCCGCCATCAGGGCGGACAGACCACGGCCCAAACCCCGGGGCTTCGTCTTTTTGTCACTCATTGCTCTCCCTCCTTCGCGATCAGGCCGCTATTTTCTTATGTTTTCTCAAGATCTCCTGCGCAAGCGACCGGTAGGCCTGAGCACCTTGGGAGTTTGTCTCATATGCAAGAACAGGCACCGCATAGGATGGCGCCTCGCTGACCCGTACATTTCGCGGAATCTTGGTCGTGAACACGATGTCGCCGAGATTGGCCCTGGCATCATCCTCTACCTGTTGAGACAGGTTGTTTCGGCGATCAAACATCGTCAACACGACACCCTCAATACGCAAATCAGGATTTGCCGCCTGCCGAACTTCTCTGATTGTCAGCATCAGTTGTGACAGGCCCTCCAAGGCAAAGAACTCGCTTTGAAGCGGAATTAGGACAGAATGCGCGGCGATCATCGCGTTGACCGTCAACAAGTTCAGGGAGGGCGGGCAATCTATCAGTATGTAATCCCAACTAAATGAGTCCATTGCAGTTTGGCGCAAAGCATCGTGGAGAAGAAAACTCCGCTTTTCATTCGCAATCAATTCAATATCAGCAGAGCTCAGATCAACGGTTGCCGGAACAATGCTCAACCCCTCAAAGCTCGTGTCCTGAATGACGTCAGCCAAGGGCGCGTCATCAATCAACAGTTCATAGGTCGTGAATTCTCTGTCATCCACATCAATGCCAAGGCCAGTAGACGCATTTCCCTGCGGGTCAAGGTCCACCACCAACACCCTGAGCCCCTGCTCCACCAAAGCAGCTGCCAGATTTATTGCTGTTGTTGTTTTACCGACACCGCCCTTTTGGTTGGCGACGGCTATGATGCGTGGTCCGGCGGGGCGAGAGTAATCAGCCACGCGATACTCCTCTAATTTTCAGGATTGCTGCTCCGGGTTCTACTGAACTTTTAATCGCTTCCAACTCAAAGTTCCATTCTTTCCGGGCCTCTTCGACCTCATTTTCCCAAGTCGAACCTTTTGGAAACACCAATGTCGCTCCCGGATTTGCGTGCCGCTGGGCAAAGCTCAACAATCCCCCCAAGTCCGTAAGCGCCCTCGCCGACAGTATGTCTGCGTTTTGAGGGGTTGCTGCTTCGATACGTTCGGCCAGCACCTCAATTCGCAATCCCATTTCACGCGCCGCGGTCCTGAGAAATGCTGATTTTCGCTTATCGCTTTCGATCAAGGTAAATCTGGCATTGGGCGTCGTTTCTGCCGAGATTGCAGCCAAGATCAATGCGGGCAAACCTCCCCCGGAACCCAAGTCAACCCAATGCCCTTCGGGTCTTTGAAAAACAAATATCTGAGCAGAATCAAGGATATGCCTACCCCAAGCTTCATCCAGACTGCGCTTTGATACCAGGTTGATACTGGGATTCCACTTTTTCAGCGTTCTTTCGTAAATCTTCAATCGGTCGATTGTTTCACGTGAAACATCCAATCCAATCTGCTCAAGTGAATCTTCGGACATTACGCAGACTTCGACCTTTCCTGACGCTTCAGCTGTGTCAGAATGAGTGCAAGAGCAGCGGGTGTCATACCATCTATACGGGCCGCTTGGGCGATGTTCTCAGGCGTTGCCTCGCTCAACTTAGCCTTCAGCTCATTGGACAGGCCACCAATCAATGAGTAGTCGAATTCTGCCGGGATAGTCTGCCGCTCTTCGCGCCTCAAAGTTTCAACATCCCGTTTTTGTCGGTCTATGTAATTTGCATAAAGGGCATCTCTCTCAACCTGTAGCCTGATTTCTGTTTTGGTGTTGGCTAGAGTTGGCAAGAGATCTTTGAGATCCTCAAATGACACGTTTGGAAAGGCCAATACTTCTAGACCCGATCGACGCTTTCCGTCCTGATTCACCGAAATGCCGGCAGATTGAATTTCCTTCGGAGTGAAGCTGGATGAATTCAATGCATATGTAACTTGGCTTAAGGCCCCGATCTTTTCTCCAAACACTGTGCTGCGCTCGCCCCCGACACAACCAAGCTCCAATCCAATAGGTGTTAGGCGTTGATCGGCATTATCAGCCCGGAGGGACAATCGGAATTCCGCACGAGATGTGAACATTCGGTAGGGCTCCAAAACGCCTCGAGTCGTAAGATCATCTATCATCACACCAATATAGCTGTCTGAACGGCTAAACGTGTACAAAGAACGATTTTGAACTTGCAGCGCTGCGTTCAACCCAGCAACCAAGCCCTGCGCGGCCGCCTCTTCATATCCAGTCGTACCATTGATCTGTCCTGCCAAGTACAACCCCGGAACAGATTTAACCTGAAGATGTGTGTTCAGAGCTCTTGGATCTACATAGTCATACTCGATGGCGTATCCGGGCTGGAATATCTTCGCCTCCTCCAATCCACGAATTGAGCGAACGTATTGTTCCTGAATGTCTTCGGGTAAAGACGTCGAGATACCATTTGGATAAACGGAGTGGTCTTGTAATCCTTCTGGTTCAAGAAATACCTGGTGAGAGGATTTGTCAGAAAATCGTACGATTTTGTCTTCAATCGATGGGCAGTATCTTGGGCCTACCCCCTCGATCTGGCCACCGTACATTGCTGATCTCGCAAGATTTTCTTGAATTATTCTGTGTGTATTTTCGTTGGTGTGCGTAATTCCGCAAGAAATCTGCTGCACATAAACTCCGCTGGATAAAAACGAGAACAAGGTGGGGTCATCGTCACCCGGCTGCATTTCCAGAGAAGACCAATCAATTGTTCTTGAATCCAATCGGGGTGGCGTTCCCGTTTTCAATCGTCCGAGCGGTAGGCCAAACGTCTCAATACGTTTCGCCAACTTGATGGACGGCTTATCACCCATTCGCCCTCCGGGTTTCGTCACGTCTCCGATATGAATAACGCCCCTCAGGAACGTGCCGGTGGTCAAAATCGTTGCGATCGCACCAATTTCGCTGCCGTTATCAAGACGAATCCCTTTGACGTGCCCATCTTCGACCAGAAAATCTATAGCCTCCCCTTCGACAATCGTAAGGTTCTTCCGAGTTTCGGTTTCCGTCCTCATTTCGCGCTGGTAAATCGCACGGTCAGATTGTGCTCTCGGGCCTTGAACCGCAGGGCCCTTTCGCCGGTTTAAAAGACGGAACTGGATTCCCGCCTTATCCGCGACCCGCGCCATAACGCCATCCAAAGCGTCGATTTCCCGAACCAGGTGACCCTTTCCAAGGCCTCCGATCGCCGGATTGCAGGACATCACACCGATTCCGTCACGGCTTAGTGTTATTAGCGCTGTCGACACGCCCATTCTGGCCGCTGCATGCGCGGCTTCTGTTCCGGCATGCCCACCACCAATTACAATTACATCGAACGCTGAATGTTTCACGTGAAACACTCCTCACTTTCCTAGGCAGAAACTGGCAAAGATCTCATCCAGCAGGTTTTCCACGTCAATCCGGCCGACCAGCATTTCCAAAGCACGAATCGCGCTTCGAATTTCCTCGGCGACGATATCATATTGTTCCGGACCGTGGCCCAGAAGGTTGCGTGCCCCCTCCAAGCGGACAAGTGCGCGTTGCATGGCAACTCGGTGGCGTTCTCGCGTCGCGATACTCGACCTTGCAGATCTTTCGGATAACTCATCGGTTATCTTCAAGATCAGTTCTTCGACCCCAAAGCCCGATTTTCCTGAGATCGCACCATTTTTGTCCAGGCGAAGGTCACCTTTTGGCAATAACCATATATCCCCTTCCTCGGGAGTGACGTCGAAGGTTTCGCCAGCTTCAGCGAGAAAGACCCGCAAATCTGCGGCTTTGGCCCGATCTCGTGCACGGCTGATTCCAATTCTTTCAACTGAGTCCTCGGTTTCGCGCAGACCTGCAGTGTCCAGCAGTGTCACTGGTAAACCGGCCAAATCCATTCGAACTTCGATGACGTCCCTCGTTGTCCCAGCGACCTCGGAGGTGATAGCAGCATCTCTCCCCGCCAGAGCATTCAGCAGTGTAGATTTTCCGACGTTTGGTGAACCGACGATTGCGACTTCGAAACCGCTTCGGATCCGCTCTGAAACCGAAATACCTTTGATCTGCCCGTTCAGGTCAACAAGAACAAATTCCAAAAGCGCTGAAACTTCTTCGCCAACGTCTGTAGGGACTTCTTCGTCTGCAAAATCAATGACCGCTTCGATCAACGATGCTGCCCTTATCAGATCGCGGCGCCATACCTCAGCCAAATCCCCCAATCGACCACCAAGAACCGCTTGGGCCTGTTTACGTTGCGCTTCTGTTTCCGCTTCGATCAGGTCGGCCAACCCCTCAACCTGCGCAAGATCCAGTTTTCCGTTTTCCAATGCGCGCCTGGTAAATTCACCAGGCTCTGCCAATCGCAGGTCATCGAGCCCGGAAAGCGTCTGCAATATCGCATTTATGGACGCGATACTTCCATGAACCTGCAACTCCACAACGTCTTCTCCGGTGAAACTTGCCGGAGCCAAGAAGGTCAAAATTAGCGCATCATCAAGAAATCCACCATGGCGATCGTGGAGAGAAGCATAAGTCATGCCCCGTTCAGGCAAATCTCTGGAGCTGAGAGTGCAGGCCGCCGACCGCGCTTTCGGACCAGAGATCCGGACAACTGCAACACCTGCCTTTCCTGGCGCACTCGCCAGGGCAAAAACGGTATCCATATGACCCCCTTGCTGCCGACCGGCAGACGATATCAGGTATTCATGGAGTCGAAGAACTCACCGTTTGATTTGGTCTGCTTGAGTTTCGAAAGCAAGAATTCGATCGCATCCGTGGTTCCCATTGGGTTGAGGATCCGGCGCAGGACAAAAGTCTTGGCCAGGTCGCCCTTATCCACTAGCAGGTCTTCCTTTCGGGTGCCTGACTTGAGTATGTCGATGGCCGGGAACACACGTTTGTCGGCAATCTTGCGATCCAGAACAATTTCAGAGTTACCCGTACCCTTGAACTCTTCAAAGATGACTTCGTCCATGCGGCTGCCTGTATCGATCAGCGCAGTTGCAATGATTGTGAGTGATCCACCCTCTTCGATATTTCGCGCCGCACCAAAGAACCTTTTTGGCCGTTGCAGGGCATTCGCATCAACACCACCCGTCAGAACTTTGCCTGATGACGGCACCACAGTGTTGAAAGCTCTACCAAGTCTTGTGATTGAGTCGAGCAGGATCACAACATCTCGTTTGTGTTCCACCAGTCTCTTGGCTTTTTCAATCACCATTTCAGAAACCGCCACGTGGCGCGTAGCAGGTTCGTCAAAGGTCGAAGAAACCACTTCTCCTTTAACTGAACGCTGCATGTCGGTAACTTCTTCCGGCCGTTCATCAATTAGCAGAACGATCAAATAACATTCTGGGTGATTGCGTTCGATCGAATGTGCGATGTTCTGCAGGATTACCGTTTTACCGGTCCGAGGCGGCGCCACAATCAGCGAGCGCTGGCCCTTACCGATCGGTGCAACAAGATCGATAACGCGTGCAGAGCGATCTTTGATCGTCGGATCCTCGATCTCCATTTTCAAACGCTCATCAGGATAGAGCGGCGTCAGGTTGTCAAAGGCTATCTTGTGCTTTGCCTTCTCCGGATTCTCAAAGTTGATCTTCGTCACGTTGGTAAGCGCAAAATAGCGCTCATTGTCATCAGGTGCCTTGATCGCCCCTTCGATCGTGTCACCTGTTCGTAGGGAATACTGGCGGATCATTTCGGGCGACACATAAATGTCGTCCGGGCCAGGAAGATAGTTCGCCTCCGGGGAACGGAGAAATCCGAAACCGTCCTGCAGAACTTCAAGAACGCCATCACCCCCAATGGTCCAACCCTCATCTGCGCGCTCACGCAGAATTTGGAACATCATCTCGCCTTTTCGCATGGTCGAGGCATTTTCGATCTCAAGATCTTCGGCCATGGAAAGAAGATCCTTGGGGCTCTTGGCCTTTAGATCAGACAGGTTAAGGGATTCGATTGTCATGTTGATACGACCTTGCGATATCGCGACAGCGATATTTGAGTTCTAACAGATGGAAGAGTCGGCCTACCCGGACGGGTGCTTGGCCTCTGACATAATCAACACAGCCGGGCGAGTCAAATCACTGCAACTATCGGATCAAAATTTCAGAATGACCGACAAGACAATCACGATCATGAGCACGGTTGGGACTTCGTTCATCAGCCTGTACTGCCGACCAGAGAGTTTGTTCTTACCGGACAAAAACTCCCGCCTCCGAAACTCCAGCCAAAAGTGAAACCAAGTCATCGCAACAACCGATATCCCCTTGGTCCACGGCCAGACAGAACCCCAGTCAATGATACCGGGTGTTACGACCATCATTAGTCCGAAGAACCAGCTGGCTACCATCGCCGGTTTCATGATGAAGCGGATCAGCTTTTCTTCCATGATCTGAAATATCTCAGGCGCACCTTCGACCTGCTCTGCCCGCTCGACGTGGTAAACAAAGAGACGTGGCAAGTAGAACAAGCCAGCCATCCAAGAAAGAACAGCCATGATGTGTATGGCCTTATTCCATGGATAGAGAGTGAAAAGCAGATCGGTCATCACGTAACCCCGAGTTCCTTCCCACTCTCAATAAATAAAAAATTATAGAAAGAAAGATTGATGGTTTTGTTGGATCAAGGATTTCCGTGGATAAAATTTTCATCCCAAAGATTATCCACATGAAAAGCAAACTGGCAGAACTTCACCCACGGGTCTGGATAAACTAAATTTATCATTTAATATCAATAAGCTAAGAAGTCCATATTTGAGGGTTATAGCTCATAGCATGTGAACAAATTGCATTGGTAACTTCAAACTATTCCCCGGAACTTGTCCTTTTCCCAACTGGAAGACTCAAGAACGAATCCCTGATGATCGCTCGCTTATCTGCAACACTTGCATGCAAGCCCTAAAGTCATACAAACGGTTCCTAAGAAACTCGCAGCCAAACCACCTTGTTATCCACATGACGGTCCCCATCATACTAGCCTCTGGCTCAGAAATCAGGGCAAGCCTGCTACGCAACGCAGCGGTCCCTTTCCGGATAGAGAAACCACGGGTGGATGAAGAATCCGTGAAATCTTCTTTGCTCGCGGAACATGCCAGACCGCGAGATATCGCGGATGCACTGGCTGAGATGAAGGCACGAAAGGTCAGCGACAAATTTCCAGAAGCAATGGTTCTCGGGTGTGATCAGGTTCTTGATTTTGACGGAAACCTGCTGTCCAAACCAGACAGCCCCGAAACAGCAGTCACGCAGCTGAAACAGATGCGTGGGCAGCGGCATATGCTGTTGTCGGCTGCGGTGATCTATCAGGATGGTGGACCTGTCTGGCGACATGTCGGTCAGGTTCGGCTTCGGATGAGAAACTGCAGTGACGCGTACTTGCAGAGCTATGTCGACCGAAACTGGGACAGCATCCGGCATGCCGTCGGAGGTTACAAACTGGAAGAAGAAGGGGTCAGACTGTTTAGCGGCATTGACGGCGACTATTTTAACGTTTTGGGTATGCCCTTGTTGGAGTTACTGAATTTTCTCGCTCTCAGAGGGGTGATCGATCAATGACTGATATGCGCATTCCACTTGCCGGAGTAATTGGATCGCCTATAGCGCACTCGCGGTCCCCGCGCCTGCACCGTCATTGGCTAAAGACATATGGAATCGAAGGTCACTACATTCCGATGGATGTCGGACGCGATGACCTTGAACAAGTCCTGCGAACCCTGCCGAAGGCAGGCTTTGTCGGTGTCAACGTGACTATCCCGCATAAAGAGACGGTGCTGGCGCTTGCAGATCAGGTGACAGATCGGGCCACACTAATTGGTGCGGCCAATACACTTATCTTTCGGGCAGATGGTAAAATTCATGCAGATAATACAGATGGTTACGGCTTCATAGAAAACCTTCGCAATGGAGCCGCAGACTGGGACCCGACGTCGGGGCCTGCCGTGGTTCTAGGCGCAGGAGGAGCAGCGCGCGCTGTTGTCGCCTCTTTGATAGATGCCGGTGTTCCGGAAATCCTTTTGACGAACCGAACGCGTGTCCGCTCGGAACAGCTACGAGATGATTTTGGGCAGCGAGTGCGGGTGATTGATTGGGTTCAGGCCGGCAACGTGATCGAAGAGGGAAAGTTGGTTGTCAATACAACCTCCCTTGGGATGATCGGTAAACCAGAGCTGCGTGTTCCGTTGGACGGGTTGGTACGGGGAACCGTGGTGACAGATCTGGTTTATGCCCCTCTCAAGACCCGCTTGTTGCAGGTTGCCGAAGACGCTGGCTGTCATACAGTGGATGGACTGGGAATGCTTTTGCATCAAGCAGTTCCTGGTTTCGAACGCTGGTTCGGCACCCGGCCGGATGTCGACAACGCAACCCGAGCGGCAGCTCTTCGATGAGTTTTGCACTGGGTCTCACCGGCTCAATCGGGATGGGAAAGAGCACAACAGCAAAGTTGTTTGCCGACCAGGGGTGCGACGTCTGGGATGCTGATGCCGCTGTCCACAGGCTTTACTCTAGGGGTGGTGCAGCAGTTGAAGAGATGCGGCAAGCCTTTCCGAAAGCAGTGATTGATGATCAGGTTGATCGGCAGGTACTTAAATCCATACTGGCGGGACGGCCTGATGCCCTCAGAGAAATCGAACGGATCGTCCATCCGCTTGTTGCCAGAGATCGAGCCGAGTTTCGAATGAACTCCAAGGCGGATATCATGGTCTTTGATATTCCCCTGCTCTTTGAAACAGGAGGGGATGCCGCGATGGATGCCGTTGCATGCGTGTCTGTCGATCCAGAAACTCAGAAAACCCGGGTGTTGGAACGCGGAACAATGACCGAAGATCAGTTTGCTCATATCGTGGCGCAGCAGATGCCAGATGCCGAGAAGCGAGCGCGCTCGGAATACGTCATTGTTACGGACACGCTTGCGCATGCGCGCCTCCAGGTTCAGCAGATCGTGGCTGAGATAAGAGAAGGAATGAAGCATGCGTGAAATCGTTCTCGACACCGAGACCACAGGCTTCGATCCTGAGGGCGGTGACCGTATCGTCGAAATCGGTTGCCTTGAGCTCTTAAATCACATGCCAACCGGCGAAACCTACCACCAGTATATCAACCCGCTGCGGTCCATGCCGCAGGACGCGTTTCAGGTTCACGGTATCGGACCGGATCTGCTGGACCCGCCGCAACCCCCTGCCCCGGGCGCTGTAACACTGAAAGACAAACCTGTATTCGAGAAGATCGGTAAGGACTTTTTCGATTTTGTGGGCGATGCCAAGCTGGTGATCCACAACGCGGCTTTTGACATGAAGTTCCTCAACGCCGAACTTCGCTGGATGGGTTTGCCGGAACTTGCATGGGAAAGGGCGATCGATACCTTGGCAATCGCGCGCCAGCGCTTCCCGGGATCGCCTGCCTCTTTGGATGCACTGTGTCGTCGCTTCGGGATCGATAACTCTTCGCGGACATTGCACGGAGCCTTACTCGATTCTGAAATCTTGGCGGAAGTATATCTCGAGCTGATTGGTGGCCGTCAGCCGGATTTCGCTTTGTCGGTCAGTTCGGCTGGTTCAGACAAAACTGTTTCGGATGCTTGGCGGCCCAAACCGAGAAATGCGCCTTTGCCTTCGAGACTCACGGCTGATGAAAAAGCAGCACATGATGAATTCGTGACAAAGCTGGGCGAAAACCCGGTGTGGAAACGCGCCTGACCGTCTCCGGACAGGCGCTGGACCCTGTTCAGACCGTGGCTTGTTGCTCGGCCTGTTCTTTCTGACGGCGCAGAAGTTCGGCGCGGTAGAGCGAAACAAAATCGATGTTGTCGAGATTGAGCGGCGGATATCCGCCGTCCCGGGTAACGTCGCTCACAATACGACGCAAGAACGGGAACAACATCCGGGGGCATTCGATCAAAAGGAACGGATGCATCTGATCGTCAGCGACCCCCTCGATGTGGAAAACGCCGACGTATTCCAGTTCCAAAAGGAACAAGACGTCTTCCATCCCCTTAGCTTTCGAAGAGACGTTCAGTTTGACCATCACTTCAAACTGATGATCGGCGGGCCGCTTTTTTGCGTCCAGATTGACCTGAACATTGATATCAGGCTGCACTTCGCCGGATGCGCCCTTTTGGGCCATCACGTTTTCGAAAGACAGATCGCGGATGTACTGACCGAGAACCCGCATTTGAACCTGCGGCGCTTGTTGGGTCTGGCTACCTTCTTGGGCAGAAGTATCGGACATTGTTGGCTCCTGAGAATTGGTCGGCCTTGCTTACCAGCTTGCCCCGGTCACCTCAATGCCGGTCAGGACCTTCAACCCAACCTGATGGGCCTGTTGTAGGTTCGCGGTTTGGGTGAACCTCTGTGGCCTCTCCGTCGATGATGTCTCCCAGCTGGGAATCACCCTGTCGGAAATCGTGAAACCCGGCCTGCCCGCCCATCTGGAACTGGGTAATTGTCACCTTGCTGCGTAAATACTTGAATACGCCAATGCGTATCGGTGGCATCAGCAATGCGAACCCAACAGCGTCCGTGAAGAAACCGGGTGTCAACAGCAGGACACCCGCAACCAAGATCATAGCCCCATGGGCCAAAGGTTCGGTCGGGTCATCCAGCCGGTTAAACGCGTTTTGAACCTGCCCCATCGCCATGCGACCTTGTGTCCGCATGAGCGTAGTGCCCAAAACTGCGGTCAATACGACAACTCCCAAAGTCGGCCAGAGCCCGATCAAACCGCCGACCTGTATGAACAGGGCAATTTCGATGATCGGCACCAGCAAGAAGGCCAGAAACAGATACATTTTGAGTTGTCCTTTACAGTGTGGTGGACGGTGGACTTGCCCCCGCCTGTCCCCTACATAGTGATCCAGGGATATGCTTACAAAGCCTAACGCCTGACAAGAGGTCGATATGAATTCACCGCTGATCCAGCTTCTGGTTCTCGCCGGCATTGCCGTGTTCCTGATTTTGCGCCTGAAGAGTGTGCTCGGAACCCGTGAAGGTTTTGAGAAACCGCCCTTGCCGCAGCAGCAGGAGCGCAAATCTCGTCGGGACTTTGAGGTGATTGAGGGAGGCCCGGACCGCGACATTACCGATCACGTTGCCGAAGACAGCCCGCAGGCTCAGACGCTGGCAGCAATGAAGCGGATCGAACCAACCTTTTCGGTTACTGACTTTGTTCAGGGTGCACGCGGCGCGTATGAAATGATTGTGATGGGCTTTGAGAACGGCAACCTGTCCGAAATTGAACCGTTGCTCGCCGAAGATGTGTTCGAGGCGTTCGTGGCCGGCGTGTCCGCACGAGAAGATCAGGGTCTGACAGTCGAAGCCGAGTTTGTAGGCGTCCGTGAAACCTCGGTTCTGGACGCGGCCTTTGACAAGGACAGCAACAAGGCCGAGATCACCATGCGGTTCGTGGGTGAATTGACTTCGGTTGTTCGTGATCGGGGCGGAGATATCGTCGAAGGCAATCCCAATGCCGTCAAGCGGCAGAAAGATACGTGGACATTTTCCCGGGTCATGGGTTCGGATGATCCGAACTGGCGTCTGGTCGCTACGGACGGGTGAGTGAAGTGCTCCGCGCGGCGATCCTGGCGGGTGCCGTCATGACCGCCACGGGGGCTTCTGCCAATGAAGACGTCACTCATCGGATTTTGTCCTTCGATCAGCTCGACGGCTGGGCGCAAGACGATCATGTCGCCGCGCTGGATACGTTTCTGACGACCTGCAAGGATTTTGACGATCCTGATTGGCGCTCACTATGCGCTGTCGCTCAGGTTCAGAAGCCGGATACGGCCCGCGCGTTTTTTGAACTCTTTTTTCGCCCGGTTGAGATCTCCGATGGCAAAGAGGCCCTGTTTACGGGCTATTTTGAACCGGAGCTGGATGGATCTCGAACGCAAACGGCGCAATTTCGTTACCCGGTTTACAAAATGCCGCCCGAGGCTCGGTCGGCAAATCCCTGGCTCTCTCGGCGAGATATTCTTACATCAGACGTAATGAAAGGCCGTGGCCTGGAGATTGCATGGGTCGATGACCCGGTCGAACTGTTTTTTCTCCAGATTCAGGGTTCCGGCCGAATACGCCTTTCAAACGGAAGCTCGATCAGGGTCGGATATGGCGGTGCTAACGGACACCCCTACCGGTCGATCGGGGTAGAGCTTGTTCGAAGGGGAATTTTCGGGGCGCATCAAGTGAGTGCGCAGGTGATCAAGAACTGGGTTCGCCGCAATCCTGCAGCCGGCGAAGAGCTTCTGTTTCATAACCCTTCCTATGTCTTCTTTCGCCGTGTTCGTGGGGTCGCCAGCAGTGACGGGCCGCTTGGCGCAATGAACAGGTCGGTTGTGCCGCTAAGGTCAATTGCTGTTGATCCGGCCTTTGTGCCCTTGGGTGCACCGGTTTGGATCGAGAAAGACGGTATGGGAAAGATGCGCCGGCTGATGATTGCGCAGGATACCGGATCTGCAATCAAAGGCGCCCAAAGGGCAGATATTTTCTTTGGCACGGGAGATGCGGCTGGAGAAGCAGCGGGTCGCCTGCGAGATCCGGGGCGTATGGTGGTTTTGCTGCCGATTCAACGGGCGTATGCCCTGTTGCCGGACGGGACCTGATGACCCGAAGACGCCTGACACCAGATGAAGTGGAACTGTGGCACAAAGTTGTAGAGCAAGCCGAACGCCTGCATCCCGAGCGAAGAACAGCCGGATCGCAGAGCCCGTTGCCAAAGCCGAAACCGACGAAGCACCCTGTTCCGCGCTTAGACAAATTTTCAGTGGGCGAATCCGTTCAATCGAAACCAGTCAAACATCACCTCAAGCCGACACTTTCGGAATCCCTGAACAGTTCGCCAGTTCAAATGGACCGGAAATCTTTTCAAAGGATGAAGCGTGGTAAACTGTCGCCGGAAGGAAAACTTGATCTGCACGGAATGAGGTTGAACTCGGCCCATCCCACGCTGATCCGGTTCATTCTTTCGGCACAGGCATCGGGCAAGCGGCTGGTTTTGGTGATTACCGGAAAGGGAAAGTCAAAACCTGACGACGGCCCCATACCAGCTCCGCGCGGGGTTTTGCGTCATCAGGTGCCCCAATGGCTGGCGATGCCGCCACTCGCTCAGGCTGTTCTTCAGGTTTCGCCGGCGCATGTCAGTCATGGCGGTGACGGCGCATTCTATGTCTACCTGCGCCGCACACGCTGAACGGGGCGATCAGTGAGAAGGTTCGTTAGGGGCCGAAATCGTTGTTCGGGTTGCCTGATCTTTTCTGATTGTCACACCGGGCAACATTTGTTCGTTGAGCACCCCGTTCGGACCGAAAGTTCGACCCATGCGGCGCAAATCGTCAAAAATGGCCAACAGGGCAGGCGAGGTGGCCGCTACGAAATGGGATGAATAGGCATCGCTGCTGAATTCCGTTGTATCAATCACCTCAATCGGAAGGTCCGAAAGCTGACTGAGATCGCTTGAGTTCCCTAAACGTTTTCGCTCAGTTGTTCCTCGCAGCCGGCTGGACAAGTTCAAAGCCTTGTCCTTTTCAGAAACCATCAGAATGAATGGCTGCGGAACTGTCTCGAACCTCGACATCTGGGTGCGGAACACATCAACATCGAGATCGGGAGAGATGAGCACCACACCGGCCAGCGTTTTTTCGGCCCATCCCGGTTCACGGATTTCAGCCTGACGCAAGGTTTCTAGAGAAAGCGCGCTCCCCATCGAATGGGCAACAAGAATGATGTTCTCCACCCCTGAACCGCGGAGATGGTTGAGCAATTGCTCCAGTCCATCGCGGGCAAACAACATGCTGTCGGAGTCGTAAGCATATCCAAATGGTTTTCCGCGGCTGGGCCAGGAGTAAATCACCAGAGCTCCGGGAAGATCAATGTCATGTGCGAGCTGTGCCGCCCGGAATGCCGTTTCTGCCTGTGTGGCGTTGTAGCCGTGTACAAAAACCGTAACTTCGCGCGCATTAGAGCCGTTTTCTCTGATCTTTTCTCTCAGCCGGGACTGAAACTCTGCGGGTGACGAAAACTGCTTGCGCTCCGCCATGGTGAACTGGGTATCGGGCTTTGGATTGGCATAGGCAAAGTCCAGTTCCCCCGGTTTGTGCGACGGTGGAATGGAAACCGTAAGCTCCAGCAAGCTGGTCTGAGACGACCGTTCATGTCCGAATGTGCCCTTAGAATCTTTGGCGCGGCTGCTGGCAGCAAATACCGTGTAAGGTGTGCCGACTTCCAGCGCCTCGGGCACTGTTGGGGTATAGCTCCGGTTCGTACAACCGGTTAACAGGCCCATCCCAAGGATGATCAAAATGAACCGCATAAATGTCTCCGTGGGGTTCGGCAACGGTTTTACAGGAAGGGACAAAAGCTAAAGAACGTAGCGGCTAACATCTGCCGAACGGGTCAGTGATCCCAAATTGGCGTCCACAAAGGCTGCATCTACAGTGATCGCTTCGCCGGATCGGTCAGGTGCGGTGAATGACAGTTCTTCAAAGACCCGCTCCATAACTGTGTAGAGCCTCCGCGCCCCGATGTTTTCAACTGATTGATTCACTTCTGCAGCGATATGCGCCAAGGCGCCAATGCCATCTTCGGTAAAGGTTACAACGACTTCTTCGGTTCCCATCAGTGCCGTGTATTGGCGCGTGAGTGCATTGTCCGTCTCGGTGAGAATTCGAACGAAATCTTCTTCTGTCAAAGCGCGCAATTCGACCCGAATGGGCAACCGGCCCTGAAGCTCCGGCAGCAGATCGCTCGGCTTGGCGATATGAAAAGCGCCAGAGGCAATGAACAGGATATGGTCGGTTTTCACCGGCCCATATTTTGTCGAAACAGTGGTGCCCTCGATCAGCGGAAGCAGATCTCTTTGAACGCCTTCACGGCTGACATCGCCGCCGCGTGCATCTGTGCGTGCACAAACCTTGTCAATCTCATCGAGAAATACGATTCCGTTCTGTTCGACGGCTTCAAGCGCAATCTTATTGACGATATCATCGTCCAAAAGCTTGTCGGCTTCTTCTCCGATCAGAACATCGTAGCTTTCCGAAACAGTCAGCTTGCGTTTGACTGTCCGACCACCGAACGCTTTGCCGAACAGGTCGCCGAGGTTCATCATGCCCATGTTTCCGCCCGGTTGTCCGGGAATATCAAGCATCGGCATCGGGTTCGAGGTGTCAGCAACTTCCAGTTCGATCACGGTGTCGTCCAGCTCACCGGCCTTTAGTTTGCGCCTGAACATATCGAGCGTTGCCTCGCGCGCGTCGGTTCCAGCAATTGCGGCGAGGACACGATCCTCTGCCGCCTTGTGGGCTTTGGCCTTGACGTCTTCGCGCATGTATTCGCGCGTCTGCGAAATCGATGCGTCGACGAGATCCCGAACGATCTGTTCCACATCACGCCCGACATATCCGACCTCGGTGAACTTGGTAGCTTCGACTTTGATAAACGGCGCCCGGGCCAGCTTGGCCAATCGACGGCTGATCTCGGTCTTTCCAACACCGGTGGGCCCGATCATCAGGATATTTTTTGGGTATACCTCGTCTCGAAGATCATCACTCAACTGCTTGCGGCGCCAGCGGTTACGCAATGCAACGGCCACGGCCCGTTTTGCGTCTTTCTGGCCGATGATAAACCGGTCAAGTTCGCTGACGATCTCGCGCGGGGTCAAATTGGTCATGAAAAGCCCTTTCTACAGGCGGCACCAGTCTGGCGGTTAACCAGCGATGTGCTCAACCGTCAGATTTCCGTTTGTGTAGACGCAGATATCGGCGGCAATGGCCATGGCATCGCGCGCAACCTGTTCGGCCGAGCGCTCACTGTCCATCATGCCCCGTGCCGCCGCCAATGCAAAATTCCCACCCGAACCGATGGCCGCAACGTCGTGTTCGGGTTCAAGCACGTCACCGGCCCCGGTAATCACAAACATGTCGCGCCCGTCCGAGACGATCAGCATGGCTTCGAGCTTTTGCAGATACTTGTCCGTCCGCCAGTCTTTTGCCAGTTCGACGCTGGCACGGGCCAGTTGACCTGGCGTCGCTTCCAGCTTGGTTTCAAGCCGTTCCAAAAGCGTGAATGCATCTGCAGTGGACCCGGCAAACCCGGCCACGACATCGAAACCACCCGGAGAAAGACGGCGCACCTTACGCGCGCTGCCTTTGATGACGGTTTGGCCCAATGAGACTTGCCCGTCTCCGGCGATCACAACTTCGCCGTCCTTTTTGACGCCAATGATTGTGGTGCCGTGCCAGCCAGGGAAATCCTTGCTCATGTCGTTCTCCGTTTGAGTTCCCGCCTATATGGAACGCAAGACCCCAAGGCACAAGCCTAGCTCAGTATCCGGTTGCCTGGTCCGATCAGAAACACCATGATTCACTTCAACAACCGATACTGACCCTCAAGGTCGGGTAGAAAGGCTTCGACTGCAGCGGTGGCCACGACATGATGGGCCTCCGCGTCCTGCACATCCAGACCGCCAGCGACAGCTCGTACTTCGGCCCGACCACGCGGAAGCTCCGCGGTGACTGCCTCAAGGTCAACAAGCTCTGGTTTTGCAACTCCAATTGTCACCTGCACTCGCATGACTTTGTGATCAAGGTTCAAACGGGAAAACAGCGTTATCGACGAATGATGCAATGCATCCTGCACGGCACGGCAAGCGGCCTTGGTATAGTCCTGTCCATAGAGGTCATTGCCCATACCCATTTCCAGAATGATGCGTTTTTCGTTCATTTTATCTCACTTTCCGCAATCGGCTCGATATCGAAGGATACGCTTATCGCCGCATTCGCGATAATGGTTACACCCTCAGAGTTTGGCTTTGTGATATCCAGACCGCCTTTCTTCAGATGGATCTGCGGATTGCCGTATGGAAACACCGCTTCAAGTATGCCTTGATCGACCAATTCGGGCCTTTGAACGCCAATTTCGGCGTCGATCATCATGGCATCTTTTGGAAACCCGAACAGCTCGGCCATGTTGACCGAGTTGTGCCACAGGGCATCTTTCACGGCGCGCTTTGCCGCTTCGGTGTAATCCTCACGCCGCAGGGATGTTCCCATTCCAAATTCTACAAGCACTCGTGTCTTTGCCATGTTGCCTCCGGCTCAAATTACTACCTGAAATTGCCTCGTTGCGGCGATGAGGAAAAGACACAACATTTGCAGGTGCGGTGTCATCACCAGCCAAGGAGGATTACTTTTCCGGTCGGCAAGCCGATCTCGCGGCGCCTTTCTGAATGCGGTTTGAATCGAGAACCAATTCCGAAAAAAGAAAAGGCGCCCGTCAGGGCGCCTGTCCTGGGTTCGCGAACGAACCGGGCTCAGATCGATTCGTCGATCCAGCTCTGCAATGCAGCCTTGGGTGCAGCACCTGCGCGGTTCGAAATCACTTGCCCATCCTTGAAGATGAACAGAGCCGGAATGCCACGCACACCCATTGCAGCGGCTGTGTTTGGGTTGCTGTCAACATCAACCTTGGCGATTTTCACGCGGTCGCCATATTCTGCCGCAAGCTCTTCAAGTGCGGGACCAATCTGTTTACAGGGGCCGCACCACTCTGCCCAGAAATCCACAACAACAGGGACTTCTGAGTTTTTGACTTCGCTATCGAATGTGGCGTCGGTGACGGCTACGGTGGACATGGTTTGTCTCCAAGAATTCGGGGTTCGGCTGCACAAAGTAAGAAGGGGTTTTGACATCGTCAAGAGACCCCGGCGCGGCATAGAGCTTCGGTGACGAGTTCGTGAGGCAGCATCATCAGTTTCGCCACTCTGGTCCAGAGAATTGCGGTGTAAATCTCCCGATCAGGGTAAACTTGGCTCAATGCTTGCGAATAGGCCCCCATCTGGCGCAACAATCCGTCGGGGCATTCATCAGGCCTTTCGGGGACTGTAGCGTTTGTTTTGAAGTCCACCACAAGGACGGATTCATTGGAAACAAGAAGGCGATCGATAACTCCGTGCATTCTCTGATGGCCGAGAACCGCCGTGACAGGAACTTCTGCCAAGCTCTCGGAACCGAACAGGAACCTCAGGTCAGGATTGCCCAAAACCCCCTGAACCTCGTTGAGCACAGAGGTTCTTTCAGACGTTGCGATATCTGGCAGCAGGTGATCCGTTGCAACGGTCCAATCGGTTTCGGGCAAGCCTGGCAAATGTTCCAGCAACAGATGAACTTGCGTGCCACGTTGCATGGCCGCTTCTTCATCCTGACCCAGATCTCCGGGCAAAGCTTTAGCGCCGCCAAGGTCCGATGGGCTCAAGGTAGCTGGGCTCGGCAGTTGCGCAGGCGCGGGTCGGGTGAAGACCTCGGACAGATCTGCCGGCACCTCGACTTCAGGAGAATGATCATCCAACGGCAGCGCATACCAGCCGCCATGACTGAAACGCAAAATCTCCCCCTCAGGCACAGCACCCATTGTCTGCATCGCGCCTTCGACACGCTGGTACCAGCTGTCGCCATCTTTATCGAGATCGCCTGCTGCGGCCACGATTAACCACTTTTCCGCCCTAGTCAGAGCCACATACAGTAGGCGCAATCGCTCATTCATCTGGCGATTTGCCGCCTCTGACCGGGCCTGTTGCAGAACGTCCGGCATTTGGTCCGCCGGTACTTTCCAATATCCGACACCTTTTGCTGCCATGATCTCGTCGTCTCTCGGAGGCTGCCGCTTACCGGTATCCGGAAGGATAACGATCGGAGCCTCCAGCCCTTTTGAACCGTGAACGGTCATGACGCGGATCAGGTTTCCGGCACTTCCCATCTGACGTTTGATTTCCAAATCGTCCGTTTCCATCCAAACGAGGAAACCCGTCAAACTCGGTATCTCGGTTCTTTCGTAAGCCAGTGCCTGCGATAGCAGGGCGTTGACACCGTCTTCGGCCTCTTCGCCTAGCCTTCCAAGCAAGCGCCGGCGACCATCATGGCGGGTCAAAACCCGTTCAATCAGATCATATGGGCGCAAAAAGTCGGTCTGCCCGCGCAGGTCGTCCAGAATGGCAAGCGTTTCCGGGAACTCTTCACGGCGATGCCTTAGTGCTTCCCACAGGTACCGCTCGGTCCGACGATGGGCGAGGTCAAACAGCTGCTGCTCCGACCATCCAAAAATCGGAGAGCGCAAAATTGTTGCCAAGGAAAGGCTGTCCTCTGGTGTGGCGAGAAAGCGAAGCAGTGCGGCCAGATCCTTTACAGCCAGTTCTGCGCCTACTTTCAGTCTGTCGGCCCCCGCGATCGGTAAGCCGGCTGCTTTGCAGGCACGGATGATTTCCGCGAACAGATCAGACCGCCGCTGCACAAGAATCAAAAAATCGCCGGGTCGAACAGCTCGCCGAACGAATTTCCCCGGCTCCGGACCATCCTCAGGTATTGTTTCCCCGCGAGCAATCATGTCCCTAATGTTTGCGGCAATGCGCTCGGCCAGAATGACAGTGTGGTGCCGGGTTCCGGGTCGGTCGACTGGGTCCGTCCACTCGCGGTCATCCTCTTCCTCGGCCTTTTCGACAACCGGCCACAAATCCACGCGACCTGGCAGGTCGGCCTTGAAAGCCCGGTGTTTTCCGCCTTCGGGAAAGCCGGCCTGGGCCATTCCATCAAACACATGATCCACCAATCGGAGAATTGCTTCGGATGACCGAAATGAGAACTCCAGAGTCAGATCTACCAACTGAGTTCCCGAATTCTCCAACCTGGTCCCGAAATCGCGCTGCATCCGGTCGAACGCCTCAGGATCGGCGCCCTGAAAGGAATAGATCGACTGTTTTTTGTCACCGACAACAAAAATGGTGCGCTCAGTGTTTGATCTGGCCCCTTCGCCCGAAGTGAATTCCTGCGCCAGCTTTTCGATCACGTCCCACTGGGCCGGGCTTGTGTCCTGTGCTTCGTCGACAAGAATGTGGTCGATGCCGCCATCCAGCCGGAACAAGACCCAAGCCGCAACGGCAGGATCGTTCAAAAGGCGGCGTGCCTTCAGGATCAGATCGTCAAAATCCAACCAGCCCCTGAGTTGCTTTTGTTTTTCGTATTCGGGCAGGAATACGCCGGCAAACGAGTGAAGAACCGCCGATCTTTCTGCCGCCAACAGGGCTAGCCGTCTTTCTCTTGCGGCTTCCACGCGGCGCATCAAATCCTCAAGACGAGGCATTTGTGCTAAGAGATCTCCCTCGCGGACCGCCTTTGTAGGAAATGCGCCAACCTTTGCTGTGTAAGGCTCTTTTGCTGATCTTCCTGTCAGGAAAACGCTTTCAAGAAGGGGCAGGCTGTCCAGGGCTTCTTGTGAAAATCCCGAAAGCTTTGCGGCGGCCTTGGCGTTGTTCCCGCCGCTGTTGTTCAGGGCAGGCAACAAGGACTGAATGAACTCCGCTTCCCCGCCTAGAAAAACCTGAGCAGACAGCTCGTTGCGCCCAAAGCCATTCGGCAGCCCCAGTGTTGTCGAGAGCCGCCCAAGGTCGAGAGGTTCGCGAAACAACTCCCGCTTCTGACTGAGCGTCGCCGTCAGCTTGTCGAAATCACCGTCCGACAGATGGCGCGCCACGGCTTCGACAAGGTCGGAATCAGGCCCTTCGGCCATGGCATCGACAATCTCCGCGCGCAGAAGCGTCGCCGCGCGGTCTTCCATCTCGGAAAACTGTGGGCTGACCCCAGCTTCCAGCGGAAAGCGCCGTAACAGTGCCGCACAGAACGAGTGAATTGTCTGAATTTTCAACCCACCCGGCGTTTCGATCGCTCGGGCAAACAGGGTCCGGGCATGGGACAGCTGTTCTGCGTCGATATCTCCCTCAATTCCCAGATTCAGAAGTGTCATCACCAGTTTTTCATTCGGGAGCATCGCCCAACTACCCAACCGGTGAAACAAACGGTTCTGCATTTCGCTTGCAGCCGCCTTTGTGTAAGTGAGGCAGAGAATGTGCTGAGGCTGGACGCCGCTCAGCAGAAGGCGCGCAACACGATCGGTCAGAACGCGTGTCTTGCCAGAACCGGCATTGGCCGCAAGCCATGTAGACGCGTTCGGACGGGCGGCCTGTACCTGCCGCTCGGTGGCCTCATTGCGAGCGTTCATGCCAGGTCCTCCGGTTCTGGCATCGCAGTGCGATCCCATTCGCCAAACCGGGCCAGGTGATCATAGTCTCCGCGATCGGTATCCTTGTGCAACATTCTCCGCGAAGTGAATCCCTGCTTGGGATCGAAATAGGCCGAGATCAATTGGCGAAGCTCATCCCAAACCTGTTCCGGCGATTCCGTGTCCAGTGGTGCGCTGACCTCCTTCAAGCTATTTCCAAGACCGATAAATATGGCATCGGAAACATGAGCGGGATCAATCTCGCGGAAACCGCCTTTTTCGGCCATCGCGGCCTCGATCAGCAATTGTTTGTCGAACTTTGTCTGTTGTGGGCCGCTTGGAGGAGCGCCGGTTTTGTAGTCGTAGATCTTGAGTGAGCCCCTTTCATCCCGATCGATGCGGTCAGCGACGCCGATAATACAAAAATCAAGAGGATCCACATTCAAAGAGGCTTTCCGTTCAAACGCTACCGGAATGGCTGTCTGGCGCCGCGATTGCTCACTTGCGATGAAAGCATCGGCGATCCGCTCAAGCCGAGCAAACCAAGCTATCCGGGCGGTGGGCCATGCAACTTTTTCATTCAGCAGCTGCCGCGCAGCCGAAAGAAATGAATCCCGGTTCAGCATTTCAGGAGATCTGAGACTGTCCCGAACAAATCGTTCGAGAATCTCGTGAACAACAATCCCACGCAACAGGGCGTCGGGCATCTGAACCAGCGGATCCAAAGGCCGCAATCGCAAAACATGCTTAGCATATATTGAATAGGGGTCTCGTATCAGGCGTTTGATCTCTGTCACCGACAATTTGCGTGGCCGCGAAGCCACTGGTGGCCGTGGCGACGGACGGGAGGCAGAGACCAGTTCTGGCGCCTCCTCCAGTGCCCGTGATTGTGCCAGCCAGGTTTCGCCCCTGTCCCGCATCTCGGCAAGAATTTCCGGCCCTTGTTGCTCTGGCAGCCCGCTCAAAAGGTTAGTCATGCGGTTCAACCAACGAGATGCCACGGTCTCTGCGTCGTCGGACCGGGTTGCACGGGACAGCCAGATTTCCTTTGCCCCTGCCGCGATCTGAAAATCATGAGCTGACAAGCCAATCCGCCTCTCGGGTAACAGCAATCCGGCCTTGTCGCGCATTTCCCTGTTGAGCCATGGGTCGGGACTGGCGGCTTCCGGCCAGCTTCCTTCGTTCAAACCGGCCAGAATCAGCAGATCGGCACCCTGAACCCGTGCCTCTAGAGTGCCCCAGATCATGATCCCTTCATGCGGAGCGTCGCGGTCACGGACCTCTTCGGTTGACAGCAGAGCACCCACCAGGTCGGAGAAATCACGCGCCGACATAGTTCCACCGAACGCGGCTTCTTCGGCCAGATGCGTCATCAGGGCCTGCGCCTTCTGGCCCGCGTTCTTCTCCCACAAGCTCCCGCTGCCCAAAGCAATGCTCCCGGCGGCGATCCGTTCAGAAAGCCGAACAAGGTCGTCTACCCAATCTGCCAACGGACGGTCCGAGAGTGCCTCTTGCCCGTGAAAGCACGCGGTCAACCACTCCAACCAGTGATGCGGAATCTTTTCATGACGAACCGCAAAAGCTTGGAAACTGTTTGAATCAGGATGTGGCGGACCATTGCGGCGCAGGTCCAGTTCCAGATCTCTGGTCAGCCGAAGGTGCTCGCCGCGTTCGCCTCCGTCATGGCAAAGCGGATGTTTCAACAGTGTTAGCAACGCATCGCTGCTTAGTGGGCTGGAAAACAGTCCGGCCACGTGCCGCAGCAATCGGCCCGGCGGCGACAATTGCAATGGTAGGCCCGCGCTGTCATCGGGAACGATATTCCAACGATCCAATGCGGCGGCAACCTGCCGGGTCAGCATTCTGTCCGGCGTGATCAGGGCGGCCTTCTGACCGTCTTCGGCGGCTTGTCTCAAGCGCAGTGCGATCGCCAAAGCCTCGGATCTGGGTGACGGAGCCTCCAGAAGCGTCACGTTTCGGGTGGCTTCTGACAGTCCGGTCAACGCCGGGCCTTCGCGCAACCATGCGTCGGTCACGGGTGCAGGACGCAATGCAAGGGAGACCAACCGATTTCTATCAGGGCAGGGCGCCGGATTATCCGCCCACAACGTAACGTCTGCAGGCCGTATTCCCAGCCGGGTCATCAGCTTATGAAACCTGTATTGCGGATGATCTTCGGACAGCAGTGCCTTATCGAGTTGGCCCCAGACGTCTTCCGGTTGATCAAAGTCGAATCCCGGCAAAATGACCGCGCCTTGTGGCAGGTTTGCCACAGCCTCCATCAGCATCATCGTGGTGCCCCGTGACCCGGTCGAACCGGCAAGGATTACCGGGTGTTCAGGAGGTAAAGATCGCCAACGATCGACAAGCATCCCCACCAGTTTGCGTTGTCTGGCCTGAACGTCCAGCGCCCCACCTTCCACTTCGATGAAGTTCTCGGCGATTCCAATAAAGGCCTGCGCCCGCGCCCAATGCCCGGACATGTCAGATACATCCAGGGCTCGGACTGCTTCGGGTGAAACGCCTTCGCCCTGCATTTCGTCAATCAGTGTCGCAAGGCTGTCAGCAAGATCGTAGATCGAAGCCCGAGCTGCCAGATCCGGCTGCTGATCCAGAAGCTTCGAGATGAGCTGTGTGAGCTCCAGACGCCTGCGCAATGGCGGAACAGCCTGCGGTAACCGGGCAGCCTCCCGATGTCGGGTGAGATCGGTCAGCAGGGAGATCCGCGGCAACAGACATGCCGGGCCGGCATCGAACAAATCGCGCACCCTGCGCGCCATTCTGCGTGTGTTGACGATCAGCTCGACTCTGGCCATGTCCTCGGGTGGTCTATGCTGAAGGCGGGCTCTGAGGCCGGACACCAATGCCCGGGGAAAGTCGACACCCGGCGAGAGAGCAAAGACACGCGATGAAGAGGAAGGATCAAACATGGCGACTCAGCATGTTTTCTGCGAGCGCGATTCCACCGGGGTGTCCTACGTCGCACCAAGTCCCGGGGTAAGACAGGCCAAATAGGCGGCCTTCCTGATGCATGTCGTTCCAGACCCTATTAAGGGAAAATGCTTTGTCCGGGACGTTAAGCAGGCGTTCGGTACGGATGATTTGAACGCCGCCATAGACCATCTCGCCACCTCGGGTCAGCCGACCCGATTGATCAATCCTGAAATCGCCGCCGCCGCTCCGCCCAACTGTTCGCTCCAATGGAATACAGGTCAAAAGCGCATCCATCTTGTCGGGGTCCCACGCTGCACGCAATGCGACAAGCGGGTTTGGTCCGGCCCAAACAGCATCCGTATTCACGGTCAGAACCGGCCCGTCACCGAGCATTGGCAGAGCCTGACGCAAGCCGCCACCGGTATCGAGAATATCAGGAGATTCAAGCGAAAGGGCTACACCTTTCGGCTCAAGATGGTCGACAAGCGGTTGGGGCAGATAGTGCAGATTGGCGACAGTCACTCGGGGCGATATCGCCGACACAAGATCAAGCGCATGGTCGATAAGGGGTTTGCCTGCCACCTTGATCATGGGCTTGGGCAGGGAATCCGTGAGGGGCTTCATTCGTGTGCCAAAACCTGCGGCGAACAACATGACCGCGTCAGGTGTATCCCTCATCCCCTCAACCTCCGAAGCACATCTTCGGTGGGCTGCGGAAGTTCAGCGAGCAACAGGTCAGCGATCGGTGCCATGACAGGATGTTCCAGACCCCGAACGAGGTGCCCCCAAACTCTGGGGATCAGATCGACATAGTCAGGCTTGCCATATTCAAGAGACAACCGTGCAAAAACACCGAGGATTCTCAGATTGCGTTGTACGCCCAGAACTGCGTAGGCGGTCAGGAACTCATGCTCATCGGCCCCGCTTGCCCGAATATAGTGGGCGGTCATTCCCAACTCTACCGGCGCCGACACATCTCGACGCGCATCCTGAAGAAGCGACACTAGATCATAGGCCGGATGACCGGACATAGCGTCCTGATAGTCAAGCAGGCCGACACGTGCCACACCCTCCCGATTTGGCAGCCAGATCAGGTTTTCCGCATGGTAGTCCCTTTGTATCAGAACCTGCTTTCCTCGGACGGATTGCACGAGAATGTCTTCGAACCGGTTCTGGAAGCGAGTGAGATTATCTGGTTCCACTGGCCCAACCGCGTCCGCATACTTCGTATAAGCAAGGCTCGCCAGATCTGTCATTAGGGTTGGATTGTAGCTTTCCAGTCTGGGCGCTGGATTTGCGTGCAGATGAAGCAGTACGTCTGTGGCGGCCTGATAAAGGAGCGGTTCAAGGGAGGAATCTCGCTCGATGACTCGCGCAAACAGATCATCTCCAAGATCTTCGATCAACAGGAATCCCGCTTCAGGATCCTGCCCAAAGATTTCCGGCGCGCTCAAGCCGGCATTGCGCAAATGTTCGGTGATATCGATGAATGGCTGCACATCTTCGCCCTTTTCTGGGTTCGCATCCATAAGCACCGCGCTTCCGCCGCCATCCGGCAGGGTCAACCGTTCATACTTTCGGTTTGATGCGTCACCGGCAAGCGGTGTTCGCCGAGCACTGCGCCAGCCGCAGGCGGAAATCAGGGCTTGGGCGCGCTGGGCGCGGGAATCAATCATGGGGTTCTGCTCATCTCAGCGTCTTTTTTGGCTAGTTTACTAAGGACAATCGCCCAATGTGGATTGTTTGTCCGAAGCGAAATTTCGCGGGTGTCGGGGTCATCACCGCCCTGCGTAAAGGAGATTGTAAGCGCATCCTCGGGCGCCAGGTTGCCAAGTCGGTCGGGCCATTCAACGAGACAAATGGCCTCCTCAAAAGCTTCTATTAGGCCCAATTCCTCGATTTCAGTCACCGAAGACAGCCGATAGAGATCGGCATGCCAAAGCTCTCCAGCCCGGGTTTCATAGGTCTGAACCAGTGTGAATGTCGGCGAGGGAACGTCTTCGGGTTCATCCAGAAGCGATTGGATCAGACTTCGCGCAAGATGTGTTTTTCCTGCCCCGATTTGGCCCTCGAGCAGAATGCAATCTCCCGGTCGCAGCAATTGCCCAAGACGGTTGGCAAATTCTGCCATAGCCTGAGGTGAGCGGATGGAAAGGGTCGCACGGTGTAAGGTCATGGCGCAACAATGACGGTGCGCCGACCCGGCTTCAAGCGGGTTCCGAGCCGATTGCCGCCAGTGTTTCTGTTCCAAGAGGCTTTGGGTCTCTGGAACAGCTTGTTCGAAAGCAGATCATGGTTGCGCCGTTTTGGATTGGAGAGACTTCACAGATCAACTCTTTGCCCGATCGAAGATTTACACTTGCCCACCATTCCGCACGGTTTTCCCGACACGCCATGAAATCCCGAATGTCCCCCCAAACCGGTGTGGCGTGGCTCAATCCTTGCCAGGTTCGGGTTGCATCAAGAATTGTTGTTTGAGAGAAACACAGGTCGGGATCGACGTTCCACAAGTCACGATACGCTCGGTTCGAAAAAGCAAGCGACCCATCGGCAACAAATACGCAGATTGCGTCATCGAGCCGGTCCAAGACGGCGTGGCCAAGCTCCAGCTCGGAGCGGAAGCGTCGGGTCAGCGTTATCTCGGCTGTTATGTCTTCGAACAGGAACGCTATGGCTCCGTCCGGATGTGGTCGTCCACTGACCGAATAGACTGAACCGGACGGCAATGACCATGTCTCCTGATACTTTCCGTCGGCCGCAGCTTCGACCAACTCGGCCATCTGTTGCCGCCAGCCGCCGTAATTCTTGGGTTCCAGCATCATGTTCTGATCGCGCAACCTGTCAAAGAAACTCAGCAGATCGGGGCGCGCACTTAGGAACTCGGCAGGAAGCGATGTGAGATCAACCAGCGCTGGATTAAACAGAGCCAACTGACGGTTACGATCAAAAATCGCCAGTCCGATGGAAAGCTGCGCAAACGTTTTCGCCAGCGTCTGAACGAAATTGCGTTGCGCCGTTTCAGCATCAACTACGGCATTGGCGTCAACCGCGTAAAACAAGCGCCCATTTTCCTGATCAACAACAGTTGCTTCGTACCAGAGCCTGATCTCTTGATCCCTCACCGGGACGGATATCCTTGATCTGCGGCCTGCATCTGAAATGCTAGATAGACCTGCAAACATGTCAGCCGGTTGTTCCGCGGGATCGCGACCTGCTTTCCGCGCCAGCTCTGCATAGGCTTCATTTTTCCAGACCAGATTTCCCTCTGTGTCAGTTCGCCAAATCGGATAGGGTGCCAGATCCAGTGCCAGATCATTGACATCCGGCACGATCGCAAGCCGGGATTGATCTGAGTCATGCCGCCCGAAATCGGAGTGCAACGTTACCCTGATCATGCCATCCAGACGCTCGCAGCACACGTATTGAACTGGGGCATCCGAAGCTATGTCTGTCAGGATCAGATCCTTTGATCCCGGAACGGAACTGGGGGATTCTGGAAAATCCAAAAACTGCTCTGAAAGCTTTTTGTGCAATTGAGACCATTCGAAAAGGCCGGGTTCCGCACCAAAGAGACTGCGCGCGCGATCTGATGCATCAAGCAACCTCTCGTCTTCAAACAGTAAAACCGCTCTGGACATCGGCTCGGGTCGCAACAGTTTCTGTCTGAGACCGCTACCCCGTTTTCGAGGGTAGAGCAGCCAAACCGCAGTGATCGCTGCTGCGGCGCAAATGGAAGCCAAGATGGCCCAGTCGATCAGAGTGGTACTTTGCAATTCGGTCGCCCGGCTACGGAATAACGCGTCCCCAAGGGCCAGATGAGCAGACAGAGCTTAACGAATCCTTAATGACCGATTTGTGAGGTTGGCAGTCTGCCGCGTTTCATCAGGTGGGAATCTGTTGATTGCGGCCTACTGGAATGACGTTTTCGCCGATCTGGGCGTCAATCTGTTCCCTCGGCCATACGACCTGAACCACCGCGCCGCGCCGTTCGGACCGGTTGGATATGGTTTGATACGGGTCCGATCCATTGGCAAAGCTCAGTTCCGCGCCGCTGCGCTCAAGCAATGTCTTGGCGATGAAGAGACCCAAACCCATCCCTTCGTACTCCGGTCGCGCTTTGCGGTCGCCTTCAGCCCGACGGCGGCGAACAAACGGGTCTCCGATCCGCCCGATCATTTGAGGTGGGTATCCCCGGCCATCATCAAGGATTCGCACAAGGATCTGATCATCAGTCCAGTGGGATTCGACCCAGACATTGGCGCGTGCAAAGTCTACGGCGTTCTGAATCAAGTTGCGCAGGCCGTGAATAACTTCTGGTTTTCGAAGAATCGATGGTTGCTGAAAGTCTCCGCCCTCGTCCGGACCCTCTTCGAAGTGAACTGTCTTGCCGCGATGAATATGTGGTTCGGCCGCTTCGTGCACGACAGTACTGAGGGGGGCCTTCCGCAGATGCAGGTCGTCCTTTCCGGCGCGCCCCATGTCACGCAGAATATCGCGACACCGATCTGCCTGCTCTCGGATCAGCTGGGCGTCTTCTTTAAGCGAAGGTCGGTCGTTGAGATCTTCGATCAGTTCGGAACTGGCCAGCTTGATCGTGGCAAGTGGGGTTCCCAACTCGTGCGCAGCAGCGGCCACAACTCCGCCAAGATCTGTCAATTTTTGTTCCCGGGCCAGAGCCATATGCGTCGCAGTCAGTGCAGACGACATTGATCTCATCTCCGAGCTGATCCGGTAAGAATAGGCACCAAGGAAGGCGATGGCGATAATGATTGCGGCCCAGTTCCCGAACACAAAAACATCCGGAATTCGCAGGACGAATCCCTGCTCGGTTCTTAATGGAAAGTGGAATTCTGCCAGAAGAGTCACAAGAATGATGGCCGTCGCCCCGATGATTACGGTCGAACGAAGCCCCATGACATTTGCCGAAATCGTAACCGGCCCAAGCAGAAGCAGGGCAAACGGATTGTGCAGACCGCCGGTCAGATACAGCAGAAACGCAAGCTGAAGAAGGTCGAACAGAACCATCAGAAAATTCTCGTATTCCGAAAGTCGTTTGTTTTCGGGAAATACGAAGGTCGCCACGAGATTTCCGATGACGGATATTCCGACGGCGAGGTAGCACAGACCAAGCTCGAGCTGCAGATGGTACATCTGCTGTGCAACGGTGATTGCGGCGATCTGCCCGGCGATGGCAACCCAGCGCAGCAGGATCATCGTTCGCAGACGGATCCAGCTGGTGTTTTCGTTATTTTGCCAAAGGGTGGAGTTGGATTCTTCCATCAGGTGTTTATGTCCTGTTGCAACGGCCGCCTTCTTTGATAGGAGTCGCGCTCGGAACGTTCAACTACTCTCATCACGATCGAGCCCTAACATGACACGTCTTTTTGCGATTGTCGCAGCCTTGGCAATGGGTGCCCTTATCGGGGGCGTCTGGTTCATTACGCGTTCGGGCGGCGATGGAGGAGATCAGTTCGCGCAATGTCGCGCCTCGCAGGTGGCAGGTGGCAGCGGCCAGATCGGAGGGCCGTTCGAGCTTGTGAACTCCGAGGGAGAGACCGTGACCGACAAGGATGTGATCACCGCTCCGGCGCTGATCTATTTTGGTTACACTTACTGCCCCGACATTTGCCCATTCGATGCGGCGAGGAACGCAGAAACCGTTGATATTCTTGAAAGCCGTGGTCAGATCGTGACTCCGGTGTTTATCTCCATCGATCCAAAGCGGGACACGCCCGAAGTGGTTGGAGACTATGTGAGCTATTTGCATGAACGGATGATCGGCCTGACCGGATCGGATGAGCAGGTCAAAGCCGCCAGCAAAGCCTACAAGACCTACTACAAAGCTCAGCCTGCCGATGATGAAAACTACTTGGTGGATCACTCTACCTTTTCATACTTGGTTTTACCGGAACACGGATTTGTAGAATTCTTCCGTCGCGATGTGACGCCTGAGCAAATGGCAGATAAGATCGGTTGTTTCCTCGACCGGATGTGAACCGAAGGACATTTGACCTTTGGGAACGCCCTGTTAATACTCGGCTGGACTGAAGACAGCCTTTGAAAGTGAGCGTATGGCCGAACCCAAGCTGCAAGAAATCGGGCCGGACAAGACCCTGTTGTTGGTTGATGACGATGAGCCGTTTTTGCGAAGATTGGCTAAGGCCATGGAAAAGCGGGGGTTTGAGGTCGAAACAGCTGCTTCGGTCGCAGCTGGGCGGGCTATCGCTACGGCGCGTCCACCCGCATATGCTGTCGTCGACCTTCGGCTAGAGGACGGGAATGGTTTGGATGTTGTCGAGGTTTTGCGCGACAAACGCCCTGACAGCCGGGTTGTCGTTCTGACCGGCTACGGCGCAATTGCGACCGCCGTAGCAGCGGTAAAGATCGGGGCAACCGACTACCTGTCTAAACCCGCCGATGCGACGGATATCACCAACGCGCTTCTGGCAATGCCGGACGAACTGCCTCCACCTCCTGAGAATCCGATGAGCGCTGACCGTGTGCGTTGGGAGCACATCCAGCGCGTATATGAACTGTGCGATCGAAATGTCAGCGAAACCGCGCGACGGCTGAACATGCACAGGCGAACTCTGCAACGAATTCTGGCCAAGCGCAGCCCGCGCTAATCGAGTCAGATGTCCGAACCTTCGTTCGACCCGAACACCCCGCCCAATCCCGGCGGCGGGTGGTCGGAGCAGATAACCTATCTACGTGATGCTGTCGCTGTTCCGGCGTCCAAGGGCGCCTTTATCCAGCCTGCCGGTATTCTTGGCAATGATGGCCAGTATCGACCCGAAGGGGCTCTTTGGCGCAAGTTTCGTTGCCTGACAACACGACCTGAAACACCGCCCCATGTTCACGAACGCCTGCCGGGTCGGTGGCTTTGGGGCGGCGCTCTCTCCAGTGATCTGGAACTCTTTTTGCTCGAAGGCACAGCGAGGCTTTGGGCATTGGAGCACCTGGGAGAACCTGTCCGCGGTGTTCTGTACATCCCGAAACGTCCTCGGACTGGGAGCCATACTACAGGATATCAGCAAGATACCGTGAACCTCTTTGCTCCGGGATTGGAAATCCGCGTCGCCACCTCACCGGTGCAGGTGGAAGAACTGGTCGTGCCCGGGCAGGGCTTTGGGCATGGAGACATAATCCGGGGAACCGGCAAGTTCCGAGCAGCGATCCAGAACAGATTTGCGCGCGATATTTCCCCTGACGGCCCAGACAAACTCTATGTTCAGGCGCCCCGTGCAGACAGGCGGTATTTGGGCGAAGAACATCTGGAGGATCTGCTCAGCCTGCAAGGCTACCAGTCGTTTCGACCTGACACGCGCGACGTTACTACCCAAATTGCGCGCTACAAGGCCGCGGCGGAGATTGTCGTAGCTGAAAGCACCGCTGTGCATCTAATGGCCATGGTCAGCCGCCCGGATCAACGTGTGGCTATACTGAAGTCCCATAAGTCTCGAAAAATAGGGTCTAAATACGCGCATCTTAGACATTTTGGCGGCCTCAAGCCGATCAATATCGACCCAATAGGCCGGGAATGGTTCAGGTCAGGGTTGCCGACCGCACAAACGATTGGAGAAATTGACCACAACAAGGTTGGGTCGGTGCTCTCAGAGGAAGGTTTCATACCCCCTGACACGAACTGGCCGGGATTGACCGATGCTGAGAGAAAAGAGGCTTTTGACGCATACCCTGGCCGAGAGGCGGGGGAGTTTGTCGAAACACCGCTAAGCATTCGGCGGAGAATTCGTTTGTTGCGCCGTCGACGCCGCGCAAAGCGCGCGGCGTTGCAAACTTTGAGGGAGGACTGAAAGCTAACCGATTTCCGTTAGCAAGGTCGCATGTCTTGCGGTGAACGCCGACCGAACTTCGATCGGGGGACGTAGATGGATATCCAGCCCTCCAAGAACGCTGTAGTCTGGCTGCCCGAAGAACTTTGACGCCTCTGCTTCGGAAAAACCGGCAATGCGTGTGGCCTCCATCCAGGCGCTGATCCGGTCAGCTTTCTTGATCTGCCGCTTGATGCTCACCGGAATTGCAGCGGGCAGGCCGAACCGAATGTGAATGGCCGAAGTCAACCTCACATCAAGCTCGCCATATCCTGGTCCAACCGCAGCTTTGACCGGAGAGATCATGTCGCCAATGACGTATTCCGGCGCGTCGTGAAGCAACGCGGCCAGCCGCCATTTCGCCGGCGCCTTGGGATTCAGTCGTCCAAACAGCTCTTCTACAAGTAGGGAATGCTCCGCAACAGAATAGGCAAAATCCCCCTTGGTCTGACCGTTCCATCGGGCAACAAATGCGAGACCATGTGCGATGTCCTCGATTTCGATATCCACCGGAGTAGGGTCAAGCAGATCAAGCCGGCGTCCGGATAACATCCGCTGCCATGCTCTTGGTTGTGTTGCCATAATACCACTTCCATTTCCGCGTGCCACGCTTTTGCCACATTTCCGGCGCACCATTTTCATTATCCGATCACGAAGCGCCACGGGTTTTTGATGGCGAGTACCTTTGAAACGCGGCTTTGCGATCACGATATATACTGACGAGGGGGGCGTACCACTCCTCCCGGTGCGTCCCTCTCAGATCGAAACCTGTAACGAAAGGAGCTTGTCATGTTCAAGCGATTGTTGGGACTCGCCCTGACCTTCGGCATGGCCGCCACGGCACCGCCCGTCTTCGCTGCTTCCTGCGCCACGCGGGACAGTTTGGTTGAGCAATTAGAGAAAAAATATTCTGAAACCCTTACCGTGGGCGGACTGCAGCAAACGACCAGTTCGCAATCCGTGGTTGAGGTCTGGTCCTCCGAGAAAACGGGCACATTTACCGTCCTTTTGACACGGCCCAATGGGATCAGTTGCGTTGTCGCTGCCGGAACCGATTTTTTTAAGGCCAAGGCAGTGCCGATCTCAGACGAAATCGAGAGCTGATCGTTCCTTCTAGGCCAGCGAGTACAGATCCGGACCTTGTTGCTTTTGCGGCGAAGAATCCTATCTCCGTTGCCAGCCCCGACTTTGAGTGTTAGGGGCATCGCGGAGATATTTACCGGAATGGAGCGAGCTATGGCCGGGGACTACATCGTTAAGGACATTGCGCTGGCCGAGTATGGCCGCAAAGAACTGGATATTGCCGAAACCGAGATGCCGGGTCTGATGTCCCTGCGGGCCGAGTATGGCGACAGCAAACCGCTAAAGGGCGCCCGGATTGCAGGTTCGTTGCACATGACGATCCAGACTGCAGTTCTGATCGAAACACTTGTCGCTCTCGGTGCCGATGTGCGCTGGGCATCCTGCAACATTTTTTCCACCCAAGACCACGCAGCTGCTGCGATTGCTGCGACCGGAACTCCGGTGTTCGCCATCAAAGGCGAAACACTGGAAGAGTATTGGGATTATGCGGACCGGATCTTCCACTTCGAAGAAGGCGGCTGCAACATGATCCTCGACGATGGTGGAGATGCGACCCTGTACATCCTGATGGGTGCACGCGTTGAAGAGGGCGAAACCGATCTGATCGAGAACCCGCAAAGCGAAGAAGAAGTCGCCTTGTTTGCACAGATCAAGAAACGCCTTGCGGAAACCCCCGGTTGGTTTGTCAAGCAACGCCACATGATCCAAGGCGTGACCGAAGAGACGACAACCGGTGTGCACCGTCTTTATCAGATGATGGAAAAGGGCCACTTGCCGTTCCCTGCCATCAACGTGAATGACAGTGTCACCAAGTCGAAATTCGACAACAAATATGGCTGCAAAGAGTCTCTGGTCGACGGGATCCGACGTGCGACCGACACCATGATGGCCGGAAAGGTCGCCGTGGTTTGCGGTTACGGTGATGTCGGCAAAGGATCAGCAGCCAGCCTGCGTGGTGCCGGCGCCCGCGTGAAGGTTACCGAAGTTGATCCGATCTGTGCACTTCAGGCCGCAATGGATGGATTCGAGGTGACCACCCTGGAGGACGAATGCCCGACGGCAGACATCTTCATCACTACGACCGGCAACAAGGATGTAATCCGCATCGAGCACATGCGCGAGATGAAGGATATGGCCATCGTCGGCAACATTGGGCATTTCGACAACGAGATACAGGTTGCCAACCTGAAGAACCACAAGTGGACTAACATCAAGGATCAGGTGGACATGATTGAGTTGCCTTCGGGCAACCGCATGATCCTGCTGTCCGAAGGTCGCCTGCTGAACCTCGGTAATGCTACTGGCCATCCGTCCTTTGTGATGTCGGCGTCGTTCACCAATCAGACGCTGGCTCAGATCGAGCTGTGGACTCGCGGTGATGAATACGACAACGAAGTCTACGTGCTGCCAAAGCATCTCGACGAGAAAGTCGCGCGCCTGCATCTGAATCGAATTGGTGTGAAGCTGACCGAGCTCAGCCAGGACCAAGCGGACTACATCGGTGTTAAGACGGACGGTCCGTTCAAGCCCGAGCACTACCGCTACTGACCCTTTTTGCAGAACTTTGAAAACGCCGTGGGAAAACTCCCGCGGCGTTTTCTATTTTGTGGACGGGAGATGATCCCCGCGCCCTTGGGGCGTCACGTCAAGTATGTTCCAGAGCGGCCACATCTGATCGAGATGCCGAGGGTGCCATGGTGAGTCTGCAAAAAACAACTCGGATCCCCAGAAATGGTGAACTCTGTCATTCTTTCGAACGAATACGTTCATAATCGGCAGTTGAGCCCCGTCTTCTGTCTCGGCCAGATAGTCGCGCTGGTAAGTCGTGCTGGCAGCAGAGTACAAATCTACGCCCGTCCAGTTCCGACTTGTCTTTAGGTCACGCAGATTCTCGGTGTTCGAATTGGCGACGACGGCAATCGAAAGTCCTTTTGGGAGGTTCCGGGTTTGCGGTGACAAGCCGTCGAGAAACCCACAGCACATCGGGCAGGGGGCCTCGGCGTTTTCGCTATACATGAGCGAATAGATCAACAGGGTATCACTATTACCGAATAGATCGACGAAGCTGATGCGCCGCCCATCCAATGCCGCAAACACATAATCACCAGTGACTTCTCCTCCTTCAGGCAAGGATCTGCGAAGTGCAGCAACCCTTTCAACTTGCCCTCGTAAGGCGATCTCTTCTGCCAGAAGCTTGTTGCGAGCTGATCTGTAGGATTCACTTTCATTCGGGAACGACGCATGCATGTTGGCCTCCTAATTTAACTATCATGTTAAATAAAGATTTTGGAAATTTCAACCATTCATAGAACGGAAGGACAGTTTATGGGGAGTTTCCGGGTATTTTCCCTTTGTATTGGCAGGCTTGCTGGATAGGCTCGAAACTGGGCTGTAACAGTTCCAGGTGTTTTGATTTCGACCAGGGAGAATATGATGGGTAAGCGCGAAGACTTGATCGCTCAGTATGCAGACGATTTGAAAAACAAATGTGGAGTCGAGCCGGATATGGACCTTTTGACAAAGGTTACAATTGGCTGTGGTCCTGCTATCTACGATGCCGATGCGTCGACGGTTGCTTCCAGCCAAGAAAGCGAGCTGGAAACGGTAAAAAACAACTTCCTGATCAAAAAACTGGGTTTGTCTGATGGGCCCGAGCTGATGGAGGCGATCAACTCAGTCGTTGATACTTACGGCAAATCAGAGCGCAACAAGTACAGGGCCGTTGTCTACTATCTCTTGACCAAACATTTCGGAAAAGAATCCGTATACGGCTGAAAAATGCTGAAATTGCAATAAATTCTTAGGGCTTTCAAATTGCCACCTCTACCGTGTCTCGGTTAGTATTTGGATCAGACCAGGAAGGTCGGACCAGAGATTTCGAGGCGCGTGTGGTGAGTAGGGAGCACGCGGGGTGAGAAGAGGTCCGGCACGTGTCCGGGCCTCTTCGCAATTTGGGAGGAAATCACGAGTAAGCCCTTCAGGACAACAACGTCAAAACCAAACCCATCGCGGCGCAGGCTACGGTGGCGTAACCGCCGTCGATCAGAGACAGGCGAATAGGACGCATAGCATACATATTATTGATTGCGATCCACGGGCTGATGAAAAACAGACCGATTCCTGCTCCGCTAATGAAACCGGCTCCGATTCCGTCGACACCAGACGTGGAAAATACGTGCCGCATCATCCCAGCGACGATCAGTTGCAGAACAAAACTACCTGCAAAGATCCCTGCAGTCATGCCGCCTTCGGGTTTTCCGTCTTCATCTTTCGGGATCTTGGCGGCATCCATCCACGACTCGGCCAGTACCATGTACCAAACGGAGCCCAGCACAAAAGCAGCGAGTGCCGCACCCAATACCGATAAGATCTCCATGCAATCCCTCCGATCTCCGTTTGCCCAGATCAGCGCCGCTCAATCAGTCCGCGATTGTCCCGCCCAGCGCACAGATAGCTTCCCATTCGTCAGGTTGAACCGGTTGAACAGACAGTCGGGAATTCTTGACCAATACCATATCTGCAAGGCGCGGGTCTGCCTTGATCTGATCGAGAGTTACCGGGTTTTCAAAGCCGCGCACGGCTTTGATGTCGACGCATTCCCATCTTAGGTCTTCGGTCGTGCTGTCGGGATGAGATTCGGCGCAGACCTCAACGATGCCCACTACTGCCTTTTCTTTTTGCGAGTGATAGAAGAATCCCCGATCACCCAGTTTCATTTCGCGCATAAAGTTGCGGGCTTGGTAATTGCGAACCCCGTCCCACTCTTCGCCGACTTCTCCCTTCTTGACCTGGTCCTGCCAGCTCCAGGTTGATGGTTCGGATTTGAACAACCAATAGGCCATCAGCCTATCACTTTTTTCCAAGGGATCAGCTCGACACTGTCAAAGAGACCTGCCTTTGCATAGGGATCGCCAGCCGCCCAATCCTCGGCCTCGGCAAGGTCCGCGACATCAAGAATTATCAACGACCCGATCATCTGGTCGCCATCAAGCAGCGGACCGGCCTGAGACACCACTCCGGTTTCATCGATGTAACCAAGGTGAGCGGTCCGATTATCCAGTCTGGTTTGCAGGGCGCCGGGCTTATCCCGAGCAATCAGTGCGATCAGCATTTCATTCCTCCTTCAGGGGTCTCGCCAGAAGTTGAGCTATGGCCTGTTCGAGCGTCAAGTCATGGTCAAGCAAACGGGCAATACAGTCAGTGATTGGCATTTCGAGGTTCATTTTCCGGGAACGTGCCGCAACGGCGCGTGCGGTTGCAGCCCCCTCGACCGTGATCGACGGATCATGGGCTTCACCGCGACCTATGGACAATCCCAGACGGTAATTCCGCGACAAATCGGAGGTGCAGGTCAGCGCAAGATCACCAAAACCGCTTAATCCCGCCAGCGTTTCCGGGCGAGCGCCCAGTTTCATAGCCATGCGTTGCATCTCGGCGTAACCTCTAGTCATCAGTGCCGCGCGGGCGCTGTCCCCAAGACCAGCACCAATTACCGCTCCACAACCGATGGCAATCACGTTCTTCAACGCGCCACCCAGTTCAGCACCAATCGTGTCTGTTGTCCGATAGAGGCGAAGATTCGAGGTTGTCAGTTCCTGCTGAAGAATTTTAACCAGATCGCCATCCTGGCAAGCAAGCGTCAACGCTGTCGGCAAACCGCGCGCTATATCATGCGCGAAGCTAGGACCCGTCAGAAGTGCCGCTTTCGCTGATGATACTTCGCTCTCGATGATCGACACCGGCCCCAAGCCAGAGTCCAACTCTATTCCCTTACAGCAAGCAACCAGTCGTTTTTGGCTGAACAGAGCCCTATTGGCACTCAAAACAGATCGAAGCTTTTGCAGCGGAATGGCAATTAAGAGCGTTTCACTATGGGTGGCCCTTTCCAGGTCGGCCTTCGGGTTTAGTTGCTCCGGAAACGACACTCCGGGCAGCCGAGCCATGTTCTCGCGGTCGCATACCATCTGGCGCGCATGGTCCTCCGACCTGCACCACAACTGTACCGGCCCTCTCTGAGCCAGCGAGATCGCCAAAGCGGTGCCAAACGCGCCGGCACCGAGAACGGAAACTGTCATGCCTTTGCACCTTTTTTGCCACCACCCAGCATGCTGGGGCTAGTTCGATCCAGCGGCCAACGCGGCCTGGCTGTCAAGTCCAACCCGTCGCATTGGCCAAGACGAAACAGTTCAATCCCGGCATAGGCAATCATGGCCGCATTATCGGTACAGAGTGCGAGTGGCGGCGCGGTGAACTTGACACTTTCTGACGCACAAACCGAAAGCAACGCATCTCGAATAGCAGAGTTAGCGGCCACTCCACCCGCCACGGCCAACACAGGGTCGCGTGGGCTTTCTGCTATATAGAGACGAATTGCGCGTCTTGTCTTTTCAGCTAGTGTGTCGAACACGGCCTGTTGAAAACCCGCACAAAGATCGCAACGATCCTGACGCGTCAGCCCGCCAAACTCTGAAGTGATTTGGTCGCGCATCCGAAGCAGAGCTGTTTTCAAGCCGGAGAAAGACAGGTTGCAGTCGGGTCTGTCGAGAAGCGGGCGGGGAAACCGAAAACGACTTGGATCCCCATTCCGAGCTTCCGCTTCTACCGAAGGACCACCGGGTTGCGACAAGCCCAACAGCCGAGCTGTCTTGTCAAAGGCTTCACCCGGCGCGTCATCTATTGTTCCACCAAGCCGGGTAAACTTTTCAGGCCCATGGACGATCAGAAATTGGCAATGTCCGCCCGAAACCAGCAGCATGAGATAGGGAAATGCGATCTCATCGGTTAGGCGCGGCGTGAGAGCATGACCAGCCAGATGATTGACGCCGATAAGGGGCAGATCACATGCCGCACTCAGTCCTTTGGCGCACATCACGCCTGACATGACCCCACCAATGAGACCAGGTCCGGCCGTCACGGCAATGGCGTCGATTTCTCCGAGTGTTAGACCCGCTTCGTTCAGAGCTTCCCGAACGCAGACATCCAGTTTTTCTGCATGGGCACGTGCCGCGATCTCTGGCACGACACCCCCATATGCACTGTGAAGATCGGTCTGACCATGGACGACTGATGCTAGAATTTCCGGTGATTCACTTCCATCCCGGACCACGGCAGCAGCTGTGTCGTCACAGCTGCTTTCCAGTCCCAGAACCGTTATCACTTGCTCCATTCGCCCACCCATTGCATGCTTGCCCGCCGGGAGGTAGCACCCCCCGTGTCGCCAAACAATCCCGGGGTGGGAAATGCCCGTCCTTCTCTTGACCCGGCCCGAAGTGGCCTCTCACCGATTTCTCGCTCAGCTGACCGACGAGGTCAGGGGGTTGGTTCGGCTTGTTGTTTCGCCGTTGCTGGAGATCAAGGTGTTGCCGTCCTCGTTGGATCTTTCTGATTGCAGGGGGGTGATCTTCACGTCGGTCAACGGAGTTGAGTCTGCCGCAACGATGACCGAGAGCCGTGGTTTGCCGGCCTTTTGTGTTGGTGAGGCCACGGCGAAAGCTGCCCGGGTGCATGGATGGAACGCCGAATTTCATGGCGTGAACGCGGAGGCGATGATTGAATCGCTTCGCAAGACACCTCCAGATGGGCCACTTTGTCATCTCAGTGGCGTGCACACGCGCATGGACGTGGCCGCGCATCTGGGTCAATCGGGGATCCTAACCCGGTCTTTGCCCGTTTACGATCAGGCGCTTTGTGATTTGACGGATGAGGCGAAAACAGCACTGTCTTGTCAGGACCCGGTTGTTGCACCGATATTTTCACCGCGCACCGCGCGACACTTTGCCAAACAGAATCTGGGATGTGCGCCCTTGCATCTGGTTGCCTTGAGTGCTGCCGTGGCAGAGCCATTGCAGAAACTTGATTTTGAGTCGTTGGAAATCTGTGAAAGCCCGACTGCCAAAGCTGCGGCCAATTGTGTCGAATCCGTGCTCCGGCACGTCTCTCGGGTTGAGGGGACCCGGGGCGCGCAGTAGTGTCAGTAAGCGCCTCGCGCAGATTGGTTTAGGGAATCGAAGGGGATGACATCGGTGGCTGAGAAGAAAAACTCCGATCTTGATAAGGGTGATAAGCCTGAAGACGCTGCCTCGCCCGAAGCCAATGCACGCGTTGAAGAGAACGAACTGGTCGCGGATGAAAATATAGCCAAGGAGTCCGTCCCAACTGACCAAACCGTGCCGGAGGATAGAGGGTCGGGTGTCGATGAGTCTGCAGAAGAATCCACGGTTGATTCTGATCTGACGGTGTCCTCAGATTTCCCTGAGCCTGAGCCTGAGCCTGAGCCTGAGCCTGAGCCTGAGCCTGAGCCTGAGCCTGAGCCTGAGCCTGAGCCTGTCGAACGCGTGGTTGAGCGCCGTGGCGGTTTTGGTGCGGCCTTTGTGGGCGGCGTAGTCGCTGCGGCATTGGGATTTGTTGCCGGGCGTTCAGACATTCTTGACCCGGTTCTTCCGAGTGCTTGGAAAAGCTCGGGCGATGCTGAGGCCATTGCGATGCTCCAACAGGGTTCAGCCACGCAATCGGCCGCAATAGAGTCGCTTCGCACCGAACTTTCCGCACTAGAGATCCCTGACATCGGACCGATTACCACACGGGTCGATGAACTGACCCAGACCGTTACGCCCATCGGAGGTGATCTGGAGGTAGTTCAAGCCGGTGTGTCACAAATCGCGGATCAAATTAGCACGATCGATGCGCGCCTGACCCAGATTGAAAAACAACCGATGGACGACAGTGTTTCGCAGGCGGCCGTTGACGCCTATGAGCGCGAGTTGGCCAAACTGAAAGATGCGATACAGGCTCAGCGGACAGAGGTAGAGTCGCTGGTGGATCAGGCCCGCGCGATGGAGGCCGAGGCTCGGGCGCTGGAAGAGAAAGCTGCTCAAGATGCGGTCGCGTCAACAAACCGGGCGACTTTGTCCCGTTTGCGGATCGCGCTGGATGAAGGCACGCCCTATGAGTCGCTCGTTTCCGAGCTGACCGGCAGCGGCGTTGAGGTTCCTTCGGCCCTGTCCAGCCCTTCGTCCTCCGGTGTTTCATCTCTGGCGGTGCTTCGGGCCGATTTCCCGCCTGCCGCCCGCGCCGCACTGGCCGAAGCTCGTGCGACCGACTCAGGTAGCGAGGGTGGAGTTGGTGCATTCCTTAGGCGACAGTTGGGCGCGCGATCCGTGACACCCAGGGAGGGCGATAGCCCTGACGCGATCCTGTCGCGTGCTGAGGCTGCGGTCGTTTCAGGGAACCTGAGTTCCGCGCTAGAAGAAATCGCCAAACTTCCCGAGGCAGCGCAGCCCGCGCTTGAGGTTTGGGTCGCCGCCGCTGAAACGCGTGTCGCGGCAGTCGCCGCGGCAGATGCTCTTGCCCAAAGCCTGAATTCGAACTGAAGGACCTGACATGCTGTGGTCATTGCTTAAGATCCTCATTTTTGTTGCGATAATTGCGCTTCTGGCTCTTGGTGCCGGGTTCCTGATGGAATCCAGCGGCGGCGTGCAGATCACTGCTGCCGGGACCGAGTTTAATCTAGGACCATTGCAGTCCGTGATCGCATTCCTTGTGCTGGTCGGCGTCGTCTGGCTGTTCTTCAAGCTTCTGACCTTGCTCATTGCGACCCTGAAGTTTCTCAATGGTGATGAGACAGCATTATCCCGCTACTTTGACCGTGGGCGGGAAAAACGCGGATACCAGGCCTTGGCCGATGGATTGATGGCACTGGCTTCTGGTGATGGCCGGCAGGCGCTGACCAAAGCTGCCAAAGCTGAGAAGTTACTCAACAAACCGGAGCTGACAAATCTGTTGACAGCGCAGGCGGCCGAGGCCGCTGGTGACACACGCAAGGCAGCGGAAACCTACAAAAAATTGGTCGAGAATGATGCAACCCGGTTTGTCGGTGTCCGCGGGGTGATGAAGCAGAAGCTTTCCGAAGGTGATACTGAAACCGCTCGAAAACTGGCAGAAAAGGCTTTGGCCCTGAAGCCCCGTCACAGTGAGACTCAGGACATTCTTCTCGGGTTGCAAACCCAGGCGGAGGATTGGTCTGGTGCTCGGTCTACCCTGACATCCAAGTTGAAATCTGGCAGCTTGCCCCGGGATGTCTACAAGCGGCGCGACGCGGTTCTTGCCCTGTCTGAAGCCAAGGACATTCTCGACGGTGAAAATTCGATCGAAGCGCAGGAGAGAGCGATCGAAGCGAACAAGTTGTCGCCCGATCTGGTTCCGGCCGCAGCGATGGCGGCGCGAGCATACATGGCCAAGGGCAAGCCGCGCTATGCCGCACGATTGCTAAAGAAAGCTTGGGACGCGCAGCCCCACCCAGATCTTGCGCATGCATTTGCCGAGATCGAGCCCGAGGAAACAGCGGCGCAACGGATCAAACGGTTCTCTGCACTTAGCCGGAGCCATCCACAACACGTTGAGACACGGCTTTTGATGGCCGAACTGAATATCGTGGCCGAGGATTTTCCGGAAGCACGGAGAGTTCTAGGCGATCTCGCCGAAACTGGATCAGATGCTCGGGCACTGACTCTAATGGCGGCGATCGAGAGAGGCGAAGGTGCTTCAGATGCTGTTGTTCAAGGATGGTTGGCCAAAGCGCTGACCGCGCCGCGTGGACCGCAATGGGTTTGCGACAAATGTCATCAGATCCATGCAGAATGGGCTCCGGTTTGTGAAAACTGCAACAGCTTCGACACTCTCAGCTGGTCCACGCCTGCCATGCCGGAAATTACCTCCGCGACCGGGGTACACATGCTGCCACTGATCGTCGGCGCTTTGGTGGATCAAAGCGAAGATGAGCGCATAGATGAAAACGAAGACGCCGACGATCCGACCGATGCCAGTTCTGAGCTATCGGATACAACTGACGTCACGGCCAAAGAAGATAGCGCAGCGGATGGCGAGATTCTTGAGGCGAGTATAAAGCCTTCGCAAACCGACCAAGAGAAACCCGACAAAGAAAATGCCTGAGCCCTGTAGTTGCGTAGGTTGAGGCAATTTTACAGCCGGAAATCGGTCGCCCGCCCGGGTGGCGGTCGGGTTCTAACGAACAACAAATTCTGCGTGCAAGGCGCCGGCGGCGTTAATGCTCTGCAGAATATCGATCATGTCCCGAGGTGAGACACCGAGCGCATTCAAACCAGCTACGACTTCAGAAAGCGTAGTGCTTTCGGGAAGTTCAGCCAATGCGATGCCATCCTCTTCCTCAATTTCAGCAGTCGACCTGGGTACCACGACCGTTTCTCCCTCGGCAAACGGATTTGGTTGAGACACCAGCGGAGCCTCATCGATCCGCAGGGTCAGATTTCCCTGAGAAACAGCCACGCGTGAGAGCCGGACCTCTGCGCCCATCACTATAGTTCCGGATCTTTGATCCACGACAACGCGAGCTTTCAGATCCGGCTCGACTAGGATGTTTTCCAGTTTTCCCAAGGCGTGAGCCGTGGAGGCCGCACGGGTTCTTGTAATATCTACCTCGACGGTTCCAGAATCTCGCATGATGGCGACTGTGCCGCGGAATTCGCGGTTGATGGCACTCTCGATTTTGCCTGCGGTTGTAAAGTCGGGTTCCCTAAGAGCAAGGCGAACGTTGCTAAGGGAAGCCAGGTCAAAGTTGATTTCACGTTCGACTCTGGCACCCGAAGGAATAACGCCTGAAGTAGGAACACCACTAACAACCGATGCAGCCTCGCCGTCCGCTGCGACTCCGCCTGCAAGGATTGTGCCCTGCGCGACGGCATAGATCTGACCATCTGCCGCATTGAGCGGGGTCATGATCAAGGTGCCTCCTAGCAAGCTTTTTGAATCGCCGATCGCGGAAACAGTGACGTCAATTTGGCTTCCCACCCGCGCGAAAGGTGGCAAACTTGCGGTCACAAAAACGGCGGCAACATTTTTTGGCCGGAACTGCTCACCCGTTACGTTGACACCCAAACGTTCTAGAATGTTGGACATGATTTCTTCGGTGAAAGGGGCGTTCCGCAGCCCGTCTCCGGTTCCGTTCAAGCCGACGACGAGCCCATATCCGATCAAGTCGTTTCCCCTGACACCGCTGATGTCGACCAGATCTTTCAACCGGACAGTTCCCGAGATGCTCACAGAAGGTAGTACCGCGAGGAAAATGAAAACCCAGATCAGCCTCATTTCAGAAATCTCACCAGGGAAAGCTGCGATGTTCTTACGGTCACAGCATACAGACTTTCCAACTGCAGCTGCGCTTCCTGAAGCCGAACAGCCGTGACATGAGGGTCGACGGCCAGAAGGGTATTTCGCGCGATTTGTAGACTGGTCGCAGTCGCTGAGTTTTGGGCACCCGCAGATTCAATCTTTTGCTGGATAAAGCCGATTTCTGCCCGCACCTCTATGATTGATGTTGAATCATTCGTTAATCTGTTTCCTGCTGTTACCAGCAGCTTCGATTGTTCAGCCGAGTTCAAATTGTGGGCTGGGTCGGTAGCCAAAGCCGCCAAGGCGGTATCACGAAGGACGGATTTGAGCACCGGTCCGTCTGCCCGCAACGAGAACTCGGCGAAATCAGATCCGGAGATTCGCACAGGTGCCAGCGATTGACTTGACCCGGAATAGATAACGCTGTCGAAACCGGTCGGGTTGGCAAACCAGTTGTCTACGGCTGAGATCACGTCGGATGCAGTTGTGAGCCCGGCCACAACCGACTGCAATTCTGTAAGAAGTACTTCTCCTGACTTGATCGCTGGTCCATCAGACCGGGTACCGGCAAAGATGCTGCGCCCACCGGCCGTGATGTTTATTGTTGCAGCAATGGCTAGCAGCTCTGTCTGAGCCTGATCAGAACTTTGGTTTCGAACAATATCCTGATCATAACTTGAGATCGTCGAAAGCGTTGAGCCGAGATTAGATGCGTTCTGCTCGATATTACTAAGAGCAGATTGAGCCACTTCGCCGAACAACTTCGCCTCAGCGGTTGCCACATTGAATCCGCTGAGCCGAGCGAGTTTCCGATCGATATCGGCGATATGCGCGTAGTCCCCGCCAAGTCGTTTGGCTGGCGCGCTGGTTTTGCCTGTGCTCAATTCTTCGGTTAGCGTGTTGATTGAGTTTTTGATGCTTGTGCCACGGTTGCGCAGAAGTAGGCTATGTGCGAGATCTCCGATTGAAATCAAACTCATGGTCACAGCCTCATCAGTTTGTCGAGCATGTCGTCAACAGCTTCCATGACACGGGCATTGGCAGCATAAGATCGTTCAATGAGCATCAGGGATTGAATTTCGGCGTCAGTATCAACACCTCCTGCGGCGGATAGACGCTCAGTTTCGGTTTTTGCAGAAGAAGCAAAACTGACCTTCTGTTCAAACTCCTGGGAAGCGGCGGCTGCCTTCGACATCAGAGCCATGGATACGCCGGCAGCTGTTAACAAGCCTGTAGAGAAGCCACCCGATCCCAGTGCTTTCGGCCGTTCGAGCGCGTCACTGAATGATTGGAGTTGCCGTGATTGCCCAACATCCGCCGGAGCTGCGGTGCCAAGACCGTCGCGCAACCGCCAGGTTTCTCCGGCATCCGTTGGGTCAACGACCGAGTTGAGGCGTACCCGGCCCGCCAAACCAGTTTCCGCCGAAGGGGATAAAGCTGAACCTTGGTCAGTAAATAGCCCCGGATCACCCGGCGCCACAGTCGGATCAATGCCGTTTTCTTCAAAACGTTCAATGAGGTCCCGGGCCACCGCATCGAGGTTGGCTTGGGCTTCAACGGCCAAAACGTCCCGAATCTCAAATTGAGCGGCCAGCAAACCTCCGGAAATGGGCGACCGGTTGCCGGTTGAATGTACTTGCAATCCGTTGATCGTCACATCAGATAGAAGGCCGTTGCCAACAGTCATGTGCGGCATAGTCTCACCTGTAATATCGAAGCCAATTCGCGCAGCATTTCCGTCAAGCAAGATGGCGCCGTTGTTGGAGTAGAGTGCAACTCGGCCATAGTCTCGCTGGATCACATTGATCGGGACAATCTCGTTGATCCTGTCGATGACAAGTTGGCGTTGATCCATCAAGGATGCGGTGTTCGAATTCTTCGAGCCTACGGATAAAATTTGCTCGTTCAGTTTCTGAACCTGTTGCAAGTTGGAGTTTAGTTCATTTACCAACTGCCCGATCGAACGATCTGCACTCGACCGCATGGTACGGACCCCTTCCGAGGCCGTGTTGAGGCTCTGGCTAAGGTCTCTCGCACGGAGTGCAACGGTATCAAGTCGGGTCTTTGAGGTCGGATTGCTGGCGGCTTCGATTAGGCTCTTTTCAAAACTTGAGACTCTTGCGCTGAGCGACGTAGACTCGGTGGGACCTCCGATTAGTGATTGATACCTTGTGTGAAAGCCTGCCAATGCCTTCGCACTTTCGTAGTTGGCTTCGGCGGCTCGGCGGTTTGCAATGAGTGTAGGATCGGAGTGCCTGGACAGCCCCACCAGAGACACGCCATGACCGGTTGACGTGTTCGAAGTTACCTCCAGCGAACGGCGGGCATAACCCGGAGTCAGGCTATTGGAGATATTGTCGGCGATAATACCTGAAGCGCGACCAGCTGCAGTCAGTCCGCTGAGGGCGCTGTTGAATGCTTGAGATATCGTCATGCCCAGCCTCCTTTCTGAACGCGTCTATTACCGTTTGATGTTGGTCGTTTCCTGAAGCATTTCGTCTACTGTCTGGATGACCTTTGCGCTGGATGAATAGGCACGTTGTGTCTGGATCATTGCGGTCAACTCGCCCGCGACGTCCGTTGTTGATTCCTCTCTGGCATAAGAGACTAGGTCACCCGTGGGACCTTCTCCGGCGTCCCAAAGAAAGAATGACCCGCTTTGAAGAGATGGAGCATAGGTCTGCTGATCCATGGCAATCATTCCATTTGGATTCGGCAGGTCGACCAAAGGAACCTTGTAAATGGTTCGAGTGGCCCCCGTATCAAAAAAGGCATGGACGAAACCCTTTTCATCCACCTCCACGCGGGTCATGCTGCCCACGGCCGACCCGTCCTTGCTAATGGATACCGGGGCAAAGCGGTCAGAAAGCTGGGTCATACCAGGAGCATCGCCAATTTGACCGACATTGATCTCGATAGGCCCGCCGGCCACGTTGACGACCAGTGAACCACTGGACGCATTATAGGGGCCACCAGATACCGTCGTGACAGAAGCCAGTGTTCCACCGGCTGTTCTGCTGTCGTTGAAACCCAACGTGTATTCACCAACGACTGCATTTCCGGAAGCCGAGTCGCGCAGGAGCATTCTCCACTCATTGGACGAACCGGTCGCAGGAACAGTAGGAACGAACTCGACATTGATGTTTTCGGACACACCTAGATTGTCAAAGTACTCTATCGATAGCTGCTGACTATCACCTGCAGAGCCTGCGGTTGTGTCTGTTGCCGGAAGGTTCACTCCCAATGTCATTCGGGTGGTTGGTGAACCGGACAGCTGGTTTATATTGATTTGAACCGGTTCCATCCCTTCGGACGTGTCTCTGGGGAAGTTCGGAACGGTCCCATCAGGCAGCGCGGGCCATCCCAGCAGAACAAGACCAGAGTCTGTGACGAGCTGACCGTTGGCATTTGTTCTGAACGACCCTGTGGTGGTCAGCATCATTTGAGGGCTGCCATTTTGGTTCCCTAACTCGGCCAGGCGGGCAACGGGCAACATGCCCCGCCCGCGGATTGCGAGATCCGTGGCGTTCGAGGTTGTCACAAGAGATCCGCGCTGGTCGATCAGTCTTTGTGTGGTGGTCCGGACGCCGCCGGCGGAATAAGTGCCACCTGAAGTGCCATTCACCATGGACAGAAAATCCGTTTGAACGCGCTTGTATCCAAAGGTGGATGAATTCGCGATGTTATCCGAAATTGATGCCAGCCGGTTTGCGTTTGCGGTGAGCGCCGAAATACCCGAATTCAGCGAGGAGGAAATTGTCATGCACATGCCTTTCTGCTGCACCAGTCTGCTGCTGCAACAGATAAGCGCGCTGCCTTAACATGGCGCTAACGGATAAAATCCGATTCACCTCGTTCCAAATCTGACCTCAAAAGTGTGACCTCGACCCGGTTGTTCCGAAGACTCATCGGATCGTCTGCAACAAGATCTCGGTCGGCATGCCCGGTCACCCGTTCGAACCGATCGGCGCGGGTTCCGCTGTGCTCCAGAAGGCGTTTGGCTTCTGTTGCCCTCGAGATCGACAAAGTCCAAACCGGATTTTCTACCAACACCACGGGATGGGCCCGAATGTGTCCGGTGACCGTCATTGAATTCGTCACATTGGCCGCTGCGTCCGACACAATTCCCAACAGGCGTTGGAGTATCGGGGTTGCCGTGGCTGTTCCGGGTTCAAACAGGGGCTCTCCCGGCAGATCATAGATGTCGATGATCAGGCCCTCGTCAGAAATCCTTGTTACGATGTGTTTGAGGATCCGTTTGACTTCGTCGCTTTCTCCACCGCGACCCAACAGATCGGATTCGATCATTTTTTGGATGTCACGAGAGGAATTCCGGTCACTCTCATTCTGTACTCCGGTTGCGCCACGCGACCGGTTTGCGTCTGCCGGCTCACGGTTCAGGGCTCCTGTCCCGTTTTTTGGCAGAACCATTTCCGAGTGCAGGCTGTCGCCGCCAAATGCATCCCTACCTCCACCGGAAACCGGTGAGATTGGTATGCTGGGCGAAAAATAGTCCGCCAGCCCTTTTCGTTGTTGTTCCGTCGTCGCATTCAGCAGCCACATCAACATAAAAAAGGCCATCATGGCCGTCACGAAATCCGCGTATGCGACTTTCCATGCGCCGCCGTGGTGGCCATCGCCACCAGCAACCTTTTTCCGTTTGATGATGACTGGCGCAACATTTGTTTGCGCACCCATCTCCACCACCTCTATTCACCCGTCCTCAGAGATATCAGGTGAGGCATTAAGGGAGTTCTAACGAATAAAATTGGAGGTAGATACATTCTGGGTTCCACTTAAAAGTGGGGTCCCCAGCTCTGCCAATGACGTCCGAGTACGGCGCAACCGGGATCGGTTTGAGTTCGAGCGTCGGTAAATGGCTTCGAACCCAACCTATCCCGGCGAAATCACCCGGATGTCGGGAGTTCGATGTCACGCACCGTTCCGGAAACGGTCACGGGCGACCCGTTCTCAGGGGGGATCCCAACACTCAATCTCGAAGGGGAACCCATGTCGCGGCCCTGTATGATCTCGACTTGCCCTTCGTGAGGCCATTCCACTTCCCGAAGATATCCGGCAAGCGCCGCCGCCGCCGCGCCAGTGGCAGGATCTTCTGCAACGCCACCAATTGCAAAAGCGTTCCTGGAGTGAATTACCCGCGGGCTTTCAAAGAAGATCAGGTTAATGGTCGTCAGATCTTGTTTCTCCATCAACTCGCGCCCTTGCGCCAAGTCGTAGTGCATTTTCGACAAGGTATCTTGTGATCGCAGCGGCAGGACCAAATGGTCGTTTCCTGCGTTGGCAACCACCGGCAATAGATCGGGATCAAGATCGTCGGTGTCCAAACCGAACAGTTCCAAAGCTGAGTTCAGAGCAGCGAAGTCGATTGGTTTTGTCCTAGTACGGGGTGAGACAAGCTGAATTTCTTTCTGCCCATCTCGGTTCAGCGTGCCCGAAACGCTGATATCACCCGCGTTAATTCGAAGATCGAAATTGCCTGGCCCATGCAGGTCGATCAGAGCTGCTCCTAGGGCCACAGTTGCATGGCCGCAAAAATCAACTTCGCTTTCGGGCGCAAAATACCGAACGCGCCAACGGTTACCCTCTTGGGTGGCAAAAGCCGTTTCCGAGTATCCGATTTCGGCCGCAATCTCTTGCATCACCTCTTCCGACGGCTGGGTTTCTGTGATCAGAACACCAGCGGGATTGCCGCCTTGCTGACCTTCGGAGAAAGCGGCGATTCTGCGCAGGTTGCTCGAGTCAATTCTCGACATGTTCTATTCCTCGATATTTAAATGCACCCGGCCGTTCTGGCCGGGTGTTTGGGGCTATTTCGTCGTGCGTTCAAGAAAATCACGCATCTCGGCTGAAATAACGTCGCCAAATTCTTCGAGCGCGAAGTGGCCAGTATCCAACAAGTGGAATTCAACATCCTGCAGATCGTCAAGGTAGGGATGAGCGCCATCGGCCGGAAAGATGTGATCGTTCTTTCCCCAGACAATCAGGGCAGGGGGCTGGTGTTCGCGGAACATGGCCTGCCACCCTGCGTATTCATCGACATTGGTGCCGTAGTCCAAAAACATCTCGAGCTGGACTTCCTGATTACCGGGTCGATCAAGCAGGTACTGCACATGTCAGTAATTGTCCGGGTTTACCTTGGACACATCACCGACGCCGTGTGTAAATTGCCATCTCGTGGCGTCCAGAGTCAGAAAGGCACGCAGCGCATCGCCATTTTCCTTGGTGGGTTCGGCCCAGTAGGCCTTGATCGGATCCCAGAACTCGCGCAGGCCTTCTTCGTATGCGTTTCCGTTTTGAATGATGAAACCGCTCACGCGTTCCGGATGCTTGGCGAACATTCGGTAACCAACAGGGGCGCCATAGTCCATGAGGTAAACAGAATACTGTTCTATGCCCTTTTCATCGATGAGCTTGGTCAGGACATCTGCTGTGTTTGCAAAACTGTATTCATAGGCCGCGGCATCTGGCATGTCCGATGCCCCGAAACCGGGATAGTCGGGGGCAATGACATGATAGTCGTCCGCGAGTTCCGGAATGAGGTTGCGAAACATGTGGGAAGACGTTGGAAAGCCATGCAGCAGTAAAACTGTCGGGTTGTCCGGGTTTCCCGCTTCCCGATAAGCGATGGTCAGGCCATCGATCTCAGTGGTTCTCATACTGACCGAGAATGGGCTTTGCCCTGCTTCAACAGCAGCGGTCAGTGACGATGCTGCCAACATGAAAGTTACGGCAGCTCTGTATGTGGTGGGTTTCATGGAAGATCCTATCCTTCGTGCTGGGATTGCTGAATTTGTCAAGAGGTTGAAGCGTTCAGGGCAGAGAGAAGCCGCGCGTTCTCCCGCTCAAGCTCTTCGATCCTCTGGACCGTTTCGCCGTGGGTGAATCGGCGTGGAATGTGTTGGGGACAGTTCCAATCGAATGCATCGACATGCATCTTGATCACGCGTTCGGGCGACGGTGCTTCGGGGTCAGCTGTCAAACCGTCGAACTCGGGTGCTTGTGGGTCAGCAACCGTGGCGCGACCCCAGATTTTTAGCCGCTGGGCATTTGGATAATCCATGAGGATCAGAGAAACTCGCGCATCAGAGACCAGGTTTCCCAGACTGATGTACTGTCGATTTCCGCGCAGATCTGCGTAGGCGATGGTCTTGGGATCAAGCACGTGTAGAAAACCGGGTTTTCCACCACGGAACTGCACATAGGGCCATCCGGTTTCGGAGACCGTCGCCTGATAGAATCCATCCCTTGCTTCGACAAACGCGGCTTCGGCAAGGCCGATAGAGTCACCGCCGCTCCGGTCCGGCAATAGAAAACGAGCGTAGTTTGATGACCCATTTCGATCCTGTTGAGCACGGACGGAAGGGGTGAAGGCGATATTGGCAAAGGCTAGAGCCATGCGTGTTCTCCTTGTGGTTCGGGTTGAACTGGACGTGATAAACGGCGCATCGCGGTTTCCGGAATTAGGTGAACAGATCAGTTAATGTTGTTACCTTAACGTGAACCGATCGGTTAATATAAGCAAGGAAAATCTTTTGAGCTTGATCATCACAGATCGTGATCAATGGGCAAAATGTGACGCAATATTCTGATATTTTTCGACAAACTTGACGTTGCTAGGTTTGAAAAATATGTACAGATCAGTAAACTTGGAGGTTTGAATGAGCAAAAACAAGCGCGCCGAGCTGATTGGAAAATCGCTGCCACTGTTTTATCGAAATGGATTTCATGCGACCGGCATGGATTTGGTTGCCAAGGAAACCGGTGTATCAAAAACTTCGATCTACAAGCACTTTCGTTCCAAGGAAGAGCTCATTCTTGCCGTGCTGCGACTGCGGGATGAAAACTTTCGAAATTGGCTTTTCCGAAGAATGGAAAGCCTTGCAGATACCCCAGAAGGCCAGCTTCTGGCTATGTTCGACGCTCTGGAAGAGTGGTTCCTCGAAGACAGTTTCCAAGGGTGCATGTTTATAAAGGCCAGTGCCGAATTCCAGCGGAAAGACAACGCCATTAACTCTCAGGCCTATGAACACAAGCGCTTGCTGCTTGATCATCTCGAAGCACTGGCGCTGCGCGCCGGTCAACCAGACGCATTGCGGTTGGCCCGCGAACTTTTGATCCTCAAGGAAGGCGCCATCGTGATCGCAGCCATGTCACATTCGGAGAGGTCAGCGAAAGACGCCAAGGAAGTAGCGCGCAGGCTGCTCTTGGCGCTTTGATTTGGCAATCTTGCGAAATCAGTTGAGCGGGTTGGCCCATTGAAGAAGCCGCTTGTTGCCCCTCTTTAGTCGCGACATCAGGACGTCTATTGATGCTTGGTCGTCGCGCAGATATTCGAGAAAACACATGTTGGCATTGTTATAGAGAATGCTTGCCAATTCGGTTGCGGAGATTGAAGGAGACAGTAGCCCCAATTGCTGCAGGCGCCGTACCAAAGTTACGTATTGCCGCTGCATCTTGGACAGGCATTTCTCGTATTCCATCCCGAACTCAGACGCCGGATCACGTAGAAACGCAGCAATCGCGATGCGCCACATTTCCCGCGTAACCCCACCATCGATCTCGTAGAAATAGCAGTAGGTCAAATCGTTGATCGCCGACTCGCAATCAGGTGCCGGGTTGGAAAGCACGGCGTTTCCACCTGCCGACGCTTTTTCGAAGTCTTCGACAATAACGGCCAATAACAACGCGTTCTTGGTCTTGAAATAGGTGTAGACAGTGCCAACAGAAACCTCGGCATGATCTGCAATTTCTTCAAGTTTTACTGCATCGTAACCGCGCTCGCGGAACAGCTCCAAAGCAGCGTCCAGCATGCCGAGTCTGCGTTTGTTTTTTTGTCGTTCCCGAAGTCCGCTCATACAGAAGGCCTACCGATTGTTAGCATCGACTACAATATTATAGTTGACTTCAAACAAAATTCGTCAGCTTCATTGTCGAATGGCAACCGCTGTCGGGCCGACAGCCACGATACAATGAATGGCAGCGACTCCATGATCGACATATCGGGACTGACCAAAGTATTCGGATCCGGCGAAACCGCCTTTACAGCGCTGAAGGACATCAACGTCACGATCGCTGAAAATGAGTTCTTCACGCTTCTAGGCCCCTCCGGCTGCGGAAAGACCACTCTACTTCGGTCGATTGCCGGATTTGTCGATCCAACTTCGGGCAGTCTGACCATCAACGGCAAAGACATCCTCTCCAAGGCGCCTTATGATCGGCCTGTGAACACTGTGTTCCAAAACTATGCTCTCTTTCCCCACATGACGGTCGCTGAAAACATCGGTTTCGGGCTTGAGATGCAGGACCGGCCAAAGGCCGAAATCGTTTCGGTTGTCTCTGAAATGCTGGAGCTGGTGAAAATGACGCCAATGGCGGATCGTATGACCAGCCAGATTTCAGGCGGTCAGCAGCAACGTGTTGCCCTGGCGCGGGCCTTGGCGCCCAAACCAAAAGTCCTTTTGCTGGATGAGCCGTTGTCTGCATTGGATTTCAAGCTGCGAAAGGAGATGCAGATAGAGCTAAAGCGGCTTCAGCACGAAACGGGAATCACGTTCGTGTTTGTGACACACGATCAAGAAGAGGCTCTAACGATGTCCGATCGGATTGCTGTCATGAATGGTGGGCGAATCCTCCAGATCGGGGGACCGCGTGAAATCTATGATCACCCTGCCGAACGCTTCGTGGCGGATTTTATCGGAGATACCAATTTCGTGTATGCCGAACTGGATTCGATCACAGGCGATCTCGCCCGGGTCCGTCTTCCCTCCGGAACGGAAATCGAAGCGCGTAGCGTTTCAGGTGGGGCAAGTACCGGTGGCGTAACCATTGCTGTGCGACCGGAACATGCCTCCCTTACACAATCTGGAGCTCTTTTGAACGGCACCCTCAGGAACATCGTCTATTTTGGCACGGACACACATTACCATGTCGAAATTGAGTCTCAGCCACTGTTCGTGATCCGCCGCCAGAACCAGCCGGACGCCATCGAGGATCACAAGATTGGTGAGCAAGTCGGCATCACATTCAATCCGGGTGTGGCGCAGGTCTTGAGGGATTGACCGCTATGCCGAACGAAACGCAGTCTCACCGATCACGTTGGCTTCTACTTTCGCCGGCTTTAGCCATCCTGACAATTGCAGCCGCCGGGCCGCTGCTGATTGTGGTCCTTTATTCCTTATTGACACCCGGCGACTATGGCGGTGTTGTCTGGAAGTTTTCGACGGAAGCATGGTTCAACGTTTTTGCGGAGAGGGACTTTTTCGACGACACCATTAGCTTCTCCGATGCCCATCTATCTATCTTTTGGCGCTCGGTCAGGTTGTCACTGATGACCACGATTGTTGCCTTCATCGTAGGGTTCCCGACAGCGTATTTCATCGCAACGCGGCCCGAGAAACAACGTAACATGTGGATGCTTCTGATCATGGTTCCTTTCTGGACCAACCTCCTGATCAGAACATTCGCCGTGATGGAAATCATCCGCAATGAAGGTGTTCTGAACAGCGCAATGATCGGCTTGGGGATAATTGATGAACCAATCCAGATGCTGTTCACCGACTTTGCGGTAACTTTGGGCATGTTCTACGTTTATCTGCCGCTGATGGTTTTGCCGATCTACGCCAGCATGGAACGGATGGACTTTTCGTTGGTTGAAGCGGCCTATGATCTCTATGCGTCACGCTGGCGTGTTCTGCGCAAGGTCATCTTCCCATTGGTTAAGCCCGGTGTCGTAGCGGGCTCGATCCTCGTCTTCATTCCCTCACTCGGAGCATACGTCACACCGCGTGTTCTGGGAGGCGGCAAGAATCTGATGATGGGCAACCTGATCGAGTTGCAGTTTGGGCAAGGTCGAAACTGGCCGCTTGGCGCTGCGCTGTCGATCACGCTGTTGGCGATCGTGATGGTGGCCCTGATCATTTATGTCCGGTCTGCAGGAACCGAGGAGACCGGACATGGCTAAGTCACGCGCCTTCGACGTTCGCCGCCAATCTGGCTTTGCCTTCATCGCGATGAGCTGCTTTGTTTTGCTTTACCTTCCGATCATCCTGCTGGTGACATATTCCTTTAATGCAGGCACCAGCATTGCGGTCTGGGAGGGGTTCTCGTGGCAGTGGTATGTATCGGCTTGGCAGAACAAAAAGGTGCAGGAAGCAACCGTTCTGTCCCTGATCGTCGCCACCTGCGCCTCGATCATTGCCACATCCGCCGCTGTCATGGCGGCGCTGGCAACCACGCGGACAGCCAAGTTCCGTGGGCACGGGCTAGTGTTTGCGATGATCAACCAACCGCTTATGATCCCGGAGATTGTGACCGCCGTGGCGTTGTTGATCTTCTTTGCCATTATAAAGGTGGCCACTGGCTATACAGGCATTTTGTATCTCATCATCGCGCATTCGGCCTTCTGTATTCCATTCGCCTACATGCCTATCCGAGCCCGTTTGCAGGGAATGGACCTGAATCTGGAACACGCAGCTGCCGACCTCTATGGCAAGCCATGGCGTGTGTTCAGACGCGTTACGCTGCCGCAATTGTGGCCGGGCGTACTGGCGGGAGCAATGCTGGCCTTCGTGATCTCGCTGGATGACGTGGTGATCACCGAGTTTGTCAAATCCGCCGGTCAGGATACCCTTCCGACTTACATGCTGGGACAGCTGCGCCGGGTCATTACCCCGGAAATCAATGCCATTTCAACTGTTCTGCTCGCGATCTCCGTTGCTCTGGTGGTCGCGTTCTACCTGCTTTCACAGAGCAAGAAACAATAACTCAGGGAGAAACCGCATGAAAACATTTGTGACAACACTTGGTCTCGCGGCTGCTGTGGCACTGCCTGCATCGGCTGAAGGCGAACTGAACATCTATAACTGGGGCAACTACACCAGCCCGGAACTGATCGAAAAGTTCGAAGCAGAAACCGGTATCAAGGTTACGATTACAGATTTTGACAGCAACGACACGGCCCTGGCCAAGGTAAAGGCCGGCGGGCATGGCTTCGACATTGTGGTTCCGTCGGGAACATATATCCCGATCTGGGCAGGCGAAGGCCTGCTGATGGAAACCAACCCCAACCAAATGGAGAACTTCAAACACATGGACCCGCAATGGGTGGATGTGGCCTTCGATCCGGGACGTAAGTACTCCGTTCCGTGGCAATGGGGCACTGTCGGTCTGACAGTGAACACGTCGGTCTACAGCGGCAGCCCGCATACAGCGGCGATTTTTCTTGATCCTCCGGACGAGTTGAAGGGCAAGATTAATGTCGTTCCAGAAATGAATGACGTCATGGGACTGGCAATTCATTATCATGGAGGCACACAATGCACAGATGACAAGGAAATCCTGAAACAAGTGCGTGACACATTGGTTGAAGCCAAACAGCATTGGTTGTCGATCGACTATGGTACCATTGAGAAATTCGTCAAAGGTGATCTGGCCGCAGGTGTGAACTGGAACGGTGCGTCGTTCCGGGCACGGGTGCAAAACGAAGACATCGTCTTCGGTTATCCGCAGGAAGGTTACCCGGTATGGATGGACAATGTGGTTGTCCTTTCCGATGCCAAGAACCCTGAAAACGCGAAAATCTTCCAAAACTTTGTAATGGCGCCGGAAAATGCTGCCATGATTTCCTCTTTTGCGCGCTATGCCAACGGTATCGCCGGATCTGAGCAGTACATGCCCGAGGACATGGCGACCGCTCCGGAGGTGGTCATACCCGAAGACCTTAAGGGTGCGGCTTACGTCGCCGAAGTCTGCGCGCCCGAGGTTCAGAAGATCTACACCAAGATCTGGACCGATCTACAAAAATAGACTCGCCGAAATGGAAAATGGGGTGCGCGATCGAGGGCACCCCAAGATCTGGAGAACTACATGCCTGATATCGTTATCCTCAATGGGCGAGTCATAACTTTTGATGGTCCTGATGCCGAAGCTTTGGCAATTACCGGTGGTGAAATTGCGGCCGTCGGGACGAACTCTGAAATCCGCGACATTGCCGGCAATGCCCGTATCATCGATGCACAGGGCGGAACAGTTCTGCCGGGATTTATCGACAGCCACGTGCATTTGTTTGGTGGCTCAGCCGAACTGGATTTCCTGAACTTGACCGGCGTCAAAGGGGTCGATGAACTGGCTGGTGTTTTGCGACCCTATGGTGTGGAACGCCCGAATGACACGTTGCTCTTTGCGTGTTCGATTGATTACGCACTGATGGGTGATCGGGGAGTCACGCGGCATGATCTGGACGCCGCGATGCCGGACCGCCCCTTCGCTGCCTGCACTGCCGATCACCACACCGTCTATGCCAACACCAAAGCCTTGGAGGCAGCTGGATTGCTACATGGCAAGGACGTGGCCGAAGGCTCGGAAGTGGTGATGGGTGAGGACGGCCTGGCGACAGGCGAGTTGCTCGAAGCAGACGCATTCGGGCCTATCCTGGCCATGACGACATTTGGTGGGCGCGAGATGCTTGGCATGGTGACAGGGGCCGACCCGGTTCCGGCGCCCGATGTCCGGACCCGCGCCATCGACAAGGCAGCGATTGCCAAGGGTTTCAAGCATTGTGCCGCGCAGGGGATCACCGGGCTGCACAACATGGATGGCAATTTTTATCAACTTGGTCTGCTTTCCGAGATGGAAGAGGAAGGCACAGTTCTGTGTCGTACGGAAATCCCTATGCACCTCAAGCACACCGACCCGGTCGAGCGAGTGGATGAAGCAGCTGAGATGCGCACAAAATACAACACCGACATGGTTTGGTCTCGACGAGTCAAGATGTTCATGGACGGCGTTCTGGACAGCCGAACGGCCTTTATGCTGGAACCTTATCCTGGGACAGACACGTGCAGCGAACCTCTGTTCTCTGCCCAGCAATTCAAAGCAGCGTGCATTCGCGCGGACGCAATGGGCCTGCAAATTGCTGTGCATGCGATCGGCGATGCTGCAGTGCGCCAAACGCTGGATGGATACGAAGCCGCGCAGATGGCAAACGGGGTTCGGGACAGCCGGCACCGTATCGAGCATATCGAAACTATCCATCCCGACGACATTCCCCGGATCAAGCAGCTGGGTGCCGTCGCCTCGATGCAGCCATTGCATTCGCCACGGGGCGGCTTCTTTCCATGTTACGAAGCCGGGGACATCCTGCACGCACATCAGATCAAAACAGCGTTTCCGTGGAAAACGATCCGCGACACGGGTGCGTCTCTGGTCTTCTCAACAGACTGGCCAGTGGTGCCAGTTGACGTAATGCCGACAATTCAGGGCGCTGTGGCGGGTGTGGAGCTTCCTGACATTTGGCCGGATCAGCGCCTTGGTCTGCGTGAGACCTTAGCCGCTTACACCCGCGACAATGCGTGGGTCGAGTTCAACGAGCACCGTAAAGGACGGCTGCGACCCGGGATGATGGCCGACATCGTGGTGATGAACACTGATCTGGATAGTATCGACCCCCGTCAACTGGGATCTGCGCGCCCGGCTGTGACCATTTGCGGAGGCCGGATCACTTATGAGGCCTGAGCCGGGATGAAAGAAAGAAGCTACTAATCTCGGTTATGGCGGACCGACCATCCAGTTCACTGCAGTTGAGAAGTCAGTCTAAACCCGCGGACGACGAACGAACTCGAAGCCGCGTCGCCCATCAGGCAATTCAGGATGACAGGAGAAACACGGTGACCAAAACCGAATTGGCCTATCTTCCGGCCTACAAATCGCTCGAAATGTTCAAGGCGAAAACCCTTTCACCGGTCGAGCATATCGAAGCACTCATCGATCGTGCATCGGCGGTCGAGCCCAAGGTGAATGCCTTTACCAACACCTATTTTGATGAGGCAATGGACAAGGCTCGGCTGGCAGAAAAGAAGTATGCCGCAGGAAAGCCTACGCGAAAGCTCGAAGGACTAGGCATCGGTATCAAGGATGAGAGCGAAATCAGGGGTTTGCCTACCACGAACGGATCGCTCGCCATGAAAGATTATGTTGCTACTCACACCTCTCCGGTCAACGAGCGCATTCTTCGGGCCGGCGGAATCGTTCACGCGCGTACCGCCACACCCGAGTTTTCCTGCACTGTGACAACCAACAGCAAACTCTGGGGGATTACACGCAATCCTTGGAACCCGGAGCTCAGCCCGGGTGGCTCTTCGGGCGGCTCTTCGGCCTCACTTGCGTCTGGTACATCGGCCCTGTGTTCGGGCTCAGACATCGGGGGGTCCATCCGAATTCCCGCTTCGACCTGCGGCCTCTATGGTTTGAAGCCGACCTTTGGACGCAACCCTGCGGATTCCCCATTCAACCTCGACCAGTATGCCGTTGATGGCCCTCTGGCTCGCACGGCCAAAGACATGATTTTGCTGCAGAATGTCATGTGCGGACCACACAAAGATGACATGGTCTCGTTGCGACCCAAGCTGAGTATTTCGAGCAAGCTGCAACCCATAAAGGGTTGGAAAATTGCTTACTCACCCAATCTCGGCTTCTATGAGATCAGCGACGACGTGCGTCGGAACACCGAAGAGGCTCTGGACACCTTCCGTGATGCCGGAGCTGTTGTCGAACAAGTGGATATTGGCTGGACCGAGGACATTCTGGCCGGTGCAATGCAACACCTTGAACATCTGTTCGGAGGTTCATTGGCTGAACTGGTAAATGAAAATCCCAAGACCTTCATGCCTTACACACGAGCTTTGGTCGACGGAGCAACGACCTCAAATGCAGCAAAGTTCCTTGAGGCCGGAGAAATCGCGAACCGCATGTACAGCGAGTTGAGCAAGGTTTTCGCAAAGTATCGCCTGTTGATTTGCCCAACTACGGCCCTGCCTTCGGTTCCGGCGGATAGCGACGGTGTTTCGACACAGATCTTTATCAACGGGCAAAGGGTGCACCCTCTACATGGTTGGATCCTGACCGTGCCGTTCAACATGCTCTGCCGCTGCCCGGTAGTTTCGGCGCCATCGGGGTTCGGTCAGAGCGGAGTGCCGACCGGCATTCAGATCGTTGGGCACACGTATCGTGACCAAGACGTCTGCCGAGCCGCACTTGCTTATGAAGCAGTTCGCGGAGAGGGTTTCGCTAGCCCGGAAAAGATCCCGAAAATGAGGTAGTGAGAGGGGGATCTGTTCCACATCTCAGGATACATAAAGTTCGGCTCAACGGGGTTGTTCACTGTTCAACAATCAGGGGCGTTCTGCATCTCTGAGTTGGATTGGCTAATAGGTGCCCGAATGAGGCGGGTCTTGCTGGCTGTTGTACGAAGCCCCATGGCTGGGTCCGGGTCGACGCTCTTGCAGGTTTGACTATGGGCGGACGAACCGACGGACACCGGACCATCGTTGTGCTCTGAGGCCAAACCGATCCGCGTGGCTGTTCCAGAACGAATGTCAGAGCATGAACTGTCAGCAATGCACGCTAGGCAGTCTCCGGAAAGTTGGTTTCAGGTTACCAAGTCGTTTTTTGGTTTGGGTGTTGTCAGAAAAAGTGGTGCCGCTGAAGGGACTCGAACCCCCGACCCCATCATTACGAATGACGTGCTCTACCAGCTGAGCTACAGCGGCTGAAGGGTCGATGTGTTTCTCGACCTCTTTCAACGGGCCGTTGTATACGTTTGGCAGTCGACCAAGGCAAGCGAAATTGCGGTCTCCACCGGTTGCGCCCCGGTAAGTCAAATCGCTGTTTGGTGTTGAACCTATTACATTTAGACGTTGGGTTGCCGCTTGCGCGAAGCATCCTCGGATTTCAGAAGGGCGCGCAGACCTTCGCGGTAACTGGGATACCTGAGTTTCACTCCCAGTTCCTTCTTGATTAGGTCATTTCGGACACGCTTGTTCTCTCCGTAAAAACTCCGGGCAAGGTCGGTCATGCCCGCTTCGTCGAACGGAATTTCGGCGGGTAGCGGAAGGTCAAGGAGCTCTGCTGCGAGACCGATCACGTCTTGGGGCGGGGCGGGATCATCATCGCATACGTTGTAAGCCGCGCCTGGACGCGGATTGGCCATAGAAGCCATGAGAACCTGAGCAATATCGTCGACGTGAATTCGAGAAAACACTTGCCCCGGTTTGATGATCCGTCGTGCATTTCCGTTCCGGATCTTGGCAAAAGGTCCTCTCCCCGGGCCATAGATACCGGCCAACCGAAATATGTGGATCGGCAAATTGGGGACTTGGCGCCATGCACTCTCAGCTTCAATACGCTGCGCTCCTCTTCTAGAGGCCGGCGTTAGCGGTGTATTTTCGTCTACCCACCCACCAGCGTGATCGCCATAAACTGCGGTAGTTGAGAGATACCCTGCCCATTGCAGTCGCGGCGCCAGCAGTTCGATTTGATCTCGCAACTCGTTCAATACCGGGTCGCCAGAGGCATCCGGTGCAATTGAAACCAAAAGGTGCGAAACGTTCGAAAAATCAGGAACTTCTTCTGGCCACAAAACAGGCTCTACTCCGGCCTGTTTCAGTGCGTTTGCCCGGTCACTTGTGCGGGCAGTTCCGATCACGCGCCAACCGCTGGCCTTCAACTGATTTGACAACGCAGTCGCTGTGTATCCATGCCCGAATGAAAAGAGTGTCTTTGCCATGCGCCCTTGATGGGCCGGTATGCTGGCAGATGCAAGGCATGCCCATGACCGCTTGATTCGAATCCCCAGATCGGCATTTCATTGGTTATGAGCAAAAAGCCAGAACAACTCGCAGCGGTTTATGCTGCCTCGACCCCCCAGGAAGCGAGGGAACACTACGCTGAATGGGCCGGTGATTACGACGAAGGCTTTGCTGCGCGTGAAGACTACCAGTTGCCCACTCTGACGGCTCGTGCGTTCGTAGCCTCTGGTGGACAAGGGCCGGTGCTGGACGTTGGTGCAGGCACCGGGCTTTGTGGTGCAGTCTTGTCCGGGCTGGGCGTCGGCCCGATTGATGCGGTCGATATCAGTGCCGAAATGTTGGATCAAGCAATGCGCAAGGATGTGTATCGGGATTCAATTCTGGCGGATTTGAACGAAGGCATCCCTGCACCCAGAGAAAGCTATGCGGGAATAGTTTCGTCCGGAACGTTTACGCATGGCCACGTGGGGCCGGATGCCTTGAGTGCGCTGCTTCGGGTCGCGCGCCATGGGGCGCAGTTCACCTTGTCGGTCAATTCGGTCCATTTCACTGAAATGGGATTTGATGAGGTGTTTCGGAAGCTGGCCGAAGACCAGATCGAGAACCTCGTTTTGTCCGAGGTGCCGATATATGGCGATCTGGCCTTGGGCGAACACAAGGATGATACGGCGATCATCGTGCAGTTCGAAAAATCCTGAGCCCGCCTAGGAATTGGGTTTTGGGCAGCTGGGCACCCAAGCATACCCGTTCTCGCAGAGAATGTAGGCTTCTCTGAGACCGTGCGGCTTGTCTGTCGGTTCCTGCAATACGGTGGCTCCGATTGCCTTTGCATTCTGGACACTGATTTCGGGGTCACTGTCATAAAGCCGGATTTCTATACCGGTTCCTCGCGGAGGCGCTTCGGGCAACAGACCTAAAAGTGGGTTCGAGTGATAGGTTCCGTCGGCGTGGAGCTGGAACACTTGATTGCCGTAGGTAATGATAGCGAAGTCGGCGCTCTGTTGGTGGCAAGCCATCCCGAAAACAGCGTTCAAAAACGCACATTCGAGCGCAACGTCCCGAACCAGAAGATTCAACCCAATTCCCTTAAGGGACTGGCCGAATTTTTCCGCATCTACAGTTTCGTAGTCCATTGAGACAAACTGCGGCAATCCCGCCACTTGGTCAACGCTGGCCGCTACTCAGGTAGACGATCGCCGTTTGCAGAGATCAGGGTTTGACCATCTTCCTTGAGCCAGGGTCCTTCGGGCCACTGGTTAAGAAGCTCCAGAACGGTGCCGGATGGACGGCAAAGTCGCACGCCATTGCGACAGACCACGATCGGGCGGTTGACCAGAACCGGGTGTTCCAACATGGCATCCAACAGCACCTGTTCTGATACTTCCGGATCCAGTAATCCCAGATCCGCTGCAGGGGACTTGCTGACTCGCAATGCGGAACGCGGAGTAAGGCCAGCCGCCGCAAAAAGAGCAAGCAACTGCGGTCGCGTCCAGCCGGTTTCGAGATAGGGAACAACAACCGGATCATAGCCTGCGTCACGTATGATCTGCAGAACATTGCGTGATGTGCCACAGTCCGGATTGTGGTGAACAACGATATCCATAGGGTAGTAAAGCCCAACGAATGTAAAGATTTCAAGACAGTGCGCACGGGGTCTTGCACCCATCCCTAACTTCGGAAAGGTTGGGCCATGGAAAACGCACTATTCCCAAACTGGCCCGATGTCGCCCCTCGCCTGATTGCTGTTGGCGCCGGTCGCGAGCCTGCCGATCTGGTTATCCGTAACGGTATCTGGGTGAATGTTCACAGCCGCGAGGCACTGCCGGGCTATTCCATAGCCGTTGCAGAAGGTCGAATTGCCTCGGTCGCCGCCGATCTGAGCCATGCCATCGGACCGCAAACCGAAGTAATCGACGCAAAAGGTCGTTACATGCTACCGGGGCTGTGCGATGCGCATATGCATATCGAAAGCGGAATGCTGACGCCTGCTGAGTTCGCCCGCGCCGTGATTCCACACGGAACGACATCTATGTTCACCGATCCGCACGAGATTGCGAACGTGCTTGGGTTGGACGGTGTCCGGATGATGCATGACGAGGCGTTGATGCAGCCGGTCAACATCTTCACCCAGATGCCCTCCTGCGCGCCGTCGGCACCCGGCCTGGAAACGACCGGCATGGAGATTACCCCCGAAGACGTGGTTGAAGCCATGGCATGGCCCGGCATAGTTGGGCTTGGTGAAATGATGAATTTCCCGGGCGTCGCAGCAGCTGACCCAAAGATGTTGGCCGAAATTGCCGCCACACAGGTGGCAGGGAAAACGGTTGGTGGGCATTATGCTTCTCCCGATCTGGGGTCGGCTTTTGCCGCCTATGTAGCCGGAGGCCCGGCCGATGACCACGAAGGCACCTGTGAGGCTGATGCGATTGCCCGCGTGCGGCAGGGTATGCGGTCGATGATGCGTCTCGGATCGGCCTGGTATGACGTCGAAACGCAGATCACGGCAGTGACCGAAAAGGGGTTGGACCCGCGGAACTTCATCCTGTGCACCGACGATTGTCATTCGGGCACGCTGGTGAATGACGGGCATATGAATCGCGTGGTGAGGCACGCTATTTCCTGCGGATGCGATCCCCTGATCGCGATCCAAATGGCGACGATCAATACCGCGACCCATTTTGGGCTGGAGCGAGAAATCGGCTCGATCGCGCCGGGTCGCAGAGCGGATGTCATCCTGACTTCGGATTTAACCAAACTGCCGATCGAACAGGTCTTTGCGCGCGGAAGGTTGGTTGCAGAGGACGGAAAAATCCGCGTTGATTGCCCCCATCTCGAATGGCCGGACACGGCACGGAATACGGTCCACCTGGGAAAAGATTTGACCTCGTCGAACTTTGAAATCCCTGCACCTGACGGAGCCAATTCGGTGCGGGCCAATGTCATAGGCGTCGTTGAAAACCAAGCCCCGACACAGGCGCTCAAGGCCGATCTCCCGGTTCGGGATGGTCTTGTCGAGGGCGAATCTGGAGTGTGTCAGATTGCCCTGGTCGAGCGCCACCGTGCAACGGGTGGCGTGACCAACGCCTTCGTGTCCGGCTTCGGGTACACAGGCAATATGGCCATGGCGTCGACAGTTGCCCATGACAGTCATCACATGATCGTGGTTGGAACCGACCGGTCACAGATGGCTCTGGCAGCGAACCGGTTGGCCGAAGTCGGAGGCGGCATCACCATTTTCCGCGATGGCGAAGAATTGGCGCTGGTTGAACTGCCAATTGCCGGTCTCATGTCCGACAGCCCCGCGACCGAAGTTGCTGCCAAGGCCCAGAAGATGGTCGACGCGATGCAGGCCTGTGGCTGCCAATTGAACAATGCGTATATGCAGCACTCGCTTTTGGCACTGGTTGTCATTCCTGAACTCAGGATTTCGGATCTTGGGCTGGTGGATGTCCGAAGCTTCCAGAAGATTCCGCTGCTGGAGCCACAATCATGAAGATGCACACACCGAAGGCACCCAAGCCCGAACAGTTCTTGGATGCCGGGGATGCAGTCAAGCGACTTGAAGAGCTCTATTTCACAGCGACGAGTTTCCTGAGTGAAAGTTTCAGGGATGTCATGGCCGGAGGCGACACCTCGCAACGCTACAGAGCCTATTATCCCGAGATTCGCCTGACCACGGCTAGTTATGCCCAAGTCGACAGCCGGCTCAGTTTCGGCCATGTCTCACAGCCTGGTATGCACTCAACTACGGTGACGCGGCCGGACCTGTTTCGCCACTACCTGACTCAACAGATCGGATTGCTGATCCGCAACCACGGACAACCCGTTGTGATAGGCTTTTCTGACACGCCTATACCCGTACATTTCGCTGTTTCGGGCGATCCCGACCTGACCATCCCGCAGGAAGGCGCGGCAGAGTTCACTCTCCGCGACGTGTTCGATGTTCCTGACCTTTCAACGACCAACGATGATATCGTCAACGGAACCTATGTTTCCGAGGATGGAGTTGGCCCGCTGGCGCCTTTCACAGCACAAAGGATTGACTATTCGCTTGCGCGCCTGTCGCATTACACCGCAACGGATCCCAGTCATTTTCAGAACCACGTTCTTTTTACGAACTACCAGTTCTATGTATCCGAGTTCGAGGCATATGCACGTCAACAACTTGCGGATCCCGATAGCGGATACACAGGATTCGTCAGCACCGGAAATGTAGAGATTACTGACGCGGACGCAGCTCTGGAACAGCCGGTGAAACTGCCGCAGATGCCCACGTATCACTTAAAGCGCGCCGATGGATCGGGTATCAGCCTTGTAAATATTGGCGTAGGCCCGTCCAATGCGAAAACCGCGACCGATCATATTGCGGTCTTGCGGCCTCATGCCTGGCTCATGGTCGGGCATTGCGCAGGGTTGAGGAACACACAGGCGCTGGGCGATTTTGTTCTGGCGCATGCCTATCTGCGAGAAGATCACGTTCTGGATGATGACCTGCCTGTCTGGGTTCCCATTCCAGCTCTTGCCGAAATACAGATTGCGCTGGAACAGGCTGTCGAGGCGGAAAGCCACCTACAGGGTTTTGACTTGAAACGGATCATGCGAACCGGAACCGTTGCCACAATCGACAACCGAAACTGGGAGCTTCGCGATCAGTCCGGCCCAGTTCAGCGCCTCAGCCAATCACGGGCCATTGCGCTTGATATGGAGAGTGCGACTATCGCCGCGAACGGTTACCGGTTCCGCGTTCCGTATGGGACATTGCTTTGCGTGTCCGACAAGCCTTTGCATGGCGAGTTAAAGCTGCCCGGTATGGCCTCAGAGTTCTATACCACGCAGGTCAGCCGACATCTTGCTATCGGAATTCGGGCGATGGAAACGCTTCGCGATATGCCATTGGAGCGCCTTCACAGCCGGAAATTGCGTAGTTTTGAGGAAACGGCTTTCCTTTAACGGCAAAAATCGGCAAAAAACGCATAAAAAGCGGGGTTCCGGTGCCACTATTCGTTGTGTTGCATCACAATATGACGTTAAAGTTACGCGATGAGGCCCAATAGATCGGGCACGTGAAGGAGACCAAGAAATGGCAAAACCGATGACCAAAACCCAACTCGTTGCCGCGCTGGCCGAGGAAATGGGAACTGATAAGAAATCCGCAGGTGCTGCTCTGGAAGCCGTCACCACCCTGATCACCCGCGAGGTATCGGGCGGTGGTGCGGTTACTCTGCCCGGCGTTGGCAAGATCTATTGCCGCGAACGCCCCGAGCGTCAGGTCCGCAACCCTGCAACCGGCGAAACCTTTACCAAGGAAGCCGACAAAGTGGTCAAGATGACCATTGCGAAGGCGCTGAAGGATAGCGTGAACGGCTAATCGCACATCAGCGATAGTGTTCGGGGGCCGCCAATTTGGCGGCCCTTTTTGCATTTTGGATAGCAGCGCAAGAGCAATCTGCCTGCTTGCACTCGAAAGTCGAATGGGAAACAGTCCGCGCGAAACGCCAGCAAGCATGTGCAGAGGCTGAGATATGGACTTCAAGGCAATCCTGATGGGTCTGGCCTTTGCGCTGATGTGGTCTTCGGCCTTTACCTCGGCGCGGATAATCGTTGCAGATGCCTCGCCGCTGTTTTCTCTCGCTGTCCGATTTCTCGTTTCCGGCCTACTTGGTGTGGCGATTGCCCGGGCCATGGGCCAGTCATGGAAGCTGACCCGCAAGCAGTGGTACGCTACGATCCTGTTCGGTGTTTGTCAGAATGCGCTGTACTTGGGGCTTAATTTTTTCGCGATGCAAACTGTCGAAGCCTCGTTGGCTGCAATCATCGCTTCGACCATGCCGTTGCTGGTGGCATTGGCCAGCTGGACCTTGCTGGGTGAACGGCTCCGTCCTTTGGGCTTTGTCGGCTTGCTGGCCGGTATGGCCGGTGTATCCCTCATCATGGGCGCGCGGCTGGATGGTGGGGCAGATTTGTTCGGAGTCGCGTTGTGCGTCATCGCCGCGTTTGCGTTGACCTTTGCTACTTTGGCGGTTCGCGGAGCCACCTCGGGCGGTAACTTTATGATGGTCGTGGGTCTCCAGATGTTGGTTGGAGCTGCAATTCTGTTTGTTGCGGCGCCGGTGTTCGAAACGATCCGTGTCAATCCGACCGTGCCGCTGGCTCTTGCCTTTGCCTACACGACTCTCGTACCGGGCCTTGCAGCGACGTTTGTATGGTTCCTGCTTCTTGACCGGATCGGGCCGATCAGGGCAGCCACCTTCCATTTTCTCAACCCGGTTTTCGGCGTTGCAATTGCAGCGGCCCTGCTTGGCGAAGCCCTTGGCCCTCTCGACTTTGTCGGGGTCGTGGTGACGACCGTCGGTATTCTTGCGGTTCAGCTCTCGCGCCAACCGAAACCGGTGCCGGCACGCTGAAAGGAAACCGAGTTGCTGATCCGATCGCGCACATCTGCGCGACCTCTTCAAGATTGCCTTTGATTTCACGCCGCAAGCCCCATTTACTGTTTCAGAACCTATTCGTGCGGAGGACGTAATGACCCAGTATTCCAAGGACCCGGACGCCATCTCTCGCTTGTCACCTGAAGAGTTCCGGGTCACGCAGCAAAACGGGACGGAAAGACCCGGCACTGGCCAGTTGCTGAACAACAAGGATCCCGGGATCTATGTGGACATCGTCTCGGGTGAACCCCTGTTCGCTTCCGCCGACAAATACGACTCGGGATGCGGATGGCCCAGTTTCACGAAACCAATCGAACCTGCTCATGTGGCTGAACTTGAAGATCGCAGCCTTGGCATGATCAGAACCGAAGTGCGGTCGACTCATGGTGACAGCCATTTGGGCCATGTCTTCCCCGATGGCCCCCGCGATCGCGGTGGATTGCGATACTGTATTAACTCGGCATCCTTGCGTTTTGTGCACCGCGACGACATGGAAGCCGAGGGATACGGCGAGTATTTGAACCAAGTGGAGGATGTTGCATGAGCCTTGAACGCGCCGTTCTGGCAGGAGGATGTTTCTGGGGGATGCAGGACCTGATCCGAAAGTTGCCCGGAGTCAAAAAAACGCGTGTCGGATATACCGGCGGTGACGTGCCGAACGCGACCTACCGAAATCACGGAACCCATGCCGAGGGTATCGAGATCATGTTTGATCCTGCCCGGATCAGCTATCGGGATCTGCTCGAATTCTTCTTTCAGATCCATGATCCGAGCACTCCGAACCGTCAGGGTAACGATGTTGGTCTTAGCTATCGGTCTGCAATCTACTACGTGTCGGACGCTCAGAAACAGATCGCGGTTGACACTATTGCGGATGTAGATGCCAGTGGTCTCTGGCCGGGCAAGGTTGTCACCGAATTGGAACCCGCAGGTGATTTCTGGGAGGCGGAACCAGAACATCAGGACTATTTGGAGCGGGTGCCAAATGGGTACACTTGCCACTTCCCGCGGCCCGGTTGGACTTTGAAGAGCAGAACTGACGCCGCTGAATAGAGCCTGAATTCCGCGAACTCAGACCTTCAACCCACGGCGACGCGTGGTCTTCCACTGGCTTCGACGGTAATTTCGGCTCCGACAAACACGTCGCGTGCTTCTATCTGCGCCGTTTGAACCTGTCGCTCCACCAGTAACCGGATATCTTCTGCTCCGCCTTGTCTCGCTTCAGATCGGGCCTGTTCCGACAAACTTTCTTCGAGATAGGTCTGAGCGGCCTCTGGGTTAGAGAAATCTTTTGGACCGAACTCCAGATGAACGCGGAATTGTCCCTCAGCAGGGGAGGTTATGGTTCCGGCTCTCCGAACCGTTATTCGCCCGACCACCGCGCCGATAGCGTTCGCGACGCCTGCGTGTTCAGGAAGGATGACACGGCTGCGCAGCCTGTCTCCAACTGTGGGGTAGTAGTTCGGCGCCGAGGCACCAAGGCCAACAACGTCAATGTTCAGGGCTGCGTCCAAAGACAGAAGGCCGCGATGTGATGCCAATCCGCGTTGCATGAGAACGTGGCTGGCAAGTTCTCCGGGCGGCAGGTCAAACGATTCGGACTCCTCGCTGAAAGCAGTCTCTAACAGGGCCAGCGACGTCCGTTCGGTCAGCTGATCACAGATCATGTTCGCAAGTTCCGTGGGATCGGAAGCCAAGGAATTTCCCGCTCCGGTCTTTTTTCTGCTGAACAGAACCAGAGACTTATGTGCGGCCTCGCTATCCCAAGCAGCGAGCGTGCCAAGAACATGGCTCGCGTCGGATGGTGTGACACCACTTATCTGAACAACGCCACGCTCTATCAGTCGTTTCAGTGAAGCGTGGTCCATTCGAGAGCGAAGAGCATCTTCGGCCGGGCAAACATCAGTTCCTATTCGGTCCAGCAAGGTCAATTCCCGCGGCCCTAGACCTTCGGTCGCGCTGCCGGGAACGCGACGCAAGAATTGCCCATCGTGTTCGCCCGGCACGGTGTTGCGCAACTGCTCATCCAGTTTGGCGTGAACGACATCTGAGGCATCTATGGCCATCAAGGATACAGGTACAACCCGTCGCGGCCCCAAAGTCACACCGCCTATCAGACCTTCTGTCCGAACATGAACCTGGCTGTCGCCGCCAAGTCCGGTTGTGCGCATCGCAACCGCCTCGACCATTGTTCGAAACGGTCCGACCTGCGCTCCGTTCGGGTCGATTGCTGGTCTTCCGTCGCGGATCAGGGCCACGTCAGTCGTCGTGCCTCCGATATCAGAGACAATGGCTTGGTCCACGCCGGTGAGCCAACGGGCACCGACAACCGAGGCGGCTGGTCCACTCAGAATGGTTTCGATTGGTCGGGTGCGAGCCTGTTCGGCCGACATCAGGGCACCGTCGCCCCGAACCACCATTAATGGTGCAGTAACCCCCAGCTCTGTAAGTCGTAAACCCGCCCGCCCGATCAATTTGTCGATCATGCCGATCAGGCGCGCGTTTAATACCGCAGTTACCGCGCGCTTCGGACCGTTCAACTTGGCTGAAAGGTGGTGAGAGCATGTGACCGGAATGCCCGTCACGTCCCTGATGATTTCAGCAGCGCGGTTTTCGTGTTCGGGGTTGCGGGTCGCGAACTGAGCTGCCACGGCATAGCCGGAAACGTCATTGTTTTTATGTAGAAACTCAATCAGCCCAGCCTCATCCAAATCCACTTTTTGAATGCCGGCATGGTCATGACCGCCTTGCAAAACGACGGTCGGGTCTCCCTTCAGAGCGTCTGATACACCGTGGCGGGCCAAATCGCTCACCTGAAACCCAATGTAGATCAATGCCACCCGGCCACCCTGCCCTTCGACCAGCGCATTGGTGGCAAGGGTCGTCGAAAGAGCAGCGATCGAGATTTCTGACGCTGGCACCTGAGCTTGACGAAGTACCTCTTCGACAGCGTTGCCAATTCCAATGGCCAGATCGGATCGCGTCGTCAGTGACTTTGCACTGGCGATTACCTTCTTCTCGTCCCGAACCAGAACGGCGTCGGTGTATGTCCCGCCAGTATCTACCCCGAGGGCAAGTGCCATTCCGTCCTCCGCGCGTTCCAATGGCTGTGGCGATTTAAACCGAAACAATGTGATTGGGGAACGAAATTTGATCGAAGTGCAACCGGATCAATCAACGGGCGCGGATCTACCAGCCCGAAATTCTCCCTATGTGCACAAAACACTGTCGAATTGCGCCGAACGGGACATTCACGATAGCTGTTGTTCAGCCCATCGGGCAGCATCGGCGACCGCAGGGTCGGGGTCACCGATCAAAGATTGGGTGATGGATTTCAGGGCGGGATCTCCAGAGTTTCCTATGGCGTACAGCACGTTTCGAACGAAACGGTCCCGCCCAATCCGTTTAATCGGGGAACCTGAGAATTTGCTTCGAAACGCGGCATCGTCCAGACGGGCCAGCTCTTCCAGTCGTGGGGCGTCCAATCCCTCACGTGCGGCATACCGAATATCGCTGGCGGCCACGGCGAACTTGTTCCACGGGCAGGCAGCGAGACAATCATCGCAGCCATAAATCCGGTTTCCGAGCTTGCCGCGCAGTTCTTCGTCGACGGGGCCTTTGTGTTCAATTGTCAGGTAGGAAATGCAGCGTCTCGCGTCCAATTGGTAGGGCGCCGGGAAGGCCTCGGTTGGGCAGGCGGTCAGGCAGGAGCGGCACGATCCGCAATGGTCCGTTTCAGCCGGGTCTGCAGGCAGATCCAGAGTTGTAAAAACAGACCCTAAAAATGCCCAGTTGCCCCAATCCTGGCTTACAAGATTGGTGTGTTTTCCCTGCCAACCTAGCCCCGAGGCTTGCCCGAGTGCCTTTTCCGGGACCGGAGCGGTATCAACAAAAACCTTCACCTCACCTCCGGCTTCAGCAATCAGCCAGCGGGCGAGGCGTTTCAGTCTTTTCTTGACCAGATCGTGATAGTCTTTGCCTCGCGCGTAGACCGATATCGCCCCTCGGTCAGGGCGACCGACGACCTCCATAGGGTCGGTTTCCGGGGAGTAGCTTTCGGCCAGCATGATAACGGATCGCGCTTCGGGCCAGAGTTCTGCCGGATCTCCGCGCCAATGCGTTCGTTGGGCCATCCAGCCCATCTGACCGTGAAATCCGGCACTTAAAAAGGCGTCGAGCCGGGCTGGAACTTCGGGAACATCCCATGGGCGGCAGATTCGGCAGGCTGCAAACCCTTCTTCTCGGGCTTGGGCCACCAATCTGTTCTTCAGGTCTGCTCGGCTCTGCATTTGAATGAGTTTTCCTCGGGGTAGGCCGGGCTCGAGGCCGATAATCAGGGCAACACCGACCCCAAGGCAACACGGACCAATGCCCCGGTGCTATCAGAAGTCGAGATCGGCGTAATGGGCCGGAGGACGAAAACCGGGAACCTGATCGGCAAGAATTGATCGGAAGGCCGGACGCGATTTGATCTTTGCGTACCAGTCCTTGACCACCTGGCTCCGGTTCCAGTCTACATCCGAGATGTAATCCAGTGACGACAGATGCGCGGCGGCCGCAAAATCTGCCAGCGTCATCACGTCACCCGCCAGCCAGCGGCGGTGATCCAGCAACCACGCCATGTAGTCCAGATGATACTTGATGGCTTTCGCGCCGTCCTTGACGTTTCGGCTGTCGGGATACCCTTGGCCGGTAACCTTCTTGTTCACCCGTTCATACAGCAGTTTCGAAGTCACTTCGTGGTGAAACTTATCATCGAACCACCCCACAAGACGGCGGACCTCGTATCGCCCATCCGCATCCTTTGGCATCAGCGGTGGCTCCGGGCGGGTCTCTTCGATGTACTCACAAATTGCCGCACTTTCAGCCATCAGCTTGCCGTCCAGCTTGATGACCGGAACCTTGGCTGCCGGGTTGCGGCGCAGAAAATCGGGGTCACCTTCCCAGTAGCGTTCTTCTACCAGTTCGACCTCGATTTTCTTCTCGGCCAGCGACAGCCGGACTTTGCGGCAAAACGGAGAAAGGGGAACGTGAAACAAGCGCGCCATGATAATCCAAAGTATTGAGACAGTATTCAAGCAATAGACCTGTCACGGCAGGGTTTTCAATCCTCGAAACAGCCCGAGCGACCATCTGCGCGGATCGTGGCCGCGCCATCCATTATAGCGGCGGCTTTTCTGCGCAGGCGTTGGGAGGGGTTTGCTGCTGACCTGCCCTTGGGATTTGGAAGAACAGCGGCAATTCGAGCAGACTGAACGGCTGTGAGCTGATCGGCATCAACACCAAAGTAAGACTGCGCGGCGGCTTGTATTCCGAACACTCCCTCGTCCATCTCGGCGACATTCAGATAGACTTCCAGAATGCGTTTCTTGGGCCAGAATGCCTCGACGGCGGGGGTTATTGCTGTTTCCAACGCCTTACGGATCCAGCTACGCCCCTGCCAGAGAAAGACGTTCTTTGTAACCTGTTGGCTGAGAGTGGATGCGCCGCGTTTCGCGCCGGCGTCGATCGCCGCCCGGATCGCCTTCACATCAAAGCCCCAGTGAAGGCAAAAGTTCGCATCCTCAGCAGCTACGACCGAGCGGGGTGCGACGGCAGCAATGTCCTCGATACGCACCCATTCACGTTCGACCGAGCCCAGCCGTCGCCATTCCGAGAAGATTGTAGCGGTCACAGGTGGATTGACGAAGCGGAACAGAATGACCAGTGCAAGCACGACCACGATTAAAACCGTACATGCGCGCAACAGAATGAATCCTGCCCATGCCAGCGGTTTGAACTTCCGCTTGGCCTTTCCCTTTTTCTTGGTCGACTTGCCTGCCGTCTTTCTTGCCATGGCTCTTCTATAGGGCAGGTGGGACGATCCGACCAACCTCAAATCCATCGAAACCGCACAAACCTAAGATGAAAACGCCCCGCAGTTGACTACTGCGAGGCGTCATCATGCAATAAAAAACAGGCGCTATTCTGCCGGAACCGCAGATTCTTCCAGGCTCAGAGGGGCTGGAAGATGAACCAGCATCTCTTTCGGGCAGGCCTGCATGAAATGGTTCTTCTCGATATCCCAATGCTGCAGGATGTCGGCGGCTTTGCGGCTACCTGTTTCAGCCAGATGGCGTTCAATCAGACCTTTCAGTTGGCTTTCCCAATGGTCGACCGTCACTGGGCAGGTAACCAGGGTTTCCATGTTCATCATAGTCTGAGCCTGGTTTTCGGGATCGTAGAGATAGGCCATGCCGCCCGTCATGCCCGCACCAAAGTTGGCCCCAATGGATCCCAGGATCACGGCAACGCCTCCGGTCATGTATTCACATCCGTTGGAGCCGCAGCCTTCGATCACCACTTTGGCGCCCGAGTTCCGGACCGCAAACCGCTCACCGGCGCGACCAGCGGCGAAAAGATGACCATCGGTTGCCCCATAGAGCACGGTGTTTCCGATGATTGTGTTTTCATCCGCTTTCAGCGGGCTTACCTGCGGCGGACGCACAACAATTGTTCCGCCCGACAGTCCTTTGCCGACATAGTCGTTGGCATCGCCCGAAACTTCCAGTTTGAGGCCGGGGGCAGCAAATGCGCCCAAAGACTGACCCGCCGAGCCCTGCAGCTTCACGTGCAGATGATCTGGCTGGAACGAGTTGCGCATACCAAAGTTCTGAACGATATGGCTCGAAATACGGGTGCCAACGGTCCTGTGCGTGTTCTGCACGGCATAGGAAAGCTGCATCTTTTCACCGTCTTTCAGGAAGCGGGCTGCATCCCGAACAATCTCGGCATCAAGCGTATCCGGAACGACATTCCGATCTTTGCCCCGGTTGTAGACGATGTCCTGAGCGCCATCGACCGTGACCAGAAGCGGGTTCAGGTCCAGATCATCGAGGCGTGCGGAACCGCGCGAAACCTGCGCCAGAAGGTCGGCCCGCCCGATCACTGCATCGAGGCTCCGAGCACCCAGCTCGGCTAGGATTTCTCGGACCTCCTGCGCATAGAACGTGATCAGATTGACCACTTTGTCAGCGTTGCCCGTGAACTTTTCACGCAGGGCCGAGTCTTGGGTACAGACGCCGACCGGGCAGGTGTTGGACTGACACTGCCGCACCATGATACAGCCCATGGCGATCAGTGCGGCGGTGCCAATGCCATATTCTTCGGCACCCATCATTGCGGCCATGACAATATCACGACCGGTGCGAAGGCCGCCGTCGGTCCGCAGAGTAACCCGTTCGCGCAGCTTGTTCATCGCCAGAACCTGATGGGCTTCGGTCAGGCCCATTTCCCATGGTAGGCCGGCGTATTTGATCGAAGTCGCAGGGCTGGCGCCTGTGCCGCCGTTGTGGCCCGAGATCAGGATGATGTCGGCTTTGGCCTTCGCAACACCAGCGGCAATCGTGCCAACTCCCGATGATGCGACCAGCTTCACGGTCACTTTGCAGCGTGGATTGATCTGCTTGAGATCATAGATCAGCTGGGCAAGATCTTCGATCGAGTAGATGTCGTGATGCGGCGGCGGAGAGATCAGAGTCACACCTTTGGTCGAATGCCGCAAGCGCGCGATCAGGTCGGTGACCTTCATGCCGGGCAACTGGCCGCCTTCGCCGGGTTTTGCGCCCTGAGCAACCTTGATCTCCAGCTCTTCGCACTGGTTAAGATATTCTGCCGTTACACCAAACCGGCCGGACGCAACCTGTTTGATCTTCGCCGAAGGGTTGTCGCCATTGGGCTCAGGCACGAAATGCGCTGGATCTTCTCCACCCTCGCCGGAGTCCGACTTGGCCCCGATCCGGTTCATCGCGACGTTCAGGGTCTTGTGTGCCTCGGGGCTCAACGCGCCCAACGACATACCCGGCGTGACGAAGCGTTTGCGGATCGAAGTTATGCTTTCGACCTCTTCAAGCGGGATCGGTTTACCCAACGGTTTAAAATCCATCAAATCGCGCAGGTGGATCGGTGGGTTGCTCTGCATCTTGGCGGAATACTGCTTCCAAAGCTCATAGGACGAGCGGTTGCAGGCCATTTGCATCATGTGCATTGAGGTGGCTTCCCACGCGTGGGTTTCACCCGATTTCCGCGCCTTGTAGAAACCTCCGATCGGGAGCACGTCAAGCCCGCTTTCCCAACCTTTGGCGTGGATTTCCTCGGCTTCGGTCTGAATACCGCTGACACCGATACCGGAAATCCGAGAGGTCATGCCCGGGAAGTATTCGGCGCACATCGCGCGGCTGAGGCCAACGGCCTCGAAGTTCAGACCGCCGCGGTAAGACGAGATGACCGAGATGCCCATCTTGGCCATAATCTTCAGCAGCCCCTGATCAATCGCCTCACGGAACCGGGCAACGTTCTCTGTCAGATTGCCATCGAGAAGACCACGTTCGATACGATCCGCCAGACTGTCTTCGGCAAGATATGCATTCACCACGGTGGCCCCGCAACCGATCAGCACGGCGAAGTAGTGCGGGTCAATGCATTCAGCAGACCGTACGTTCAGCGAACAGAACGTCCGCAAGCCTTTGCGAGTCAGGTGCGAATGCACGGCACTGGTCGCAAGGATCATCGGCATTGCGACTTTACCGTCGGGTCCGGAATGCTGGTCTGTCAGCACAATATGCCCGGCACCCGAGCGCACAGCGTCTTCCGCCTCGGAACGGATCCGGCTTAGCTCAGAATTGAGTGCGCTGGGTCCGGCTCGGAACGAACAATCGATTTCAACCAATGGGGCCGTGAACTGTTCGACAAGCTTGTCCCATTGCGAATTCCCGACGAAGGGGCTTTCCAGAACGATGATCTCGGTCTGGCTGCTGTCCTCGTCCAGAACGTTCTTGAGATTGCCGAAACGCGTTTTTAGGCTCATTACCCGGTATTCCCGCAGCGAGTCGATTGGCGGGTTGGTGACTTGGCTGAAGTTCTGGCGGAAGAAATGGCTGAGCGGACGATACTGCTTGGACAACACGGCGGACGGCGTGTCGTCTCCCATTGAAGCAATGCTCTCTTTGCCGTCCTCGGCCATCGGGGACAGGATCTGCTCCAGCTCTTCAATCGTATAACCGGCGGCGATCTGGCGTTTGCGAAGGGTTTCGCCGGTGAACAGTGGTTGCTCCGAAACGCCGGCCAGCGTTTCGTCCATGTCGTTTATCTTGCCGACCCAATCGCTGAACGGAAGGGCGGCAGCCATCTTGTTCTTGATTTCCTTGTCGTGGAACATATTGCCCTTTTTCATGTCCACGGCGAGCATCTGACCGGGGCCAAGAGCCCCTTTTTCTACGACCGAAGCCTCGTCCGTTGGCACCATTCCGGCCTCGGATCCGGCGATCACCAGCCCATCGCCGGTCACGACATAGCGCATGGGGCGAAGCCCGTTACGATCGAGCCCGGCGCAAACCCAACGCCCATCGGTCATTGCGAGGGCGGCCGGGCCATCCCAGGGCTCCATGACCGAGTTGCAGTAAGAATACATATCCCGCCAGGATTGCGGCAGCTCGACGGCCTGCTTTGACCAGCTTTCCGGCACCAGCATTGTTTTCGCCATAGGCGCAGAACGACCTGCCCGAACCAGAACCTCGAACACAGAGTCGAGAGCAGCAGAGTCGGATGACCCGCTCGCGATGATTGGCTTGATGTCTTCGGCGTGATCTCCGAACGACGACGACGCCATCCGGATTTCATGGCTTTTCATCCAGTTCACATTGCCCTTGAGCGTGTTGATTTCGCCGTTGTGGGCTAGCATGCGGAATGGCTGTGCCAGCCACCACTGGGGGAACGTGTTTGTGGAATAGCGCTGATGATAAATGGCAAAGGCACTCTCAAAGCGGTCGTCCATCAGGTCCGGGTAGAACACTGCCACCTGCTCAGCCAGCATCATACCTTTGTAGATGATGGAACGGCAGCTCAACGAGGCCAGGTAGAGCTCGTTGATGCTCGCGGCAGCGGCGGCCTTTTCGATCCGGCGCCGAATGACATAAAGCTCGCGTTCAAAGGTTTCTTCGTCCACGCCTTTCGAATTCGAGATCAGGATCTGCTCGATTTCGGGCCGGGTAGCGTTTGCCTTTTCGCCGAGACAGCCGATGTCGACCGGCACGTGGCGCCAGCCGTAAATGTAATATCCCATCCGCAGGACTTCGGTTTCCACGATGGTCCGGCAGGTTTCCTGAGCCCCGAAATCGGTTCGGGGCAAGAAGACTTGGCCAACTGCGATCAGTTGGTCTTCACGGGGTTCATGTCCGGTGCGACGCACCTGATCATAGAAAAACTGAACGGGAATCTGAACGTGGATCCCGGCGCCGTCACCGGTTTTTCCGTCGGCGTCGACGGCTCCACGGTGCCAGATCGCCTTAAGAGCATCGATACCGGCGTCGACCACCTTGCGGCTTTTCTTGCCGTCTACCGAAACAACGAGACCGACACCACATGAGGAGTGCTCTTCTTCTTCTGAATAGAGACCGTTCTCGGCCACCCACTTTCGCTTGGCTTCTTCGGCGCGAACCCATTCGGCATCATATTTGGTCATTGGGTCTCTCCTTCTTCGCTCGGGGCATACATTGCCATGACCTCTGCTTCGGTCATTTGGCGGCGTTCGCCTTCGAACGCGTATCCTTCGGGCTTCTTGTCTATATACAGTTCCAGGCCAAGCCGTGCTCCGCCCGCATTTTCAAACAGTCCGGCCGCCATTTGGGTCTGGCCGTGCATCTCTCCCGGTGCGGTGATTCGGTACCACAGGGCCGACCCGCACTCCTCACAGAAAGCTCGCTCGGCCCACTCGGAGGACGTGTAAGTCTTCACCGGCCCCAACGCCGCATATCCGGGCAGAGCGGGAAACGTAATAAGCATAGAGCTCGTCCACCGGCGGCACATGTCGCAGTGACATGCTCCGATCGAATTTCGTGCCGGCATCGCCGTAATAGTGACGGCTCCGCACATGCATTGTCCTCGTATTTCGGCCATTGCGTTGTTCTCCGCTGTCATTCCGCCGCAACGGCAGCAGATCCGTCGAACTTCTCCAGAATGGCCTGCGCGCAGTCACGCCCGTCCCGGATTGCCCAGACCACCAGCGACGCGCCGCGCACAATGTCACCGATGGCGTACACGCCGTCCATTTCAGTAGCGCCGGTTGTGAATTCTGCCTTTACGGTGCCCCACCGGGTCACCGGCAGATCGGGCTGCCCAAACAGGGTGGGGAGATCTTCAGGCTCAAAGCCCAGCGCCTTGATGACGAGATCTGCTTCTTCGACATAGTCGGAGCCTTCGATCAGTTCCGGCGCCTGACGGCCTGAAGCGTCAGGTTGACCGAGGCGCATTTTTTGTACCATCACGCCAGACACGGTTTCGTCGCCGGTAAATCCCTTGGGGGCACTCAGCCACTCAAAAACCACGCCTTCTTCTTCGGCATTTGCAACTTCGCGCTGCGAGCCCGGCATGTTGGTCCGGTCGCGGCGATAAAGGCATTTTACGCTGGTCGCGCCTTGACGAATCGAGGTGCGCACGCAGTCCATCGCCGTGTCACCGCCGCCGATAACCACAACCCGCTTGCCCTCGGCATTCATCCGGCCATTCTCGAAATCTTCAACGGTATCGCCAAAGCTCTTGCGGTTTGAAACGGTCAGGAAGTCGATTGCCTTTTCAATACCTGTCAGGCCACTGCCAGGCATGGCCAGATCCCTTGATTTGTAAACACCGGTCGCGATTATCACGGCATCATGTTCAGCATGGATCGTTGCAAATATATCGGCATCCACATCGCAGTTGAGAACAAACTCCACTCCGCTTGCTTCAAGCTGTTCTACACGACGCATGACCACGTCCTTTTCCAGCTTGAAGCCGGGAATTCCGTAGGTCAGAAGGCCACCGGCGCGGTCATAGCGGTCATAGACTGTGACGTTCACGCCGGCACGTCGCAGCATGTCCGCGGCAGCGAGGCCACCGGGGCCAGCGCCGATAATGCCCACGCTTTCAGCACGTTCCTGAACCGGCACGGCGGGTTTGACCCAGCCCTTTTCCCATGCGGTATCAGTGATGTATTTCTCGACCGCTCCGATGGTGACCGTTCCGTGACCGGATTGCTCAATAACGCAGTTGCCTTCGCAAAGCCGATCCTGAGGACAGATGCGCCCACAGATTTCCGGAAACGTGTTGGTCGCCTGGCTGACCTGATAGGCCTCTTCCAAACGTCCAGTCGCAGTCAAGCGCAACCAGTCCGGGATGTTGTTGTGCAAGGGGCAATGGGATTGGCAGTAGGGCACACCGCACTGACTGCAGCGGCTCGCCTGCTCTTCGGCCTTGGCAGCGGCGTATTCGGCATAGATTTCATCGAAATCTTCTCTCCGCTCGCCAGCCTCCCGCTTTTGAGGCATGTCGCGTTCGATTTGCACGAATTTTAGCATCGGTTGCTTGGCCACGGCTCAGACTCCATGAATTGGCTTGGTCGCGCCTGTTTAAGGGATGGCACAACAGATGAAAAGTCAATATTACTGACCTAAAATAGCGCAGGACTTTTTGGGATTTTGCGAAAGTCGGTTTGCAGGGAGAATATTAGGTCAAAAACCGGACCTAAATCGAATGATTGCTTTTGAATTAGGGAACTTATACCTGATCGACCCGAAGACTATCAGACAGGAACAATCACCGTGCCTCTATTTCAACTCTTTCTCGTGGCGGTGATTCAGGGCGTGACCGAGTTTCTGCCGGTTTCATCGTCCGGGCATTTGATTCTGTTGCCGGCCCTGTCAGGGCTTCAGGATCAGGGACCGGTAATTGATGTCGCCGTACATGTCGGGACTTTGGGCGCCGTCGTCATATATTTCTGGTCCGACGTTAAGGCAGGAATTGCAGGGCTGCCACGGGCTCTGTCAGGCAAACTCGACACGGAAGACGCCCGGCTTGCAATGGGTCTGATCATTGCCACTATCCCCGTCATCGTAATTGGATTCCTCCTCCATGTTTCCGGGCTGAATGAGGCAATGCGGTCGATAAAGGTCATCGGTTGGACAATGCTGATCTTTGGTCTGGTTCTGTATTGGGCCGATCAACGAGGTGGTACAAACAAGACAATCTCGGACTGGGGGATTGGAGATGCTTTGCGGATGGGCCTATGGCAAGCGGTTGCGCTCATTCCCGGGACGTCCCGGTCCGGTATTACTATCACGGCGGGACGCAATCTGGGTTATGCACGAGAAGACGCAGCCCGGATCGCCATGCTGATGTCGATTCCAACGATTGCGGCCTCCGGCGTTCTGCTGGGGTTGGACGTTGCTACGTCAACAAACGCCGGATTGGCACGTGATGGTGCTATTGCGGCCGGGTTTGCATTTGTTTCCGCTCTGCTTGCCCTGTCTTTGATGATGCGATTGCTCAAATCCGTCAGCTTCACCCCGTATGTGATCTATAGGGTGATCCTTGGCGTGATCCTACTGACGGTAGCCTACAGCTAAATCAGCCTCGGAGGTTGCTCGCTGACCTCTGAATCTCATCATACTGGCCCGAGGGGCGAAATTTCCAAAGGTAGTCGGGCAAAATTGATCCCATAGCGACAGGTGTGATTTTCAGATCGTCAAAGCACTTTGCTCCTTCGGAAACAACGTTATCCCGGCGCAGATTCTTGACCTGATCCCGTGTTAGAATGTTGTTTGGAAAGAGTTGGAATGAAACAAACTTGGCAATATCCAGCACACTAGCCATGATACCAGCCACCCAAAACGGCATGCCAATGATCACGCGGCGGCGGTGGATGACTTCCAGCATTCTGGTCATCAGGGCGCGGAACGATGCAACCTCGGGGCCGCCGAGTTCGTATATCCCGGGTTCAGCTTCTCCCAAAACGGCCTTGGTCGCGGCGTTGGCGACATCGTCCACGAATACGGGCTGGAACAAGGTTTCGGCGCCGACAATAGGTAAAACAGGAGAGATCCGTGCCATGCCTGCAAAACGATTGAAGAATTCGTCTTCAGCACCGAAAATTACTGACGGTCGAAGGACAATGGCATCTGGTATATGAAGCAAAACCGCTGCTTCACCCTCGCCTTTGGTTCGGGAATAGTCACTGTTCGAAGCAGCATCGGCACCTATCGCCGAGATATGAACCATCCGTGTAACGCCATGCTCAGCGGCGAGGCGGGCAATACGCCCTGCTCCATCGGCCTGCACTGCATCAAATCCGTTCTTACCGCGCTCGTTTAGCACACCTACGCAGTTTACGACTGCATCTGCCCCTTGCATGGCTGCCGCGACAGACGCGTTATCGCGTACATTACAAAGAACGGGCTCAACCTGACCGACCGCACCATACGGTTTGACGTGCATAGCCTCGTTGGGGCGTCGCACCGCGACCCGAACGCGCCAACCTTGGTTCGCCAGGCGACGTGCAATGTAACGACCGACAAATCCGGATCCGCCATAGATCGTGACCAGTTTCGACATCGCGATGCTCCCGATAGAGTTGTTGCAGTCGGTCTACTCCTGCAGATCCTTGCAAACAAGGCGCAAAAACGCCGCTGGTCGATTGTTGTGTCCCGACCGGGATCGGCCAAGAAAAACACCTTGATGTGCTGACTCCAAAAAAGTGTGCCGGAACGACGAAAATCCGTTTGACACCTTCTTCCGCTAGGCTTAAACGCCCTCCACGACACCTGCCCAGGTGGCGGAATTGGTAGACGCGCTAGCTTCAGGTGCTAGTGTCCGTATGGACGTGGAGGTTCGAGTCCTCTCCTGGGCACCAAATATCTCCAAAATACACCTCAAAAACAGCCACTTGGGGCAATTGATCGTATATCGGTCCCCCAATTTGTCCACCATTGTTTTCGCGGTCATTCCGTATCTCGGAAATGTCTCTGCAACAGGTTCGCCAGCATCCGGGCTGCCACGGCATCTTCGGTGCAGGCACCGTGCCGATAGTTGCCGTTGCGCTCGCATTCAGGCGCTCCACCGCCAGCCCCGTGAAACCGGCAGACAATCCACCCGCGTACCGCCGGGCCTTTGCATCGCCCGCCGGTGCGCTTGGACGTGGCGGTACACCTGGGGGCGGCATTCATCAATTCGACAAGGTTCATGGGGTTGGCACCAGCTTATGACGCTACCACTCCCCCCCTAGCGCGATTTGCTGGACCAACCAACGACGGGAGACTACGCAAAGCCGACGCTGGGTGGACTGAGCTGCTTCGCTGGTGCAGCATCACCCTTCAACCCGGAAGCCGCCATTCATGGTCGAAGCGCCGAACGACGACATCGAGCCCATACCGGAAGTGCTCCGATCTGAACCCCCACTGATGCACCAATTTCATCGACCGAAGACATCAGCTGTGCTGAAGAGAGAAAAGCGGCCATTAGTTCACAGTGTAGCGAGCTTTTGGACGCCGATGTCCGAGTTGCGGACGAAGCCGCCAGTCGGCTTCGGGTGGTCAATTGCTGCCTCCTCGTCTTGCTCAATTTTATGGACAGTTTCAAAAGATCCGACTGACCTCTTTTCGAAGTCAGCCGGGCTTACGTTGCCAATATACCCATGGCGACGTTTTCGATTGTAGAACACCTCGATGTATTCGAGCAGATCGGCACGTGCCTCATCCCTGGTTCGGTAACGAACACGGTTGAGGCGCTCGCGTTTGAGCCATGTTCCAAGATCAGGCCGGGTTCTACATTGCTTCAAGCGTGTGGATTAATCCGTTGTTGATGTGATCTTCGAGAAACTTGATCGCGGTGTCAGGATTCCGGGCAAGGGCCGCGTCAAGCATGCCTTGATGCTCAGCGGAGGCAGCCTCCCCCCGGAAAGTAAAGACCAACATCTGATACCGCAGGTACTTGTCGTAAATCTTGGAATGAAGCGACAAGAGGTTCTGTGAATTGCACGCGCGAATAAGTGACAGGTGGAACTCCCAATCATAGCGCTTCCAGGTCTCTTTTTCGGTTTCGTCACCAGACTGCATTTGAAGCTCCATGCGGTGCAGTTTGTGGTGCGCGGCGACGACGTCTCCTTCCCAGTCCGTATCACCGTTTGCAATGGACTGTTGCAGCGCGTGGCGCTCCAACAGGAGGCGAAGGCTGGCGACAATTCCCGTCGCCATGCTGTCTGCTAGTGTGTTCGATATGAGGTAATCCTGCCGCCACTCGACTCTTTTCCAAAGCGGTCGATATCAAGGGTCATGGGAGCCGTGACGCGAAAATTGGGTTCTTTCGGAGCTACTTACCTGCTACCGGCCGAAAGCAGAAAGAGAGCGGTTGAGAATGAGGAGGCGGAGTTGTTCGAGGCTTGGATCTGGGTCCGCGCGAGATAAAGGTTCGTCAGCTTCAGGCGCGTGTCTTGGCTTTCGAAACTCTTGAGGCTGTCAATCTTCAGAGCAGCGCTGACCTTGTCACTGAATATCGTCTTCTGTTTGTCGATACCAAGTCGACCTACGCCTTTGGGAAGCCCAACTGCTGTCTCGAACATTTCGCGCAACGGGGGCAGCCCAAGCATAGAATACCACCTGGCATCTTCAGTTACATTCCTCGCCGCCAGTTCTGTCAACTCGCGTTCCGCAAACAAGGAAATTCGAATGGCCTCATCAACGGCGCCGATGGAAACTTCGAACGATTGCTCTTTGTATGCCGAGATCACCGACTGCATTGCTGATGGTTCGTTTGTCTTGGCAACCTGCCCTGGCCCAAATCCAAAGGCGCTGCTGAGTTTCTTATATCGGGGGTCCGGCATTTTGTTGGCCAAGGCTTCCGGGTCTGCCGTGCCATCTTCAAGAATTTTTTTGATGAAAAAGCGGTTTCCAAGGTCATCTTGCAAACCAAACGCACCCAGCGCGACCTTCAGCAGGCGATGATCCGAAACCAGTTCTTCTGCCGAACTGATGTCCCTAATTGCCTTTTCAAAATGGTCGGTTTCGCGCTTTAAAGTGTTGGAGGAAGAAAAGGCCTCGAACTGCCGGTCATAGGTCCGCTGGAGAAAACGCCACCCCGCAATTCCAGGGCTTGGAATGACAGGTACAAAACTCATTTTGGACGAGCCGCAATTAGGCGATCTTCCCGTGGTAGAAGGGCCCTTAGCGATTTTAGGCATTTGTAGTGTTGGTCATGGATCAATGCGTCTGTCGCATCGGCAAGTGAGGCTCGGCTGTCCGGATCTGTGAAGACTTGGCTAAGTTCTTCAATTCGGCGCAACAGTGGGAGTTTGGCCTCTTCTGCATTGCTGTCACCAGACAGCACAAGTTGTGCTGCATAGCAGACTCTACGAACCGGAGTGGTGGCTTCGTCCGGATGAATGGCATCGCGCAGGCGAAGGATGCTGGCATTTGGTGTCAAAATCGCCACCCTGCCCCGGCGCTCTCCGTTCTCTATCACCGCGCCATTGACCAGCACGCGTTCCTTCGGAGCCAGTTTCAGAACCAATCCGCTCATATCAGTATTCTCCACCCTTAAGGCCGCGCATTACTGCAATGTTGATTTCAAGTAACGGCTGTATACCCGCCTGCCGGGCGAGAACCTTGGATGTGTGGTGGTTGGTAAATTCAGACAAATAGAAAATCCGCGCCCGCAAGTCCGCAGGCAGGGGGTTGTTTGTGTGGGCAACGTCGGCCGCAAAGATGTTCCATAGTTTTTTGTTGTCGTGTAAGGCGGACACAAGATCCTTGAAGCCGCGTTGCCCCTTTTTATCTTGGGACTGAATTCGCCCGGTAATCTGGGCAAGCGCGTCGTATTCGACACTTTTTGGCGAGCGTGTTGAAGCGGACGAGTATGGGGCGCTGACCTGTGAGAATGCGTTCACGGTGGTTCCTAACTATTTCCAAAATCGATGAATGGCCGGAGCAGTTGTGCTCCGGCCGGATCGCATTAGCGGAACAGTGACAAGATGGTTTGCGGCGCCTGATTTGCGATCGAGAGAGCCTGGACGCCGAGTTGCTGCTGGGTTTGCAGCGCCTGCAGTTTGGCCGAAGCCTCTTCCATGTCCGCGTCGACCAATGCGCCGATACCCGATTTCATCGCATCGGAAACCTTGCTTACGAATTCGTTCTGGTCGGAGATCCTTTTTGCAGAGGCCCCCAAAGCCGCGGCGCCATCAACGGCAGCCTGAATGAGGGTCTCAATGTCATCCAAAGAGGCGTCGGCATTTGCAGCGCTAGATACGTCTACCGTGGACAGATCCAGATTTGCCTCAAAATCCACAGAAGCAACCGTGATACTCGCTTGTGCTACGCCTCCTGAGCTACGGTCGAGCGAAGATGTAATCGTAATATCGCCCCCTGCAGTGTTCAGCAGGTTGGAACCGTTGAACTGAGACGCACTGATGATCGAAGTGATCTGGTTCTTTAGTTCGTCAACGTCGGCAGTGATCTTGGCGTGGTCTACGTTTTCACCGGTCGCTGCAACTACCTTTTCTTTCATTTCATTGAGGAGATTCGTGATCTGCTCGGCACCTGCCGAAGCGACTGCCACAGTCGACTCCCCGAGCGAAAGGGATTCAGACACCGCCTTGAAGCCGGCGACATCGCTCTCCATCACTTTGGAGATCGCCCAGATCGCCGAATTGTCCTTCGCGCTTGCGATATCTTTGCCCGTTGAAATCGCGCTTTGCGTCTTTTGAAGGTCTCCGTTGATCGACTTTAGAGTCTGCAGGGCCACCATCGCGCTGTTGTTGGTCAGAATACTGGACATATTTCATTTCCTTTGGTCCGGGGGTAATCGTTACCCGTTGTTGTTCCGCCCGTTTGGGCGGCCAGAGACGTCTTTCTGACAATTGCGAACGCCGGCAGGCATCGCGCCATTCCCTTGTCGGGATGCAAGTGAAAGCTTGCGCCCGATGTCCTAATGGACAGCTAAGAGGCGAGAAGTTGATGCTTCGAATTTTCCCTTTCGAACATTAAGTACGCTTCTCAATAGTATGGGAACGCCGTACTCCTAATTGTTCCCGGGCCCCGGATGGTCGATACACATCCAGCCCCTGATGAACCTTTAGAAATTCGGATAGCTGTAAGCTGACGGCCTGGATTCCTTCCTTGGCGCTTTCGAGCATCGCAAGGTTTCTGCCAAAATCCTCCCGCAGAGCGCGCAGTTTGTTGTCGTCTGACATGGGATTCAGAGCAAACTCACTGAGAAGTTTCTCTTTTTCCACAAGCAACTCACCCAGTTGTTCGAGTTCCCCTTCGAGCAGTACTTTACGTTCACGTTCAAGAATACTGGTAAGGGCCGAGGCGACATCATTGTCTTTACGCGTCTTCATTTCTGCCTCGCCATAAGCGACTGAAAAATTGATTCCGCCAACCCGAAACCCCCAGTCTTCGCCATTTCCTCTGCCTGTGCCCGAACAAGAAAGGTGGCGAACTGATCTTCGCCGGGTCCACCGCCAAACCCCTTGCGAGGTTGCCCCAACCCAGAGGACTTTAGCATTTCGGTGATGAAGCTAGCTTCCAGTTCCGTGGCAACCTCTTGGACTACTTTGGGGTCAAAGGAGGTCGAGGGAGATGGTTGTGTTGCGCTGACAATGTCTGACATAAGATTTCCTGCAATTGAGTCGATTTTCCCAATTTGATCTCTGGCCGGTTAAAAAAAAAGAAACCGAATTCGAGGAATGCTGGAGCGGCGAAAGAAATTCGGGTCCAGATGCAGATTCAAACAATCATCCAAAATTCGCCTTGCAGCCAAGGTGTTCCGAAAATGGAAGTCAACCATGCAAGGCAGGCTCACGAGCATTCCAAATATAGCGAATCCCAAGGAAGCTCAGATTTTGGTGCCGCATTCCTTGAAAAGGAAGTCGAATTCCCTGAGCAATTTTCCGACGGCGATGGCGCTTTTTTGTCAGAGGCCGAAGCTGGTCTGTCCACAGAAACGATGGGGCCCGAGGAGGCCGAAGCCGAATCGGATTATGAAGCCGAAGTTCCTGCAGATCTTCAGTGTCCGTCGAAAAAGACAAACGTGACTGACGTTGATCATAAACAAGACCCTAGCCACATCATAAATTCGCTCCGCGACAATCACCAGGAAACGGATCCGTCCGATCAGCAAGGTGCGACCGAGGTTCCGCCTCCGGCTTTGAATCCTATCAAAGTGCAGAAGACTCCTTCAAACGAAGCGGGCCACACCACTGAACCTCTTCAAGAGGCTGCTACCGTCGGAACGGCAGAGGTTGGTGAAAACGGCTCAAAGCTTGGGTTGTTAGATGCAAGAATTGATTCGAACGGAAAACCGGCAGCACACCGAAATGATGGACCCAAGGCTCCGGTTGAACCGGAATTGCCGGCATCCAGCACTGGAGAGCCGGGAAACGCTGGCACAAGTGCATTTTTGAAAAATGAAGGTGTTCTAAATCGTTGGGATCCTTTGGGGAGCCATCGGCAATGGGTCTCCGAGCCGCAAATGTCCACTCAATGGCCGTCCCACGAGAATCTCGAAGGTGCAGAAGAGTTGCAACATCGATGGGATGGTCGAAGGGATATCGAACCAATGACTGAACCATCTCGAGCAGTTCTTGTGCCAGACACCGAATTTCAAGGAGGCATTGTTGGCGATCGATTGGAGGTTCCGGCGTTCAGCGAGGATCACGGAGCAAGTCCAATTGACTTGAGCGTCGGGCCAAAAACCGACTCGGCAAGCAGCTTGGCGCAATCGACCACCCACTCGACAGCAATTCATAGAACGGAGATCGTACGGCAGATCGCCCAACAAATTGCTGAGATCCCCCAGCAACAGATGGGCAAGCCAATCGAGGTATTGCTGAACCCCGAAGAGCTGGGGCGGGTTCGAATGGTTTTATCGGCCGCAGAATCCGGTGTCTCACTGCTCATCAGCGCGGACAAATCCGAAACGCTAGATCTGATGCGCCGCCACATTGACGAACTGGCTGCCGAGTTTCGCCAGTTGGGCTATCAGACTGTCGGTTTCGAGTTCTCCAGATCCGGTTCCGGCGGTTTTGGCGAGGCTTCACACGGGGTTGAAACCGCCGGTATTGCAGCCTCATCCGATGGGGCTGACGCTACTCAAACTCCATCAGAGACCTCATTCCAACAAAATGGCCTCGACATAAGGGTATAGGAAAATGACTAGTCCAGTCTCGGCAGCGAGTCCGAACCCCGCAACTTCTGCCAAAGCTTCTCTGACCGAGAGCAAAAAAAGCAGTGTATTGTCTTCGGATTTTGAAACGTTCCTGAAGATGCTAACGGCGCAAGCGCGTTTTCAAGACCCTTTGGAGCCGATCGATTCCACAGAATACGCTGCGCAACTGGCGCAATTCTCTATGGTCGAACAGCAGGTACAAACCAACACTTCCCTTTCCGAGCTGATGGAAAGGCTTTCGGCTTCCAATGCGGTTTCTCTTTCTGGATGGATCGGAAAGAATGTAAGGTCGACTGCTCCGGCCGAGTTCACCGGTCAACCCATCACAGTGGTTCCTGAGATCGCGAAGGGCGCGGAGGCTGCATTCCTTGTTGTTCGCGACTTGTCCGGTGTGGAAGTCGAAAGACGGCCTGTGGAAACGAAAGGCGGCGCATTCAGCTGGGACGGAATGGATGCATCCGGCAATGTTCTTCCTGCCGGGTTGTACAGCTTTGAAACCGAGAGTTTTAGGGGCGGCGAACCAATTGGAAAAAGCCCCGTCGGTACCTATTCGCGAGTGATCGAGGCACAGCTGGATGGGACCGAAGTCGCGTTGGTGCTTCAGGGAGGTTCGAAGATTTCAACGCGTGCAGTTTCAGCCATACGCGATACCGGGTGAAACGAGATCTTTATACCCTTTACGATTTGTGATTGAACGATCCGGATCACATTTCCGAAGCCGGAGTATCTGCGCTGTCTGGTACATCCTCTCCGCCAGCTGGCCTTATGAGCCACTTGATAAAAAAGGGTCATCTTTCGGATGACTCCACATGGACAGTTTTGGAGGGTGGGCGAACCAACAGGGTTTGGAGACTACATTCGGCAGGTCTTAGTTGCGTGTTGAAACTGTACCGCAACAATAGGGACAATCCACTTTTCCCCAACAATCCGAACCACGAGATTCTGGCGCTCAATCATCTGAAAGGAAGCGGTCTGGCTCCAGAACTAATCGGAGCCGGAGATTTCAAAGGCGGAACTTGGATACTCTATACGTACAAAGACGGTAAGTGTTGGGCGGACGACGCGGTACGAGCCGCGGAACTGCTGGGTCAACTCCATAAGTTGCCAGTTCCGAATTGGTTACCGTTCAAATCAAGCGGTAGCGAAAGCATCGCATATGAAACGATGGCGATTCTGAGCAAGTGCGAGCCACGGCTGCGAGTTGTCCTTTCTGCTTTGAAGCCGTCAGAGATCGTTCCGGCCACAGAGCGTCAGTGCATTCTTCATGGCGACCCTGTGCCGGGTAACATCATCTGCGATCAGCACCAGATGGTTCTGATTGATTGGCAATGCCCGACGCGCGGCGATCCTTGCGAGGATCTCGGCATTTTTCTATCTCCAGCCATGCAGAGCCTCTATCGTGGATCCGCCTTAACGCCTGCGGAGGAGCAGGCATTTCTGAGCTCATACCCCGATACCGAGATTGTCGAACGCGCAATCAAGCTTCGTCCGTGGTTCACATGGCGGATGGCCGCTTACTGCCTTTGGCAAACTGAATCTGGCAACACCGACTACAAAGTGGGTATGGAATTGGAGTTGGCCGCACTCCGAAAGCGCTAAGAACGAAACGGAAGCAGAGCCTGCATCGCCACCACCGATGCTACTTACGCAACGAGAAAATCATGTTCTTGCGGCCTCCATCTCGTCCTGTTTCTGTTTCAGAGTGCTCCGCTTGTTGACCAGAGATGCTGCGATGACGCCGACTGTTACGATACCAATCATGATCGTGGACAGCGCGTTGATTTCGGGCGAAACGCCAAGGCGCACGGCCGAGAAGATCTTGATCGGGAGTGTTGTCGCCGAAGGCCCGGAAGTGAACGAGGCAATAACGAGATCATCCAGCGACAATGTGAACGCAAGAAGCCAGCCGGAGATGACAGCCGGAGCAATAATCGGCAACGTAACCAAACGAAACGCTTCGCTGGCGGAACATCCCAGATCCAGCGCGGCCTCTTCGAGAGACTGGTCGAAAGTGACCAGCCGGGACGATACCACCACCGAGACATAGCACATGGAGAAGGTTGTGTGAGCCAAAACGATCGTCAAAACACCACGATCGAGACCAATGCCAATGAACAGCAAGAGCAGGGACAGACCGGTTATCACCTCAGGCATCACCAGCGGGGCGTAGATCATTCCCGAAAACAAGGTTCGCCCTAAGAACCGACCGCCACGCACCAGAACATAGGCCGCCATAGTTCCCAGAACCGTGGCCAATGTAGAGGAAAAGACCGCGACTTTCAGTGTGACCCACGCCGCATTCAGGAACGCTTCGTTGTGGATCAGTTCACCATACCACTTTGTCGAGAACCCGGCCCAAACCGTTACCAGCTTGCTTTCATTAAAGCTGAAAATGATGAGGATCAGCATAGGAATGTAGAGAAATGCAAAGCCCAGGGAGAGGGACACGGCATTGAACCAGCTCAGCTTGTTCATGACGGTTCCTCCGTTTCGCAGAGCAGATCCAACAGCCGCATCATCAGGTTGGTGATCATTCTTCAGTCTCCGCCTGCTTCTGCTGGTTGCGCTGGAACAAGACGATCGGGATCACGAGGATGAGCAGCAGAACAACAGCAACTGCCGACGCAACCGGCCAGTCGCGGTTTGAAAAGAACTCTTCCCAAAGAACCTTGCCGATCATCAATGTACCCGAACCGCCCAGCAACGACGGAATCACGAACTCTCCCAACGCGGGAATGAAAACCAGAAATGAGCCGGCAATAATGCCGGGGCGGGACAGGGGGATTGTGACCAACCAGAATGCCTGCGCACGCGAACAACCGAGATCTTCGGCCGCTTCGATGAGTGACCCGTCCAACCGGTCAAGTGAGGCATAGATTGGCAGGATCATAAACGGCAGATACGTATAAACAATGCCGATATAGACCGCGATGTTGGTATTCAGAATTGTCAGTGGAGTATCGATTACGCCAAGGCCCAGCAGAAACTGGTTGAGAAAGCCTTCGTTACTGAGAATGCCCATCCAAGCGTAGACGCGGATCAGGAACGAGGTCCAGAATGGAAGGATCACCATCATCATCAGAGTGGCACGCCATTCTTCGGGAGCGCGGGCCATCGCATATGCAATCGGATACCCGACAAGCAAAGTGAAGATGGTGGACAATACAGCAATTTTGAGACTGCTGAGGTAGGCCTTCCAATAAAGGTCGTCTTCGGTAAGCCAGATGAAGTTCTCAAAATCCAGCTGGCTCAGAAATGCTCCGATGCCTTCCGACCAGCTGAAGGTGGGCAGATACGGCGGTATTGCGAGAGCCGTGTCTGACAGGGAGATTTTCAGCACTATGGCAAACGGAACCAGAAACAGTGCCAGAAGCCAAAAATATGGGATCGAGATCAGAAAAAACCGGCGCATTAGCTGGCCAGCAGGACGCCTGCGGTGGCGGTCCATGACAGCCAGACAGGGTCTTCCCAAGTAAAATCACGCCGTGCGATGCGACGGGTATTTGCTGTTTGTGCCTTGATAATCTGACCAGACGAAAGCTCCACGTAATAGGTGGAGAGATTTCCAAGATAGGCGATATCGTGAACTTTTCCCTGTACCGCATTTGACGCATCCGCGGGCTTTTCGGCCGAAATCGTCACCTTCTCGGGGCGAATGGCGAGATGACAAGTCTGCCCCTTGTCGAACTCGGTCGAAGACGTCGCGGTCAGCGGTGGTTGGCCCTCGGACCAATCAACGCGATACGTGTCGTCGCCAGCGCCGCTTGCCCGGCCTTCAATGATATTCACGTCGCCAATGAAGTCCGCCACATAAACCGAATTCGGGCTTTCATAGATCTTGTCCGGTGTAGCCACTTGCATAAGGCGGCCTTCGTCCATGACGGCAACGCGGCTTGCCACAGTCATTGCCTCCTCCTGATCGTGGGTCACGATGACAAAGGTGGTGCCGGTTTTTTCCTGAATATCCATAAGCTCGAACTGCGTGTCTTGTCGCAGTTTCTTGTCCAGAGCGCCGAGCGGCTCATCCAGCAAAAGCAGCTTTGGCGCCTTTGCAAGCGACCGTGCCAGCGCCACGCGCTGACGTTGTCCACCCGAAATCTGGTGCGGTTTGCGCCGCGCGAATTTCTCGAGTCGCGTGAGCTTCAGCATTTCTTCGACACGCGCTTCAAGCTCGGTCTTGGACATCTTGTCCCGCCGCAAGCCAAAAGCGATGTTGTCCCAGACGGTGAGATGCGGGAACAAGGCATAAGACTGGAACATCATGTTCACGGCCCGCTTGTTCGGCGGCACACCGGCGATATCTTTACCCGCCAGTTCGATTTGTCCCTCAGTAGGATTCTCGAACCCGGCCAGCATTCGCATCATGGTGGTTTTGCCACAACCCGAAGGGCCAAGAAGCGCGAAGAATTCACGTTCGTAGATATCCAGAGACAGGCTGTGAATGGCCGTGAAACTGCCAAAGCGTTTCACCACGTTCTGGAAGCGGATCAGGGGCTTGGCCTCAGGATCCTCCCAGGGTGCAAATTCAGATGTGCTCAAGGCGAACCCCCGTGAAATGCGATGAGTGGGGACAGGCAAGGCAGCAACGCCGCCTTGCCCAATTTCTGATCAGGTGCCTGACTTGATCTTGGTCCACATACGGGTCACAACCCGTTGGGTTTTCGCCGGGTATGGCGTTGTCGTATAGAGGTTCTGCATCGTGGCGTCGTCGGGGTAGATTGCCGGATCACCGATCACGTCCTCTTCGAGCAGATCCTGAGACGCCTTGTTGCCGTTCGCATAGTAGACGTAGTTGGAAGCTGCAGCCATGTTCTCAGCATCCAGAATGAAGTTCAGGAATGCGTGCGCCCCTTCGGGGTTGGGTGCGTCGGCAGGGATCGCCATCTGGTCGAACCACATCAGGGAACCCTCGGCAAACGCATTATAGGCAATATCCACGCCATTTTCTGCCTCGGCCGCCCGGTCGCGCGCCTGAAGAACGTCGCCCGACCAGCCCACGGCAACGCAGATATCGCCGTTCGCCAATGCGTTGATGTATTCCGAGCTGTGAAACTTCTGTACATAGGGGCGGACAGCTTGCAGCACAGGTTCGGCTTTGGCGATTACATCCGGGTCGTGGCTGTCCGGGTCTTCGCCCAGATACTGCAGCACCATCGGAATGATTTCAGCCGGCGCATCTAGGAAGTGCACGCCGCATTCTGCCAACTTTTCCATGTTTTCCGGTTTCAATACCAGATCCATGCTGGACAGCTGAATATCGTCACCCAAGGCTGCTTTTACCTTTCCGACATTCACGCCCAGCCCAGTCGAGCCCCACATGTAGTTGATCGAATAGGCGTTGTCCGGGTCGTATTGAGCGGTTCGGCTTTCGATAACGTCCCAGAGGTTGCCTTTGTTGGAAAGCTTCGCCGGGTCGAGTTTTTGAAAGGCTCCGGCCATGATCTGCCGCTGGAGGAATGTTCCCGAGGGGACAACCACATCATAGCCCGATCCGCCCGCAAGCATCTTGGTTTCCAGAACTTCGTTGCTGTCGAAGACGTCGTAGATGAGATTGAGTCCCGTCTCTTCTTCGAACTTGGCCAGTAGATCTTCGTCGATGTAGTCGGACCAGTTGTATACCCGCACTTCATCGGCGAATGCGGCAGATGTAGCCAAGGCGACTGCGGCCGTCAGCATCATCGGTTTCAGTGTCATTTGATAGTCTCCCTGCGAAGTGGTGGGTTTTTCCCATCCATTCGGATTTGATCAAGTTTTGCCTTCTCGTGCAACAGGGAGTATGTTTCCATGCAGTTGGCATTCAGGCAAGCCATCAAACCAAAATCGAGGCAAGTCTTTTGAATTTGATCAAAAATAAGTCGAAATTTTCTGCTGAAAGGGCTGGAAAGCAACCTGCACACGAACGGGTTTATGAGAATCTCAGGGACCTGATTCTGTTTGGCGAGCTTGCTCCGGGGCAGGCTGTTACGATCCAGGGACTGACTGATTCGCTCGGTGCAGGTATGACCCCGGTTCGCGAAGCTATCCGGCGTCTTATCTCTGACGGCGCGTTGGTGTTTCAGGGTAATCGCCGTGTGAGTGTTCCTCAGCTTAGGCACGGTGATGTCGAAGAGCTGATTTTTCTAAGGAAATCAGTAGAATCTGAGCTCACACGCCGTGCTGCCGAACGTATGACCAGCGCGGATATCGACAAGCTTGAAGCGATTGATACAACTTTGGATGCAAGTATCGAGGCGGGAGACGTCGTTGGATATCTTGCCCACAACTATGCCTTTCATACTATGCTTTATGGCTATGCCGATGCCCCGATCATGCATGATCTTGTGGGCCGTTTATGGCTCAGATTTGGGCCATCGCTTCGTGTGGTTTGCGGGCGTTTCGGCACCGAAAATCTGCCGGATCGGCACAAGGATGTTCTTGCCGCATTGAGAAAAAAGGACACCGAAGCACTGGTCAAGGCGATCGTGCAAGACATCGAGCAGGGTATGGATCTGATGTCCGAAATGCTTGGCAAAGGGGTGGAGGATACCGACCCCGATTGACTTCGAAAAATTTGATCATATTCTCTTGGCAGACTTGTTTCTGGGAGATTCCAATGCCTGCCATCACCAATCACCTGCCTACTGCCGAGCTGCAGGCGCTGGACGCCGCACACCACATGCATCCGTTTACCGCCAACCGGGATCTGGCCGAAAAGGGTGCCCGGGTTATCACCCGAGCCGACGGTGTTTACCTGACCGACAGCGAAGGCGTGGAAATCCTCGATGCCATGGCTGGGTTGTGGTGCGTCAACATCGGATATGGCCGAGACGAGCTGGCCGAAGTCGCCGCCCGGCAGATGCGGGAACTGCCATACTACAACACCTTTTTCCAAACGACGCACGTGCCGGCAATCGCGTTGGCCAACAAGATCGCTGAACTGGCGCCGGGGGATCTGAACCATGTGTTTTTTGCCGGTGGAGGCTCCGAAGCCAATGACACTAACATCCGAATGGTGCGTCATTACTGGGCATTGAAAGGCAAACCGACCAAATCGGTTATCATTAGCCGCACGAATGCCTATCACGGGTCAACTGTCGGGAGTGCGTCGTTGGGTGGGATGGCTGCGATGCACGCTCAGGGTGGAATTCCGATACCCGACATTCATCATATCGGCCAGCCGAATTGGTGGGTCGAGGGGGGAGAAATGACTCCCGAGGAATTCGGTCTTGCCCGCGCCCGTGAGCTGGAAGATGCGATACAGGAGCTGGGCGAGGAACGCGTTGCTGCCCTTATCGCGGAACCTGTGCAAGGTGCCGGTGGAGTCGTTGTGGCGCCTGACACCTACTGGCCTGAGATCCAGCGGATCTGCGACAAGTATGAAATCCTGTTGATTGCGGATGAGGTTATCTGCGGCTTCGGTCGGACCGGCAACTGGTTTGGCATTGAGACTCTGAACATCAGGCCGGATATCATGACCATAGCAAAGGGATTGTCGTCGGGTTACGCGCCGATCGGTGGTTCTGTCGTCAGCGACGAGGTTGCCTCGGTCATCGCCGGAGGCGAGTTCAACCACGGCTACACCTATTCCGGTCATCCGGTTGCGGCCGCCGTCGCGCTGGAGAACCTGCGCATCCTCGAAGAAGAGAAGATCGTCGATACCGTTCGCGATAGAACAGGCCCCTATCTGAAACAGAAATGGGAAGCTTTGGCAGATCACCCCCTTGTAGGAGAAGCGCGGATTGTCGGCATGATGGGTTCGATTGCCTTAACGCCCCACAAACAGAGCCGTGCCGCGTTCGCGTCGGACCCCGGTGCCGTCGGACTCATTTGTCGGGACCGCTGTTTTGCCAACAGCCTGATCATGCGTCACGTTGGCGACCGAATGATCATTTCGCCGCCCTTGGTCATCACCGAAGCCGAAATCGATCTTCTGATCGAGAGGGCGACTCGAGCGTTGGACGAAACATATGCCGAGCTCAAATCAAGGGACATGCTGCGACCGGCAAGCTGATTTTCAGGGAAAAATGCGGATTTCTTGGAAGCCCCGGCAATGTCGGGGCTTCTTTGATTCCGGGACATGAGAGGTCGGATACTGCCAAAAATGTTCGCAAACGGGTTGCGTGACTTGGCATTGGGCTGTTTAGTCTAGTCTAATCCGCGGACCAACCAGCGGAACATAACACACGGGGAGCTGGCATTGTCTTCAACATCCAGCAACGATGCGTTCGTAGAATTCGAGCGCGTTCAGAAGAGTTATGATGGCGAATCTCTCGTCGTTAAAGATCTAAACCTCTCCATGCCAAAGGGAGAATTCCTGACGATGCTTGGGCCGTCGGGGTCCGGCAAGACCACCTGTCTGATGATGTTGGCAGGGTTTGAGACCGCGACGCATGGAGATATTCGCCTTGATGGCGTGTCGATCAACAACATTCCGCCGCACAAACGTGGCATCGGAATGGTATTCCAGAACTACGCGCTGTTCCCACACATGACGATTGCCGAGAATCTCGCGTTTCCTCTTGAAGTCCGAAAGGTCGGCAAATCCGAGCGTGATGACCGGGTCAAACGGGTTCTTGATATGGTCGAGATGGGCGCTTTTGGCGGACGGCGTCCAGCCCAGTTGTCTGGCGGTCAGCAGCAGCGGATCGCTCTTGCAAGGGCACTGGTTTTCGAGCCGGAGCTGGTGTTGATGGACGAACCGCTCGGTGCGTTGGACAAGCAGCTGCGCGAGAAAATGCAGTTCGAGATCACTCATCTGGCGCATAATCTGGGTATCACGGTGGTCTATGTGACCCACGACCAGACCGAAGCGCTGACGATGTCGGACCGTGTGGCAGTTTTTGACGATGGGCGCATTCAGCAGCTGGCGCCGCCGGACACCCTTTATGAAGAGCCGGAAAACAGCTTCGTTGCCCAGTTCATCGGCGAAAACAATACTCTTGTCGGGACGATCAAAGAGATCAAGGACGGTTTGGCGCTGGTTCAGCTCGACGATGGCGAGTTGATTGACTGTAAACCGATCAACGTCAGCCAGCCCGGGGAGCGCACACGGGTTTCGATCAGGCCTGAACGCGTCGAATTCAACAAAGAACGCCTTCACGCGGATGCACATCTTTTGAAAGCTGAAGTGCTCGAATTCATCTACATGGGCGACATCTTCCGTACCCGTCTGAGGGTCGCCGGAAACGATGAATTCATTATCAAATCACGCAACGCGCCGGATCAGGTTCGTCTCGAGCCTGGTCAGCATATTGAAATCGGCTGGTTGCCTGAAGATTGCCGCGCGCTGGATGCCTGAGCAGGTCCCCGCGACATAGCAACGCCCGGCATCAGACCGGGAGCTGAAAAAAGAAGAAATCAACAAGGAGAATCCAAGAATGAAACTTAAGTCCCTGACGGCTCTGGCAGCCACCACTGCACTTTGTGCCCCGATGGCTTTCGCAGCTGATATGGCGAATGAGATGACCATCGTGTCCTGGGGTGGCGCCTATTCCAAGTCGCAGCTCAAAGCTTACCACGAGCCCTATTCGGAAAAGACCGGCGTAACCATCATCAACGATGACAGCTCGGCAGAAGCCGTAGCCAAGCTGCGTGCCATGAACGAAGCCGGCAACATCACATGGGATGTGGTTGATGTTGTGGCTGCTGACGCAATGCGTCTGTGCGACGAAGGTCTGGCGATGGAAATCGACCCGGACACCCAGCTGGCCGCAGCGCCGGACGGCACCTCTGCTTCCGAAGACTTCGGTGATCTTCTGGTCAGCGAATGCTTCATCCCGCAGATCGTGTACTCGACCACCTTCGGTTATCGCACCGACATGGTCGGCGACACTGCACCCACGAGCGTCTGTGCAATTTTTGATACCGATGCGTATCCTGGCAAGCGTAGCCTCGAGAAGCGCCCGATCAACAACATGGAATGGGCCCTGCTGTGCGACGGCGTAGCAAAGGAAGATGTCTACGACGTCCTCGCGACGTCGGAAGGTCAGGATCAGGCTTTGGCCAAGCTCGACACCATCAAGGATCAGGTTGTCTGGTGGTCGGCAGGCGCGGACACCCCGCAGCTGCTGGCTGATGGCGAAGTTGTCATGGGGTCGACGTACAACGGGCGTCTGTTCAGCGTGATCGAAGAGCAGAAGCAGCCAGTGGCGATGCTTTGGGACGCGCAGGTGTTCGATCTGGACGGCTGGATCATCCCGGCGGGCCTGAGCGAAGAGCGCAAGGCAAGGGCTCTGGACTACATCATGTTCGCAACCGACACGCAGCGTCTGGCGGATCAGGCCAAGTACATCTCGTATGGCCCGGCCCGTGCCTCTTCGGCACCGCTCGTCGGCAAGCACGCAGATCTGGGTATCGACATGGCGCCGCACATGCCGACCGATCCCAACAACGCCAAGAACACGTTCCTCTACAACTACGAGTTCTGGGCTGATTACCGCGATGATCTGGACGCCAAATTCCAGGCGTGGCTCGCGAAGTAATCGCTTCACACAAGATATGCGCGGGCCGACTGCCGGCCCGCGCAACCCCTAAGCTCCGAGGATAGTGATGAGCGACGCAACAGAAAACGGACCGGTGCTTGCAGCTGACGGAACGCCGCTGAAACGCAGCCTTGCCCGTGCCTTGCGGATGCAGAAAACCCGGGCGCTGATGCTTATTGCGCCGTTGCTGATCTTTGTTCTCATCACCTTTATCATTCCGATCGGCCAGATGTTGTATCGATCGGTTCAAAACGATCTGGTGGCAGATACTCTGCCGCTGACTGTTCAGGCCCTCGCTAGTTGGGACAGTTCGACCGGAGAACTCCCTCCGGAGGAGGTCTATGACGCGTTTGCCCGTGACATGATCGTGGCGGTGAACGCCAAACAGCACACTCGCTTGGGAACCCGTCTGAACTATGAGCAGACCGGTATCTCTTCGATGTTTCGGAAATCAGGTCGCAAGATCAAGAAATGGGACCCGGTCGAAGATGCGCCATTCAAGGAAAAGCTGATCGATGTCCACGAAGGTTGGGGGGAAATCGATACCTGGCGCACGATACAGACGCATTCGGGTAGAGTGACACCTGGCTACTTTCTGAACGCGATCGATATGCAGAAGACGCCGGACGGGCCAAAAGCCCAACCGGAAGACAAGCAGATCCTCGTCAAGCTGTTTGGACGCACATTGGTCATGTCTCTGATCATCACCGGAGCGTGTATCCTGTTGGGCTACCCTGTTGCGTGGATACTGGCGAACCTGCCGATGCGATCCGCCAACCTGCTGATGATACTGGTCTTGCTGCCCTTCTGGACGTCGCTTCTGGTGCGTACTTCAGCCTGGAAAGTGATGCTTCAGCAGCAGGGTGTAATCAACGACGTTCTGGTCTGGATCGGGTTGGTGTCCGACAGTTCGAGGTTGGTAATGATCAACAACCAGTTCGGCACCATCGTGGCTATGACCCATATCCTGCTGCCGTTCATGATCCTGCCTATGTACTCGGTCATGCAGACGATACCACCAACATATCTGCGAGCGGCGAAATCGCTGGGTGCTACAAATTCGACAGCGTTCTGGAGGGTCTATTTCCCTCAGACCGTCCCGGGTATCGGAGCCGGGTCGATCCTCGTGTTCATTCTCGCGATCGGGTACTACATCACGCCCGAAATCGTCGGCGGAACCAAGGGCGTCTTTATCTCAAACCGGATTGCCTATCACATCTCCAGTTCGCTTAACTGGGGTTTGGCCGCCGCGCTGGGCACAATTCTGCTGGCCGTCGTTCTTCTTCTCTACTGGTGCTACGACAAGATTGTTGGCATCGACAACGTCAAGCTGGGGTAAGACATGGCTGCACTCACACCCGTATCCCGCACCCCGGTTTCCTTTTATGTCCCTGTGGTGGCTTTGGCCGGGACCTTCGCCGGACTGCTGGTTGGCACGTCGAATGACGCCACTTTCCTTGGTATGGTCATTGGCGCGGCCTTGCTGGCTGTCATAGCATTTCTCATCACCAAGGTTGTTCCGTCCGAAAAGACCGCACGTTGGGTTGTTCTGCTGGCATTCGCTGTGGCGGGGTTTTTCGTTGGCGGCATCGCAGGCCTTGTCGTAGGGGTGGCGTTCGGCTGGTTTTTTGGGTGGTTTACCTATTGGCTTTACGAAGGGCGATACCGGGCTCATCTGGCGCCTTACCTCACATCTGGGCAAGTCCTTTGGCATTATATGTTCCGCGTTATCTGCGGCGCGATCTTTGTCTTTCTGATCACACCTATCCTTGTGGTTCTGCCGCTGAGCTTCAACGCGGAAGATTTCTTTACCTTCACGCCGGAAATGCTGCGTTTGGATCCAGAAGGATACTCTCTCAAGCACTACCGTGATTTTTTCACGAACAATGAATGGCAGCGTTCTTTCCGGAATTCTCTGATTATTGCTCCGATCGCGACGTTCATTTCCGTATCCCTCGGAACACTGGCCGCAATAGGCCTGAGCCAGAGTCACGTTCCGTTCCGCCGCGCGATCATGGCGATCATGATCTCGCCCATGATCGTGCCGCTGATCATTTCGGCGACAGGCATGTTTTTCTTCTACTCCGGAATTGGCAACTGGATGGAAGAGTCGCTGGGTCTCGGTAAGTCTTTCGTTGGCTACGTGAAAGTCATCCTCGCTCACGCGGTTCTGGGTATCCCCTTCGTGATTATCACCGTGACGGCAACTTTGGTCGGTTTCGACCGGTCCCTGACGCGGGCTGCGGCAAATATGGGGGCCGATCCGGTAACAACCTTTTTCCGCGTTCAGATGCCGCTGATTCTGCCAGGTGTGATCTCAGGCGCGCTCTTTGCCTTCATCACCTCATTCGACGAAGTTGTGGTTGTTCTGTTCGTCGGATCTGCTGGTCAGAAGACCCTGCCATGGCAAATGTTCACCGGCCTGCGTGAGCAGATTTCCCCAACAATTCTGGCGGTGGCTACGATCCTTGTCGTGATCTCGATCGCGCTTCTTGCAACCGTGGAATTGCTACGCCGCCGCTCGGAGCGTTTGCGGGGCATGTCACCGGGCTGATTTTGTCAGGTCAACACAATGCGATTTGACCCAATGCCGTCTGCTTCAGACTAGGAGGCGCAAGCGTTCCCACCCGTCGATTCGCGGGGCAAAAGGCAAGTTGTCTACCGTAGGTTTTCGAGCAGAGCCAAGGAGGGATACCCGTCGGGCACAAATCCGTTTGCAACCTGAAAGGCCCGGACTGCGCGAATGGTATTAGGCCCGACCCTGCCATCAATACCCTGTGTATCAAAACCCTGTTCGGTGAGACGGCGCTGTAGTTCCTTGCGTTCCGGAAAGTTCAGGCTTCTGTCGTCACGTGGCCAGTCGGTCAGAAACCCGGGCTCGCCTCTGATCCGATCAGCCAAGTGGCCTACGCCTATGACATAGGCATCAGCCGCATTGTATTTCTCAAGAACAGAGAAATTTTCATAGATCAGAAATGCGGCCCCTTTGCTTCCGGCAGGCAAAAGAACAGAAGCAAGCCCGTGGTCCGCGACCTGATTTCCGTCGACCCTAAGCACTCCGAGTTCGGCCCAATCGGCGCTGTCCTTGGTTATTTCGCGCTGGGCCAGCGCATAGTCAAACCCGTCTGGCAAACGGACCTCTACGCCCCAAGGTTGTCCGGAGGTCCAGCCGAAACGAGACAAGTAGGCCGCAGTCGATGCCAGCGCGTCAGTCGGATCGTCGGACCAGATATCCCGTTTCCCATCGCCAGTGAAATCCACGGCATAGTCGAGATATGACGTAGGCATGAATTGTGTGTGGCCCATGGCGCCGGCCCAGCTACCGGTCATTGCGTTGGGGGTCACGTCCCCCGCATCCAGAATACTGAGTGCGGCGATTAACTGGCCCTCAAAAAACCGCCCGCGCCGGGAATCGAAAGCGAGTGTCGACAGAGACCGGATAACGTTGTCCGCACCCCGGTATGTTCCGAAAGAGCTTTCAAGCCCCCAGATTGCAAGAAGAACTTCTCTTTCGACGCCATAGCGGCGTTCGATCTGCTCCAGCACTGCGGAATGATCCACCAGTGCGGCCTGCCCGTTCCGGATGCGTGTTTGCGATACGGCGCTGTCGAGATATGCCCAAATCGGCTTGCTGAACTCTGCCTGATTCCGGTCGCGCTTGATGACCTCGGGGTCATAGCTCAGCCCGTGGAATGCGCGATCGAGCGTCCGGGTCGAGATACCCTGTTCGCCGGCACGGACCCGGAACGCGCGAACCCAGTTTTCGAAACGTGCGTTGGACAATGCGACGCGTTCAGGTTTCAGGGGCATGGCTTTTTTGATTGGACGAGCGGCGGGGCGGATCGAGTGTGATACGGCCGACGCCAATAGAAGTTCCGGAGAGTTTGGGACCTTGTCAGATGTGGCCTGTTTCACGTGGTATGGTTCGGAACTTCTTTCAGATGCAAGTCCCGGATACGCCGCGCTCAGGCTCATGACAGCGGCCGTCACAAGTATACGCATTGCTCTTGCCTCATTTGTCTGCTCTTTCCAGAAAAGGTAACCCGGAGTTGACGACTTACAAAGTGCTCAGTCCGGAACCGGGCGATCTTTCGCCGGTTTTGAGCTGCGATGATCGATCAGATTTGGCGGAGAACCTTTGCGAACTGACGTGCCCCGACACGGATCAGGGGATTGCCGATCGTGGCGGATCGCGCGAAAATGCCAGCTACTCCAGATGGAATGTGATGCTGCAATGATCCCGTACTCGTCTCAGCAGGTCGCCGAAGTGTTCGAGTCCAGCCCCGCCGGCGCTAGGGCCGGAATGCTGCGGTTACGACAGCTGATTTTGGACACCGCAGAGGAACTGTCGGAGCAAGTGGAAGAGACACTTCGCTGGGGCCAGCCGGCATACATCGCAAAAAAGGGATCAACTTTGCGCGTGGGTACCAGCAAACACGCGGCATTCGCACTGTTCGTGCACTGCCAATCTCGTCTGATCGATGACTTAAGGGCAACCTTTCCCGGGGCTGACCGCCTTGAAGGAAACCGTGCTGTTCTGTTCGATGATCCGACCGAGATTGATCCTGAACGGCACGGTTGGCTCGTCGCGCGAGCTTTGACCTATCATCAAAACAGGTAACTGACCGTAACCGCTTGCACTGCCCGAATTCAGCGCCGCCGCTTCCGGTCGACCTTGCGCTTGACCTTGTCGCTCCGGCGTTTTGCCTTGACCGTTTTTCGCCGTGGGCTGCGCCCAGCCGAGCTGCGGTGCCCGGTGCGAGGCATGGCCTGATCATTGATCGACAGCAGTTCCAGTTCGAGGCCACCGGTGATCGGTGTGGCCTGAGCCAGACGAACGGTTACTCTTTGACCGATGGCGATTGTCAGGCCTGTATCAGACCCCATCAAAGTTCCGGCTTCGCGGTCGAAATGAAAGAATTCCCGGCCCAGTGAACGAACTGGCACAAGCCCGTCAGCGCCGGTCTCGTCCAGCTTCACGAAGGCGCCGAACCGGGCGATTCCACTGACCCGGCCAGAAAACTCATTCCCGACGCGTTCGCTGAGATAAGCGGCCAGATACCGGTCGGTTGTGTCGCGTTCCGCCATCATCGAGCGCCGCTCGGTCTCTGAGATATGGGTTGCGGTATCTTCCATGCGTTCGATCTGGGCGGTGTCCAGCCCGTCATCGCCCCAACCGTGAGCCGAGATGAGGGCACGATGCACGATCAGGTCGGCATAGCGGCGGATCGGCGAGGTGAAATGTGCATAGTTCTGAAGCGCGAGCCCAAAATGCCCGAAATTCTCCGGGCTGTAATAGGCTTGAGTCATCGCCCGCAACGTCGAGATGTTGATCAACTCGGCCTCATCCGTACCTGCAGCGGAATCCAGAAGAGCATTCAGATGCCGTGTTTTCAAAACCTGTCCCTTGGCGAGATTGAGCCCGGCCGCCTGAGCGGTTTCCCGGAGCGCGTCCAGCTTTTCGGGTGACGGTTCCTCATGCACTCTGAACAGCAGCGGCGAACGCTTTTGGGTCAGAGTCTCGGCCGCACAGACATTAGCAAGGATCATGAATTCCTCGATCAGCCTGTGCGCGTCCAGTCGATCGCGGAATGCGACCGACTCAACAGTGCCGTCGTCACCCAATATGATCCGTCGCTCGGGTAGATCCAGATCCAGCGGCTGACGGTGTTCCCGCGCTTGTTTCAGTGCGCCATAGGCGGCGTAGAGAGGTTTCAGGACAGGGTCCAGAAGCGGCGCGGTGCCGTCATTCGGGTTCCCTTCGACAGCGTCCTGAACCTCGCCATAGTGCAGCGAGGCCGGAGAACGCATGAGGCCACGAACAAAGCGGTGCCCCACTTTGTGCCCATCGGAGTCAATTTGGATCCGAACCGCGATACAGGCACGGGGAACCCCCTCATGCAAAGAACAGAGGTCGCCGGAAAGACGATCAGGCAGCATTGGCACAACGCGGTCCGGGAAGTAGCTGGAGTTCCCGCGCTTTCTGGCCTCGCGGTCCAGAGCTGACCCAGGCCGTACATAAGCAGCGACGTCTGCGATCGCGACCCAGATGACGTGGCCCCCGGAATTCTTGGGATCATCATCTGCTTGAGCATAACAGGCATCGTCATGGTCGCGTGCGTCCGATGGATCGATCGTGACCAGTGGAAGATCCCGCAGGTCTTCCCGGCTGGCCAAACCTTTCGGCTTGGCCTTGTCGGCCTCCTCAATGACAGCGTCGGGAAATGTATCCGGAATACCGTGTTGATGAATGGCGATCAGCGATACGGCCTTGGGCGCACTTGGATCGCCCAGCCGCTCGACGATTTTTGCCTTGGGCAGGCCCAGCCGTCCTTTCGGGCCAGCCTGTTCGGCTTCCACCAGTTCGCCGTCCCGTGCGCCGTGGACACCGTTTTCAGGCACCAGCCATTCGGTCGCGGCCGCTTTGTCAATAGGGACAATACGGCCACCTTCAGCGCCAGCACGGAACACACCAAGGACGCGCCGCGGGTTGGTCCCGATACGCCGGATCAGACGAGCTTCGTAATTGTGATCCTCTTCCTTCACGAGTGACAGCCGAGCGAGGATGCGATCCCCTTCGCCCAGAGCGGGATCCGATGCGCGCGGGATCACCAGAACAATCGGTTCCACACCTTCGCCATGCCACTCCAAAGGTCGGGCGAACAAATCACCATCATCGTTGGGAGCCTTTACCTGCAATATACTGACAGGCGGCAGCCGATCCGGGTCCCGGTAGCTGCGCTTGCGTTTTTCCAGGTGGCCTTCTGACTCCAGCTCTTTGAGCAGGCGCTTGAGATCAATCCGATCCGCCCCCTTGATGCCAAATGCTTTGGCAATATCTCGTTTGGAAGTCTGGGTCGGATGCGCCGAGATCCATTCGAGGATCTCCTGCTTCGAAGGGATACGCGTCATAATTCCGCCCTAGCATGCCCGGTCGGGGAGGTCACCGTGAAAAGAGTGGCTCAGACTCGCCTTAGCGCGATCTCGGACAGGTCTTTGGCGGTATCGACATCTCTTAGCGTATCGATCAGGGCGATGCGCTCCCCGTGCAAGCCCTTCAATGTGTCGGTCAATGCATGATTGCTCGACCATCGCACATTGCGAAACAGAGTTGCAGGCAGGGCCTTTACCCGCTTGGCCCCTGCAAGCCAGAAGCCACCATCCTCGGCCGGTCCAAAAACATAGTCGTGCCGACCAAGCGCGGAAAAGGCATTCGCTACATGGCGTCGATCAAGATCGGGTAGGTCGGCACCGATCACGCAGACCGGCCCGGCTGATGGCAGGCTCATCTGGCGCGCCATACGTTGACCAAGATCACCGCGGCCTTGCGGAGATCTCGGCAAATCAGCAGGCCAAATTTTGCTCAACTGCCCCTCCCAATCCGGCGCTACGGCCAGCGTGATTTCCCAGCGTGGATCGCGCAGCCGCTGCAATAGGTTTCGCGCCTGACGGCGGAACCACCATGCCGCCGGAACAGTTCCGAAATCTTTGGCCAATCGCGTTTTGACACGCCCCGGGCGTGGTTCTTTGACCATTATGATGAGATGTCTTTTTACCATACCGCCGGATTGGGAATGCCCGAATGTTCTGGCGTGGTTTGCCCGGCCGTCACGCGAAATAGGTCCTGAGGATTCGGGAATAGATCCGCTTCAACTGATGGATCTGGTCGATTTCCACCCGCTCGTCCACCTGATGCATGGTTTTCCCAACCAGGCCGAACTCAACGACAGGGCAATGGTTTTTTACAAAGCGCGCATCGGAGGTGCCGCCTGTTGTGGACAGTTCCGGCTTAATCCCAGTCTCGGTTTCGACCGCTTGTGAGACCAGTTCCGAAAGTGGCCCTGGCGGTGTTACGAAGCTTTCGCCGGACACCTTAACCTTCATGTCGATCTCGACGTCGAATGCACTGGCGACGGCATCGGCCTCAGCGCGCAACCAGTTGGTCAGAGATGAGCCGCTGTGCCGATCGTTGAACCGGATGTTGACCGTGGCGCGGGATTGCGCAGGAATAACATTGGTTGCGGGATTACCTGTGTCGATCGTGACGACAGCCAGCGTTGAAGCATCAAAATGGTCCGTTCCTGCGTCAAGTTCGTGGCTGGCCAGGCGATCCATCAGACGCGCGATTGCCGGAAGCGGATTCTTGGCCCGGTGTGGATAGGCCGAGTGCCCCTGAACGCCATCAACGGTGAACCACGCCGTTAGTGACCCGCGACGTCCGATCTTGATCATTTCGCCCATCCGGTCCGGGCAGGTGGGCTCACCGACAAGGCAAACACTCATTTTCTCCCCTTCGGATTGCATGTGATCCAGAAGCGCGGTTGTTCCGTCAAACGCGTCGCCCTCTTCGTCGCCGGTTATCGTCAGGATGACCGCTCCATCTGGCGGGGTTTCGCGAACGAAATCGACAGCTGCTGCGGCAAAGGCCGCGACGCCGGATTTCATGTCCGTCGCCCCGCGGCCATACAGGAAGCCGTCACGCTCCTGTGCCGCGAATGGGGGCAGGGTCCATGCGTCCTCGTCGCCAACCGGCACCACATCCGTGTGCCCGTTGAAGCCAAAGCTGCGCGGATGCGCTTTGCCGCCCCAGCGTGCAAACAAATTGCAGACACCGCCTCGGTCAACTCGGGTGCAGTTAAATCCCGCCGAACTTAGCAAACCTTCGAGCAGTTCGAGCGCCCCACCTTCCTCGGGTGTGACCGATGGGCATCGGATCAGATCGGCAGTGAGTTTGGCGGGATCGATCGCGGTCATAGGCAAGCTCCTGAAATTCGTGGGACATGGCTATAGTGGTTTCGAACAGGGTGCAAATCCGGACGGAAAAAAAACAGGCTGAAGCGGAATTGTGGCCCAAAAGCAGCGATCTGAGGTTGTACGGACCAAGACCGCTTAACAGCACGGGGACTGGCGTGATACCCAGTTGCAAAACAAAGACCCGAGGCAGGGCATCGAGCATAACGGCTGCATTATGGGCCGCTGACCTGTGACCAGACCAGAAGAGTTGGCGCAGGGTTGACCGACAAGGCCTATCAGGCTTTGCGGCGGTGCTGTCTGCCTTGGATAGAGGGCAGGACATGGTTGCAGCACAGGAACTTACCTACAATACCGGTGCAAGCGCGCTTTTGATGGCGCAGACAATCTTCGGCGCAGGGGCGAATATCCTTGGTGCCGTTTATGTCGGCGACAACAGATCCTCTGCGGTCTACTCGAACGGCGACAGCATTGCCCCGGGAGCTACTCCGGGCGACACCGGCATCATCCTGTCGACAGGACGGGCCACACACTACACCAACTCCAGCGGACAAGCGAACCAGGACACCAACACGTCGTCCAACACGCGTGGGCCCAACAACCAGTCTGACTTCAATCAGGCCGCCGGCGCTCGGACTTATGACGCATCCTATCTCGAGGTGCGGTTCGTTCCGGACTCGAACGTGATGACCATGCAGTTCATTTTTTCGTCCGAGGAATACCCAGAATACACATCCTCGCAGTTTCAGGATTTTGTTGGCGTCTGGGTTAATGGTTCGTTGGTCGATCTGGAAGTCGGAGACGGAGATGCGGATCCCGGCAACCTCAATTCCGGCGTGAACGAAAACCTCTACCTCGACAACTCCACAAGCGCCTATAACACCGAGATGGACGGCCTGACCGTCACCATGACGCTGACCATGAACGTGGTCGCCGGTGCCGAGAACACCATCAAGATCGGCATCGCCGATGTGTCGGACAGCAGTTATGATTCAAATCTCTTGATTGCAGCGGACTCTGTTCAGACCGATCTCGTGGCGAGGGCAGACAGTACAACGATCTATCCGAACGGGTCTTCGACCATCGACGTGACAGCCAACGACCACAATGACGGCGGCGGCACTCTGACCATTACCCACATCAATGGCGTGGCTGTCACTGCGGGCAGCACGGTGACGCTCAATTCCGGTCAAACAGTCCAGCTAAACGCCGACGGAACCATAACGGTTGTTGGCAATGGAGACATTGAGGATTTCAACTTCACCTACACGGTGGAGAGCGGAGGCTTGTCGGACACGGCCTTTGTCGAGGTTAGCGCCATACCCTGCTTTGTGGCCGGAACCGGGATTCTGACCCCGCTTGGAGAGGTTCCAGTTGAGAAACTGCGCCCGGGCGATCTTGTCATGACGCAGGATGACGGAGCCCGTCCCTTGCGCTGGATAGGGAAGCGCTCGGTTCGAGCCGAGGGTGATTTCGCTCCGATCAGGATCCGGGCGGGAACCTTTGGCGCGCATCGCGAGCTCACTGTATCGCCTCAGCACCGGGTGTTGTTGCGCGATGGGCTGGCCGAGTTGTTGTTCGGTGAGGGGGAGGTTCTGGTCGCGGCTAAGGATCTGGTCAACGACCATAGCATCACGCGAGTGCCGGGTGGTGAGGTCACTTATGTCCATCTGATGTTCGACCGCCATCAGGTGATCTACTCCGAAGGATTGGCCACCGAGAGCTTCCTGCCCGGACCACAGACTTCGCATCTCTTCGAACAACCGGTACTCGAGGAAATCTGCGCGTTGTTTCCCGAACTCGATCCTGCAACGGGCGAAGGCTATGGGGGCGCCGCCCGAAGGACGCTGCGCCAGTTCGAGGCCCAGTTGCTGATGTCCGGACACAAGGCGGCCTGACCTGATGGCCTGGATCGCCGTTTCCGACCATCGCGGGGACAATCTCTCGTTTCGGGGACTGGGTAGGCCTACTTCCGAGCCCGATCTTTTGTCCCATTCGCCAGACGCGATCATGCCGCGCGGTTCTCTCGTTGTCGAAACCCGCCTTTCCGCTGCTGCCGAGCCGGAACCGCTGGTTTATTATGATCGTCCCGGTGTATGGCCGTTTCACTTTTCCTTGCAGTCGATTCCGGGCGGCGGAGTGGCATTGGTGTTCAATCAGGACGGCCACCTGCTGCATCGCACGATCGACGAAACCGCGCCGGGCCGAATGGACGTGCTGCGTATTACCTACAGCTGGGATGCCCCGCAGCGCTGGGCGCGGTTGGCCGTGGAACGCCCGGATCTTGGTCGGGTCACCGTGGAAATCATTGCCTCGCCCAAGCCGTTGCCAGTCAGTGACCTTCTGACGCTGATGCAGGCAGGGCCAGACCGCTATCTTGCGCCGGACGTGGTATTTCTCGCCCTTTCCGACGGAATTGAGCCAATCGGGCCAAGCCCCAGCCTGCATCCAGACACACCGGTCGCCACGCCAGAGGGATATCGCCCGGTGCAGGCATTGGTGCGGGGCGATACCATACTTTCCGCCGATGGTGAGGTGGTGCCAGTTTTGCACCAGATCTGCCGAACTGTTCCGGCTCGTGGGACGTTTGCTCCACTGCGGTTGCGAAGCCCCTATTTCGGTCTTCGCAAAGATGTTTTGGTCAGTGCCTCGCAGCGTCTGGTGCTCTCTGGTTCGGACGTAGAGTACCTTTTCGGGCAAGAGGCAGTGATGACCTCCGCCGGTAACCTGCTGGGAGGCACATCCGTGTTGCCCGAGGGTTGGGGGGCTACGAGTACTTATTCCCAAGTCATTTTGCCGGGGCATGAGCCTTTGGATCTGGCCGGCACGGTTGGTGAAAGCTTATATGTCGGTCGGATCAGCCGAAAACCAAGATTGCTGGAAGCATCATTGATGGCCAATCTGCCCCGTTCCAGTCTTCCCGATCATCGGCGACCGAGCCACCAACTTCTTCATACCTTCGATGCACGGATCCTCGCGGAACGCCGGGTCGCCTGATTGCAGACCGCTTGCTCTGGTTAACGGTTCTGCGTTAGACGGAGCAAAATCGGACGTTGTTTCCCTATGTTGAAATTCCTGTTTGCTCTGATCCTAGTCTGCGCGACCTGGGGTCAAGGCGCCTCAAGCCAAACTCTGACGGTGTCTACTGTGACCCGTCCGCCCTTTTCGATGGTCGAAGAAGGTGTGGATACCGGGTTTTCGATGGAATTGTTGCAGGCGCTGTCCGACGCGCTTGATTGGCAGTACCGCGTGGCTCGCACCGAACAGTTTGGTGATATGCTCGGAGCTGTTCGGGAAGGGTCAGTGGATTTGGCGATCGCGAACATTTCGATCACCTCTTCGCGTGAAACCGAGTTCGACTTCAGCCAGCCCATTTTCGAATCCGGACTACAGATCATGGTTCCGTCGGATCAGGTCAGAACTCCGTCCTTGGTCCGTGCGCTTATGTCGCGAGATCTGTTTCTTGCAATCGGCATCGCGTTTTTGATTCTGATGAGTGGCGGGATGTTGATGTGGTATTTTGAGCGTCGGGCTCAACCTTACTTTGACCGCCCGGCGCAAGAGGCGTGGTTTCCCTCTTTCTGGTGGGCATTGAACCTTGTGGTGAACGGAGGTTTCGAAGAACGTGTTCCTCGCACGGCTTTTGGTCGCTTGTTTGGCGTCGTCCTCGTAATCTCGTCGCTGTTCATCGTTTCTGTATTTACCGCAAAAATCACCTCTGTGATGACGATCGATGCGATCAGCGGATCAGTGAACTCGGTCAATGATCTTTATGGCAAGAGGGTTGCAACAATAAGCGGGTCGACCGCGTCAGGATTTCTTGACCGCCGAGAAATCGACTATTCCGACTTTCCCGGTCTTGTCCCGATGCTGGAAGCGTTTGAAGAAGGCAAGATTGACGCGGTGGTGTTTGATGCACCGATCCTGTCCTATTATGCCAGCCATGATGGTAATGGCATCGCCAGTATAACCGGTTCCGTTTTTTTGCGAGAAAACTATGGTATCGCGTTTCCGACCGGAAGCTCGCTGGTGGAAGAGGTCAATCAGGCGCTACTCGCACTGCGCGAAGACGGCACCTATGACAAGATCTATCGCAAGTGGTTTGGACACCGAAACTGAGTTGTTTCAGGCTTCCTTTGTTCCGTCGTCAAAAAACGGTGTCATCTGAGCAACGATTACGGCGTTTTCTTCCAGAGCGCGATGCATCAGTTCGCGCTCGTCACCGCCAATTTCGTGACCTTCAGCTTCGCGTTCGGCCAGCGTCCCGTATCCGGTAACATCCAGCGGAGCGGTGTCGGCCTGCTTCAGAATTGCGACGGTTTCTCTGACGGCTTCGGCTTCGTCGATGCCGCTGGCATAACAAATTAGCGCCGCCCCGGTTGCACCATCGGGCAGCCCGTCGCCGTCTTTGCGCCCGATCTGGACAACAAGGGTGTAGACCTGCTGGCGGGATGACTTTTCTTTTTTCATGCAGGGGCAATAGCGCCTGGAACGCGCGCCCGCAACCTCACCGAACCTGCCACGACCTTTTCGAGTCAATTTCCGAAAACTCACAAGACAGAGAGAAAGGAATTGTGAAGAAAGCTTCTTTACCCAAGTGGGCGAGTAGAGGAGAGGCTAGTGATGCCCAAAACACAGAAGTTGCCAATTGATACCAAGGCGAGCGCGTCGGAGATGGCGGACGCCATGTTCGGAACTGGAATTGAAATCGTGTCGGCAAGTTACTCCGGCGCAGGATCGGCTTCGGGGATCTATTCCGATGGCGACAGCATCGCGCCGCATCTAACCCCGTCGGACACGGGTGTAATCCTGTCGACGGGCAAGGCAACGGCCGTGACCTCGGGAATGGGCGACTCCAATCAGTCTTCCGGCACATCGACAAATCATGGGCGATCCGGGGACAAGGATCTCGAAGATATCGCCGGGACCAAGACTTTTGATGCCGCAGTGATCGAGGCCGAATTCGTGCCGCAGGGGTCAGAACTGACAATGCAGATCACATTCTCATCCGAAGAGTATCTGGAATATGCAGGCTCCGGGTTCAACGACGCTGTCGGTGTGTTCGTGAACGGAGAAAAAGCTGAACTGACGATCGGGGATGGAGACATCACGATTAACAATATCAACGATGTAAGCAACCAGAACCTTTATGTGGATAACCCGGCCCATGCCGAAGTCGCAGAAACCGAAATGGACGGGTTTACGGTGACTTTGACCCTTAAGGCTCCGGTCAATCCCGGTGAGGTGAATTCGATCAAGATCGCCATAGCCGACGGTGGCGACGGAGCTTATGACAGCAACCTGATGATCGCCGGAAACTCGGTTCAAACGGCCTTGATTGCCCGCGACGACGAACTGACGCTGACTGAGAATTCGGCTTTGACACTTAATGTCCTGACCAATGATTCCACCGCAAATGGTGGAACCCTGTCGCTGACGCACATTAACGGTCAGGCTGTTGAGGCCGGCGATTCTGTGGAGCTTGCAACGGGTGAGACAATAACGCTGAACCCCGATGGAACGTTTTCCGTTGTCGCCGCTGAGACGCCAGGCAGCAGCGCATTCTCATACCGGGTTGCGGACGGATCCGGCAACAGTGACACCGCATTCGTGACACTCCATACCGAACCCGATGTGGCTTGTTTCGTGGCAGGGACCTTGATTCAGACGGCAACCGGCCATCAACCGGTGGAATTGTTGACGCCTGGCACCATGGTCTGGACTTGACAGCGGATTGAAGCCATTGCGATGGGTCGGGCGAACGCGTGTCGTGAGCAGCGGTAAATGTGCCCCCATCGTTTTCAGAGCCGGAGCGATCGGCCCGCACCAATTGGTCGCTTTATCCCCCAATCACCGCGTGCTGGTCACTTCCACCCGCGCCGAGGTTCTGTTTGGCGAACCAGAGGTTTTGGTCAAGGCAAAGGATCTGGTGAACGACCATAGCATACGGCAGGATATGCGCGGTGGGCTGGTCACCTATGTGCATCTTCTCTTTGATGACCACGAGATCATTTGCGGGGGTGGGATGCTCAGCGAAAGCTATCATCCGGGCCTGTCGTCTTTTGGCGCGTTCGACCGCGAAACCCAAGATAAAGCCTTGAGGCTGATGCCCGATCTCCAGCAGAAATGCGCGTCGGGCTATGGTCCGACCACACGTCCGGTCCTGCGTTCGTTCGAAGCCAACGCTTTGCTATCCAATTCGCTTGATCCAGGAGGCGGCGAGCCAAGGCGTATCTCTGGTTAGCCCGGCACAACTGCGACAAAAAAAGGGCCGCTGGGGTTCCCCGCAGCGGCCCACAATCATCTGAACTGTCTGCTCATTCGCGCAGCAATTCGTTGATACCGGTTTTGGAACGGGTTTTCTCGTCCACCCGTTTGACAATGACCGCGCAATACAGGCTGACATTGTTCTTCGAGGGCATAGAACCGGCAACTACAACCGAGTAAGGAGGAACCTCGCCGTACATGACTTCTCCGGTTTCGCGATCAACGATCTTTGTGGATTGTCCGATGAACACGCCCATGCCGAGAACCGAACCCTCGCGCACGATGCAGCCTTCGACCACTTCAGAGCGGGCACCGATAAAGCAATTGTCCTCGATGATGGTAGGTCCGGCCTGCATGGGTTCCAGAACTCCACCAATGCCGACGCCGCCTGACAGGTGAACATTTTTGCCGATCTGGGCGCAGGATCCGACCGTGGCCCATGTATCGACCATGGTGCCTTCGTCCACATAGGCGCCGAGATTGACGAACGATGGCATCAAAACGACGCCGGGAGCAATGTATGCGGACTTGCGCACAACACAATTGGGAACCGCACGAAAGCCGGCGGAAGTCCAGTGCTGATCACTCCAGCCGGTGAACTTGCTGTCCACTTTGTCCCACCAGCCGCCGCCCTGCGGGCCGCCGGTGTGGATTTCCATGTCCTTGATGCGAAAGCCCAGTAGAACGGCCTTCTTTGCCCATTGGTTCACATGCCAAGACCCATCGGCGAGCTTTTCGGCCACGCGCAGCGATCCGCTGTCCAGCGCATTCAGCGTATCCTCGATGGCCTCGCGTTGTTCGCCGCTGGTGGCGGGGGTGATGGTGTCACGGGCTTCCCAAGCGGCTTCGATTGCGGCTTCGAGTTGGGCGTTGGACATGGAGTGGCTCCCTGCTGAATTTGTTCACGTTGCGCTGGCCTATACGAAAGTGGCAGCCGTTGCGCAATGCGACGCTGTCAGGACAATTGCGGGTCCGGGGCTATGTTGCCCCCGCAAATCAGAACAGCCACCCGTTCTCCGGGTTCCGGTCGGTAGGATCCGGACATCAGCGCAGCCAGCGCCGTTGCCCCTGCGGGTTCCACCAGAATCCGCCGTTCCTGCCAAAGGGCCTTCTGTGCAGTTTTGATCGCATCGTCCTTGACCAGAACCGTGTCGATACCCTTCGCCAAATCAAAACAAATATCGCCTATTCGTCGTGCTCCAAGGGCATTTGCAGCCACACCTGATACTTCGACGTCAACGGGTTGGCCAGCAAGCTGTGCTGCTCGAAGTGCGCAGGAGGTTTCCGGCTCTACAGCCACCACCCTCCGCGCCTGTTGAAGCCACGCCAAGGTTCCACCAATTAAACCGCCGCCGCCAACGGCTATGAGCACGGTGTCAGCTTGCAGGCCCTGTTGTTCCCATTCCCGGATACAGGTGCCCTGACCGGCCACGGTTTCGAGGGCGTCATAGGCGTGGATCTGCATCGCTCCGGTGCTGCATTCGTAGTCCTGTGCCAGCGCCAGGGCATTGGCATACTCTCCGGGCACCACGGTCAGTTCAGCTCCGATGCGCTCGATCAAGCCAATTTTCGATGGGCCGGCCATTTCCGGCACGAAAACCCGCGCAGGAATCCCAAGCGCGTGTGCCGCAAAAGCTGCCGCTGCTCCGTGATTGCCGCCGGACGCCGCGACGATCCCGGCCGCCGGTACATCAGAGGCGAGCAGCGCGTTAAAGGCACCGCGCGCCTTGAAACTGCCGGTATGCTGCATGTGCTCCAATTTTAGTTCGACCGGATGGTCCAACCCGAAGCCAGACACGTTCACCACCGGCGTAGCCTGCACCCGGTGGCCGATCCGTGCCGCGGCGGCCTCAATTTCGGATTTCCAGTCCATGTTCCGCGTTCCGTTACTGGTGTTGTGTCAGCGAACCCTATACCTGTGAGGTATCAACGAAAAGCAGGGATCCAAACGCAATGAAAGACGACCGCCGCAGCCCGTTCCGCGACGCCCACCTTGACCGCTCTACCGCGCGCGAGGTCCCGGATACGCCGCAGACCCGGTCTCCATCCTACCGGCTTGCATTTGCGGACGAGGATTTTCTGTGTCGTGACGAATTGCGCCCGGTCCGGCTGCAACTGGAACTGCTCAAGCCGCAGCTGATGCTGGAAGAGCGGGAGATCACATCGACTGTTGTGATGTTCGGAGGCGCGCGCATTCCCGAGCCTGAAAAAAAGCACACCGCACGCACGCAAACTCTTGCCGATCTGTCTGCCTATTATGACGAAGCACGCGAGTTTGCTCGCCTTGTCACAGAGAAATCAAAGCAGAGTGGATGCCGGGAGAACGTGATTGTAACCGGTGGCGGCCCCGGCGTAATGGAGGCCGGAAATCGTGGTGCACTAGATGCCGACGGGTGTTCGATCGGTTTGAACATCGTTCTGCCTCACGAACAGGCGCCCAACGAATTTGTCACCCCAGAGCTGGCGTTCAATTTCCACTACTTTGCCATTCGTAAGATGCATTTCCTGATGCGCGCGAGAGCGATCACCATTTTCCCGGGAGGGTTTGGCACCCTTGATGAGCTATTCGAGTCTCTGACCCTGATCCAGACGGGACGCATGGACCGGGTGCCATTCCTGCTTTTCGGTCAGGATTTCTGGGAGCGGGTGATCAACTGGGAAGCTCTGGCCGATGCCGGAACCATTTCCGAAGAAGATCTCGATCTGTTCCGGTTCGTCGACACTGCGCAACAAGCTGTCGATCTGATCGAGAACTGGGAGCCTGCCCCTCCGCGCGATGACATTCCCGGACGCTGATCCAAAGGGCTCGGATTGCGGTGGCAAGATTGCCCTGTAGCACTGCCTGAAGACGCTTGAGCCTTTCAATTCGACCTAGGCTTTGCCAGACTGGTTGGCAATATAATTGCGCCGAGGGGGATGTAAATCACCGTAACATCCCCATCTTCATAGTATTGCACAAAAACGGGATAGGGATCGTGTCGAACGTCGAATTTGAAAAGATGATCCGCGAAACGCAAGAGCGTGTTCGCGAGTCGCAATCGCAGATCGAAAGCCTGACGGGTCGGATTGAATCTGCACGTGCCAAGATAGAAAGCGGCGAAGCTGATATCGATATCGAAAACGCCACGCTTGAGGATGTGCACGCCCATACCGCGGTGATGAATGCAAACATCGCCGAGCTGATCATGGGTCTGGATGATGTGACGTCGGCCTTCTCCAAGGATTTCGACGAGATGCGCTCCAAGACAGGCTGGGAGAGTTTTGTAGGGATATTTTCCAAGGGAAAATCTGAATCCTTGCGTCAGGAGCGGATGCGCACGGCCAATATCGACGACAAACTTCAGGATCTGATCGCAAAATCCGATGTCATTGTGAAATTGCTCGAAGGGCAGCTCGCAGTTCTTGAAGAACAGCGCGACAAGGTTGAGACGAACCTGACGGCGACGCTTGATGATCGCGAGGCCACCGTCGGTGCGCTGGAAACTGTTCGCGCCGAAATCCTAGCTATGGATCCCAGGATCATCGAGTTGGAAAACAAGATCAGCGTTGAGCAGGATGCGGCTGCGCGCACCAAGCTGGAAACTGAATTGGCCGATCTGAACAAGGCGTACAATGCCAAGGTTCAGGATGAACAGGTAAAGTTGGCCAAGTCGCAAACGCTGGAACGCTACATCGAAAAGGGAAAGTCCTGGGTGGATTCCCTGCAAAACCAGGCCGCGACGCAAATGGTGCTGATCAACAAATTGCAGACGGACACGCAACAGCGGGTTGTTCTTTATGACGCTTTGACGAAATCCCTGAAAACCGCGCAACAGCAAGATGTTGCACACAGGATTAATGAAATCGGCGTACAAACAGATCAGGAAGCACAGACAGCCATGGCCGCCATCGGAACCGCAACGAACCAAAAGATGGCCGATATGCTGGAGGCGCATGAAGATCACATGGTCTTTGCCCGTGACGTTCTGGAGAAGAAAGCCAAGGCGGACGAACGATTTGCCCGCCGGTTTGCCGAAATTGTCGAAAAGCACGACAAGAACCTCTATGGCGGTTGATCTGATGCGTGCTGGCCCGGCACCTACCGGAGGAGCGCAGTGACCGACCCGGGACAAGACCATACCGGGTTGACAGACAGCTTTGCGTCGCGCCGGTATTTTCGAAAGTTCGAAACCATCGTGGTTCACCTGTTGCGGGTGGCGGCGACGATGGAGGCGGAAGGCGAAGTATCGAAAGACGAAGTGCGGATCGTGTCGCGCTATCTGTCCGGGTTGCTTTATACATTTCGCGCTTTGTCGATGAAGTATCTGCTGGTCGGACGTGACACTGGTAGGTTTTTTGGCAGTCTTAACATGGACAAGCGCGACAGCGGTTTCCCCGTCGCTTCCGAATTGCTGACAATGGCCAATGATGCACAGCAGGCCCGGGTTCATCTCGACAACATGCCGACGGAAAGTGAGTTGAAGGACGAAATGGTCCGAACGATCATTGGCGACCGGGAGATTCCGACAAAGCTGCAATTCGCGCTTTCTCAGCGGCTCTATTATGAGGAACTGCTGAAAGGCGAACTGTTTTGGGCTCGCAACGATCCGCAATGCCATTGGATGGGAGACTCCGGCGAGCGGCGACGGTTTCGCATTCATTGGGCGGTCTACGACAGCCAGATCAACCTGCCCGTGATCTATCTGCTGGAGATCGAGGACAGCGGAAGGGTAACCCTGCCAAAGGACCAGAGGCGCTGGCCCGAAGTGCAATCACATCTGATGGCGCAAGCTCTGGGCGGGTTGAAGCTGGTCACGATTGCCAAAGGCTTCGATGAGGATTTCGACGATCTCCATCCCAAGCGGCTGCGCCGCATACATGTCGGTCCGATGTATTCTTCGGCCTATACCGAACAATCTGGTCCGCTCAGGGCGGTGTTAGATGATGCAAAGGCGCCGGAGGGGAACGATTGGGCACTGGCATGGACGATCGAGGATCTGGAGAGTGAACAGGTGGTCGAAGAGCGGGCAGGCTGGTTTTCGACCGTCGAACGCGAAGTGTTCGCGCTTGATCCGTTTGGCGGCAGGGGCGCCGAAACAGGAGCCACGCACACAAGGCGTTCGATCATCCTTCCACAGCGACCATTTCAGGTTCTGGCCGAACACAATCCGCCCGGATTCGCGGATGTTCGGAAATTCGTGGTAAGCGCGGCAGGTCAAGTGTTGCGGTATTGAAATGCGCGATGGAGGCAAAACCACATGACCCTTACCAGCGATCAGATGGAATTGCGTGAATCCGATATTCGCAAGCATTTTCCCGCCGCGACGGCGATGCTGACAGGCTTTGATCACACGCCCCGGATTGCAAAGGCAGACGACGCGTCGGGGAAAGAACGTTCGCCCGGGATATCCAAGGGTAGGCGATTTCGCTCAACGACCCCGGGTCTTGTAACCCGTCGCACGGAACGATCTCATGGCGTGCACCTCGCGGACCGCATCGAAGCTGCAGATGATGGCGATGCGCTGACCTCTCCTGCGCAGGCAACTGTTCAGCAAGCCATTCGTCGGGCTGTGGCAATTGCATTGGCGCTCGGCGAGGTTTTCGGAGAACAAACTCCTCTGGATGAGCTCAAGCGGGCCAATCTGGCGGGCGACCTGCCAGCCTCCCGCAAAGGCGAGTTTTCGGACCTTCTGACCGCCGAAGCCCTGATCACACTACATGTCTTCGGTAATGCACTCGCCTATCTTTTGTCTTCGCATCTGGGTGAAACAGTAGTGGAAACCGGAGAAGTCGAAGAATTCCTGACCGACAATGGTCAGCTTGCGATGCATGGGGCGCTTTGGGAGTTGGATCAGATCCTTTCCCGCCACGCTGCCGATGATGCGCAACTGGTAGCTGCGGCATCCGCCTTTGCCGAGTCGCTTATGGAAAAAGCGGCGCTTCGGTCGCAAACTGCCAGCCATCTTGCCCCGTTCACTGGAGCATCGTGGCACGTAGAAGCTGATGGTCTGACGATCCGGGGGTTCGAGCCGTCATCCAAAACGCGCTCCACCACTCTGACCATGAGTTTCAAGAAACCCAACGAAGTCGTCGGCAATCATATCGCTAAGTATCAGGCAATGAAGCTGTCCAAGATGCTCATGGCCTATGATTTCGATCGCCGTTTGAACCCCTTTGCCGAACTGGGTGGGTTCATATTTACCTTCATGGGCGACGGCAAACCGGGCACCGGTAAAACGACGTTGATCCAGATGATGGCAGGGCTCATTCACGACTATTGCCAAACTGCCGGATACCCGTTCCGCTATCAGAATTTCGGGATCGACAACATCGACAGCTATCAGGGAAAGTCCGGTCAAAACGCCAAGGCATTCGTTCAGAACGTGTTGGATCCATCGGTGATCGGCTTTGGCACAATCGATGATATCGACCAGATCGCCGGCAAGCGCGGAGATCGTCAGTCATCGGCTGGCCAACAGGAGGTCACGGCCGTCTTCATGGAGGCCTTTGCCGGTGCCAATACAGTCGTTCGGGGCAACTGCACATTTGGTATGTTTTCGAACTATCCCGAAAACGTAGACGACGCACTGAGACAACGGGCCGGGGCCCGGTTCCTCGTGGACGGTCCGCAAACACGCGAAGACTATATCGACATCCTTCATCTTTTGATGGGGCGAAATCACGATATCCCGCTGGGCCAGCACGAACTCTACGCTGCGCAGGAAATCAAACGCGCCGTCTCCGCCAGTTTTGAAAGCCACGCCCGCCCACATGAAGAAGGGCTGGAGCGTGTGTTCGAACGGGTCGAAAAGCAGGTCGGGCAGCTTGATACAATTGCCAAACTGGGCACCTATCTCAAAGGCATTCAGGAAGCAGATGACCGTTTCACAGGCCGTGCAATCAAGAACATCACCGATGCGGTAAAGGTTCGCGCGATGGATTTTGAATTGCCGGATGAATGGATGGAAAACCCGGACCTCTTTCTGTTCCGGGACTACGACACCAAAAAGGCGATGATCGCGGACCTACGCCGTCCGATCACCGTGGATATGGTGATCCAGGAGATCAACCGTTACGCGGATTCAGAGTTCCGCTATGCCGACAAGTCGGACGAGGTGGCCATCGAGACCGCGGTGCGCGACATGGGGCGTATGGAAGAGGCCAAACGTCGGTATCTGGAGGGGAAGGGAAAAGAACTGTGAGGCGTCTGATTGAAAAAGGCCTGATGTTCGGCAACCTGATCCATATCTCCAGTCCTGCGCTGGTGGAGCGATACAATCGAGCCCTGCAAAACCTGGCTGGAAAGGTTACTCAGCTTACGGATTTTCACATCGATATCTCAGGGTTTTCTCCCGAGATAGGAGCGGAGTTTGACGATCTGCTCTATCTCAATCCAAACGGAGTGAACCGCCAGTTCATCCTGCTGACGACCGAGCAGAAGCGCGCCCCGCTGCTTAACGTGAAATTCTCCACCTCGCGGCAGATCCTGCGGGAATTCATCGAAACCAACGAGGCGCAGCTCTTTGCGCTCACGGCCACGGATGCCGTTGCGGGGGAACTGGTGAACTCGGTGTTCAAGGTCACCTCGCCCCGCGACCTCTTTGACTTGCAAAAGATTGAAATCGACGCTGACACGGTTGGGGGAACGCTAAAAAGGGCCGAGCAACTGGCAGGCATGGTCGAGCGGTTCAAGACCAAAGAGGACGCATGGTTTGATGACGTTTTGATCGCTGAAATGATCGACATCGCCCGGCAGACCGGTGATGTGACCCGCAACCCGGTGCATCTGAAACATACCGAGTTCGAACAACGGAATTTCTGGACCGCGTATTACGGCGGGCTCTACCTGTTTTCCGATCTGGATCATCCGGCGATGATCTGTTCGGGTCCGAAACCACAGGGTGAGCTACCGATCAGATATGTCTTTGATCTGAGCCAGCGCAATCGGATCGCAAAGTTTTTTGAGTACAACGAACTGGTCGAGCCGATCGTGAAAGCGCGTGGAATTGATGCCGCCGCGATCCTGCAGCAGAAGATGGATTTCATCACCATCGACACGGCTGCCGGGGCAGGAATCGACCTGTCCAATCTGGACCGGACGGACATGCGACGGCTGGCGCGAAACCATGCCGAAAGCCTGCCCGCCGCTTATCATGGGCTGGCGCATCTGCTGCGCTGGGCGGTGGAGGGAGGACGCTGGCCGCGGATCGGCTCTGATCATCCCGCGTATTTCTACACTTTGCGCGCTGCCGATACCCGCGATCGCGATCTGGTGAACATGTTGTTGGCAGAGTTGGCTCCGCTGGATCCACGGCAACTTTTCATTTGTCACAAAGAGCTGTTCTATCGCACCTACGCGACCTGGCCCGAAACAAAGAGAGCCTTTGTTGCCGATTTCCTTGCGCGGGAGTATCAGGTGGACAAGGCAGGCGCCCGGGAGGCCTTGTTCGGTCACGAGCCCGATATGAGCGGTAAAGATCGCGCCTCAAACGATCTGGTGGCGCGGGTTGGTCCTTGGGGCGCAGTAAGGAGACCCTAAATGATTGGCTTGATCCGCTTCCTGTTGCCTCTGCTGGTCATCCTTACGGTCGCCTACGTGGTGATCTCTGTCTGGTCGCGCCGAATGCGGCGTGCCAAGCTGGAAGCGCATTGGGACAAGAAAGGGCTCGCCGGGGACAAGGAGGCGTTTGTCGAAAGGGGTCTGAAAGCCTATGATAACTCGTTCCGCCGCAAACTTATCCTCGGTGTCTACGTCGTCCCACTGGGTGCGATTATCTTTCTGATTATCTATTCGAATTTCATGTAAGGAACTGACCCATGACCTACATCAAATGGGCTTTCATCATTCTCTTTTGGGGGTTCGTCGGCGCAGTCCTGCATTACACGCTGCCGCATCACGACATCGTTCGGATATCGGATACCTATGAAAAGAGGATCGACTGGGGCGAGAACTCCATTTTTTGGGCCTCTCATGATGTCGGTGCCGATGCGACGACAAAAAACCGTGACGTATTCTTTATCCAGACGCGCAAAGCCAATGGCCGGGTCATGGTCTATCGCAACGAGGATACCGGATGGAGTTGGCCGCCCTATTTCAAGCTCAACTCTTCGAACCTGCAGGCCGAGGCGGCGGATCTAAAATCTACTGCAGAAAACCCGCGCTGGGTGGCCATGCGCCATTATGGATGGCGAAACGAGTTCATATCGATCTTTCCAAACGCCGTGAAGATTTGGCCGGTCGAAGGCCCTGACGCCCGGGTGATCCCGTGGTTCAACATCATCTTTCTGGTGTTCTTCTTTGCGATCGTTTGGGCGATCTACGTGCGTTGGCGCCGGTTCCGGCAGCGCCGGATCGACCCGATGCTCGAAGATGTAGAGGACAGCCTTTATGCGGCCGGCGACGCGATCGAAGAAAGACGGGGCCGGTTCCGCCGCTGGCTCGATAGCTGGAAATCCTGAAGGGTTCTTATCAACTGCCGCGGCGAAGATCTCGCGGGGTTACGCCAAAGGTCGCCCTGAACGCACGGGTCATCGCCGCTGCATTCTGATATCCGCAGCGCAAAGCGATTTCAGATACTGCCAGATCGGATTCCCGGATCAACTTTCGCGCCAGTGTCAGGCGCAGACGGCGGTACACGACGTGTGGCGGTGCGCCGAGATCCTGCTGCATCTGTCTGGACAGATCCTTCTGCGTGCGCCCGGACCGTCGGGCGACCTCAGCGATTGGAATCGGGTGTTCAAGATGCTCCTGCATGATCGCCAGCGCCCGGTTGACTGCCAGTCGTTCTGGCCGGGACCCTCCGGAATGTGATCGCGCCGAGTCCCGTGTCATAAAGAGCTGAGCTGCTTCCATCGCCAGAGCCTGCCCGTGGTCGCGCCCGATCATGTGCATTATCAGATCAAAGGCTGCCATTGCGCCCGAGCAGGTGACCCGATCATTGTCTATGATGAAACGCTCCCGCTGAGCATCGACCTCGTCAAACCGTTCCGCAAAAACCGTCAATTCTTCCCAGTGAATCGTCGCCCGATAGCCATCAAGCAATCCGGCTTCGGCCAAGAGCCAGCTGCCGGTATCAAGTCCGGCCAGCGAGTCATAGTTCTTCTCGGCTTCCCGCAGACCGGCCAGCACGTCCCAACGTCCAAGCCCTCGAAACCCGTAGGATGGCATGACAGCCAACAGATTGCCGCGAGCCCCGCTCAGCCGATCATGCGGCGCAACTTGCAGACCGCTTGAACTGGTCACGGGTGTCCCGTCGGGGGTCAGATATTGCCACTCATACAGTTTGCGCCCAGACAAGGTGTTCGCTGCCCGCATGGGTTCAACCCAGTTGGCGAGACAGTGGTTGGAGAACCCGTTGAACAGTAGAATTCCAAATCGCTGCGGTGCGGCTGAGATTTTTTCCCACTTCTGCATGAAATCGTTCTAACTCTGCATGATAGACGTCGGCAAGCCTCCAGAAACATTGCGTGAAACTTCCTTGCCGGAGCACGCGCCATGCAATTTGGACTGACCGATGAACAGGAGATGATTGTCTCTACCGTTCGCAGTTTCGTCGAAAACGAAATCTATCCTCACGAGGCCGAGGTCGAACGCACTGGCCAAGTGCCACACGAGTTGGGACAACAGATCAAGCAAAAGGTCATCGACCTTGGGTTTTACGCATGCAACTTTCCGGAAGAGGTAGGTGGCGCTGGGTTGAACCATCTGGATTTTACGCTGGTTGAGCGAGAGCTCGGGCGTGGTTCAATGGCACTGACGCATTTTTTCGGAAGGCCGCAGAATATCCTGATGGCCTGCAATAACGAACAGCGGGATCGGTATCTTTTGCCCGCCGTCAGGGGCGAACGAATGGACGCGCTGGCGATGACCGAACCGGATGCAGGTTCAGACGTTCGCGGTATGAATTGTTCGGCTGTTCGGGATGGTGGTGATTGGATCGTCAATGGTACCAAACATTTCATCTCAGGCGCGGAACACGCGGATTTCTTTATCGTGTTTGTGGCCACGGGGGTTGATGAAACGCCAAAGGGTCCGAAAAAGCGGATTACGACCTTTCTTGTCGACCGGGGCACGCCGGGGTTTGAGGTTCGGGACGGTTACGCTTCGGTCAGCCACAAAGGCTACAAAAACTGCATTCTCTATTTCGACAATTGCCGGCTTCCGGATGCGCAGGTTCTGGGTGAGGTAGATGGCGGTTTCGCCGTAATGAATGAATGGCTCTACGCCACCCGCCTGACGGTGGCCGCGTTTTGTGTTGGTCGTGCGCGCCGTTGTTTCGACTATGCCCTAAACTATGCGGCAGAACGCAAACAATTCGGACAGCAGATCGGGAAATTTCAGGGGGTCGGGTTCCAGATTGCGGACATGATCACTGAGATCGATGCGGCTGACTGGCTTACACTGGCCGCAGCCTGGCGGTTGGATCAGGGACTGCCCTCAAACCGCGAAATCGCTTCGGCAAAACTCTATGCTTCGGAAATGTTGGCACGGATAACCGACACCACTCTGCAGGTTTTTGGCGGAATGGGATTGATGGATGACTTTCCCATCGAAAGGTTCTGGCGGGACGCCCGCGTGGAACGGATATGGGACGGCACTAGCGAGATACAACGCCATATCATTTCGCGAGATCTTCTAAGGCCATTGGGGGCGTGATGCGTTTGACGGAACGCCTGTTTCGACCGTCCTCGATTGCCGTTATCGGCGGTGGAGCATGGTGCCAGCAGGTCATTACACAATGCGAGAAAATGGATTTCGCAGGAGAGATCTGGGCGGTTCACCCTCAGGCTGAGGAAATCGCTGGATATCCTGCCTTCAGTTCGGTTTCGGATTTGCCCGCGTCACCGGATGCAAGTTTTATTGGGGTGAACCGCCACGCAACCGTCGACATTGTGAACGCACTGTCTGAGCTGGGCGCAGGCGGAGCGGTTTGTTTTGCATCTGGGTTTCGCGAAGCTCAGGCAGAGGACGAAGCGGGCAGTGGGCTACAGGAGAGCCTTTTGCTGGCGGCCCGGGACATGCCGATTCTCGGGCCGAACTGCTACGGGTTCATCAATTACCTAGACGGTGCACTTCTTTGGCCGGATCAGCATGGCGGGTCCAGAGTAGAACGTGGTGTGGCGATCATCACTCAAAGTTCCAACATTGCAATCAACCTGACCATGCAAACCCGAGGCCTGCCAGTTGCCTACATGGTCACGGCTGGAAATCAGGCGCAAACTGGTTTTGCCGAGATTGGGCAAGCCTTACTCAAGGATGAAAGGGTAACGGCGCTTGGCCTGCATATCGAAGGCATCGGTGACTTGCGTGCATTTGAAGCCCTCGCCGCTCGAGCGAGAGCACTGGGAAAGCCGATTGTTGCGATCAAATCAGGCCGGTCGGACGAAGCTCAGGCTGCGGCTTTGTCCCACACGGCGTCACTGGCGGGCGGAGACGCGGGGGCCGATGCATTGTTCGCCCGTTTGGGCATCCCTCGGGTGGATGATCTTTCAACGTTTTTGGAAACGCTCAAGCTCTTGCACTCTGTCGGTCGATTGCCCTCGAACCGGATTGCCACCATCAGCTGTTCAGGGGGGGAGGCCAGCCTCGCCGCCGATATCGGGTTCGGTCTCGACGTCAGCTTTCCACCTTTGAACGATCGGCAGCGGCGGGATCTGCGCGCTGCGCTGGGCCCGATGGTGGCTCTGGCGAACCCGCTGGATTATCACACCTATATCTGGCGCGACACCGAAGCGATGAGCCGGGCCTTTTCCGCCATGGTCGACCCCGACTTGGCGATCGCCTTGCTCATCGTCGATTTCCCACGTTCGGACAGGTGCAATTCCGAAGATTGGGACTGCGCCGTCAAAGCAGCCATCAAAACGCGGCAGATCACCGGTGGAAACGTCGCGATGGTTGCGACCCTGCCAGAACTGATGCCTGAGGCGACAGCTGCCCAATTGCTGGCGGCAGGCGTCGTTCCATTTTCCGGCCTGCGGGAGGCGATAACGGCCTGTGAGGCCGCTGCTCGCCCGGAAACAGCGGACCCCTTGCCACTGTTGCTGCCAACCGCAACCGTCGAGACAGGGCTGATACCCGAGGCAGAAGCTAAGCGTTTGCTATCGGATCATGGACTGCGGGTTCCGCGCTCACGGCGCTGCGGAAATCCGCAAGACGCTGGAAGGGGAGCAGAGGAAATCGGATTTCCAGTGGTTCTGAAAGGCGAAGGCGTGGCCCACAAAACCGAAGCCGGGGCGGTTGTCCTGAACCTGTCTTCGGCGCAAGCGGTCGAAACTGCTGCGAAGCCCATGCCAACCGATCTGTATCTTGTCGAGGAACTGGTGACAGGAACTGTGGCAGAGCTCTTAATCGGTGTCGTAAAGGACCCGGCCCATGGCTTTGTCTTAACCCTTGCTGCAGGAGGAACACTGACCGAAGTGCTGGAAGACAGCGCATCGGTTCTTCTTCCGACGACAGAGAGTGAAATTGAAGCGGCGTTGAATGATCTCAGAATTGCGCCCGTTCTGGACGGTTATCGGGGCTCGCCTCCGGCTGATCGGGCGGCAATCGTTGATTCTGTCAGGGCGTTGGAAGCGTATGTTCTGGCCAATGCCGATGGATTGGAAGAGATTGAAATCAACCCGCTGCTATGCACGCCGCATGACGCTGTGGCGGCGGATGCCCTGATACGACGGAAGGACTGAAACATGACATCTCCGGTAAAGACACGTCGAGAGGGGGCCGTTCTGGAAGTGACACTGGACCGGCCCAAGGCGAATGCCATTGACCTTGTCACCTCTCGCGTGATGGGAGAGGTGTTCCGTGATTTTCGGGATGACCCGGATCTGCGGGTCGCGGTTTTGACCGGAGGTGGCGAAAAATTCTTTTGTCCGGGCTGGGATCTGAAAGCGGCCGCGGAGGGTGATGCGGTTGATGGCGATTACGGCGTCGGCGGGTTTGGCGGGCTGCAGGAACTCCGGGACATGAACAAGCCGGTTATCGCAGCCGTAAACGGAATTGCCTGCGGCGGCGGGTTGGAGTTGATGATTTCGGCGGACATAATCATCGCAGCCGATCACGCCAGTTTCGCGCTACCCGAAATTCGTTCTGGAACGGTCGCCGACGCGGCCAGCGTCAAGCTGCCGAAACGCATTCCCTACCACGTTGCGATGGAACTATTGTTAACCGGCCGGTGGTTCGATGCCGAAGAAGCCAAACACTGGGGGTTGGTCAACGAAGTCGTTCCGGGTGACCAATTGATGAACAGGGCTTGGGAGATCGCCAGTTTGCTGGCGAGTGGCCCACCCTTGGTCTATGCCGCGATCAAGGAAATCGTCCGTGATGCCGAGGACGCCAAGTTTCAGGATGCGATGAACCGGATCACCAAACGTCAGCTGCGCTCGGTTGATGTGCTTTACGGATCAGAGGACAATCTGGAAGGCGCGCGCGCATTCTCGGAAAAACGTGATCCGGTCTGGAAAGGGCGTTAACTCACAGCCGGTCGCGGTTGCTTTGAGCTCTGGTTGAAAACCGTTTTGCCTGAAACTGACACAGGAATGGCCCGACCTACGCCATCATTTCGACAGGTTCCTTCTGCATTCCCTTCGAAAGTGATTTGAGCAGAACCCAGCACAGAGTGGGCTTGAACATGTTGAAAAAACTTATCGTATTTGGCGCGGTTATGGCTGCGTTGGCATCCTGTCAGGAGTCGGTAAGCCGGAATGAATCCGCCCGTATCCTAGCCATCGGGGATTCCCTGATGACATGGAATTCGACACTAGGGAAATCCGTCCCTCACGTGATCGAAAAGGAGCTGAAAGAGCCGGTCGTGGACCGGGCCGTCAGCGGCGCATGGATGACCACACGCAACAATGGCGGGGACGGGAAGGGATTCAGCATTCCCTATCAGTATGTCGAAGGTGATTGGGACTGGGTCGTAATCAACGGTGGCGGGAACGATCTGCTGTTCGGCTGCGGATGCGGAAAATGCGACGGGGTCATCGACGAAATGATATCTGAGGACGGCACTACCGGTCAGATCCCCGAGTTTCTCAGAAGAGTCCGGGATGATGGCGCGCGCGTGCTTTACTTTGGTTACCTGCGCAGCCCCGGTCTGCTGACGCCGATCGAACACTGCAAGAACGACGGAAATGAGCTGGAAACACGTCTGGTGCGTTTTGCCACCGAGGAAGAAGGCGTCATTTTTGCCACCATGGCCGATGTCGTTCCCAAAGGCGGCCTGTCCTACTTTTCGCCTGACTTGATCCACCCTTCACGCAAGTCCAGCCGTAAGATCGGGCAACGTCTGGCCGAGATCATCACCTTTTATGACACGCGCGAGGAATTTCCGGCAGATGAAGGCCAGTTGGATCTGATTGCAGAGCAGCCTGCGCCGGTCCTGGCCTTTCAGGAGGAATAGGGGCCGACCATCCTGTTCCCGATTCTTGCAGCGCGACTTTGAGCTTTCAAAATCAGCCCCACGAAACATCACCCAGAAAAATGTATCCCGCGCCATAAATTGTCTTAATCAGGCGCGGGTTTTTTGGGTCCTCGCGCAGTTTGGTGCGAAGTCGCGAGATGCGCACATCCATTGCGCGGTCAAAGCTTTCTCCGGCGACACCTCCGAGGATCTCTTGCATTTGAGATCTGCTGATCAACCGTTTTGGGCTTTCCAGAAACAGGCGCAGAACCTCACCCTCGGCATGCGAAAATGCAGTCTCTTCGCCGTCTTTGTCTACCAGTGCATAACGATCGAAATGGGCGGTCCAGCCATTGAATTCGGCGCGGTCTTGCGTGGCCGCAGGGCTCCGCTGCCCGCCGCGAAGCCTGGCACGGATTCGGGCTACGACCTCGGCCGGGTCAAAGGGTTTGGTAATATAATCGTCCGCACCCAGTTCCAATCCTGTCACCCGATCCTGAACCTGTGCACGTCCGGAAATGATAATGACCGCCGCACCCTGTTCCAGCGCAAGCCGGTGCACCAGCGTCAATCCATCCGTGTCGGGTAACGAAAGATCCACAAGGCAGACGTCAGGTGTCACCTTTTTCAAAGAGGCCTCGAACTCCCGTGCGCGCGAAAAGCTCTGTGTGCGGAAACCGGCGTCTTCCAGCACTTCGGTCAGAATTTGCCGAATTTCGGGTTCGTCATCCAGAATGGTAACAAGCGGAGCGGTCATGATCGGGCCTCCGTCCGGATCAGTGCTCCGAGTTGTGCACGGGTGAACGGTTTGCGCAAGACCGGCCGATGGGCAAGGGCCTCCCTGTGCAACGGATCAGACAGTGGAAGCGACGTCATCAGGATGCAGGGTGGGCCTTGTTGGTCAAGCCTCTGAGCTAGATCAAGTCCAGTGCTATCCCCTACGAGCTTGATATCGGACAGCACCAGCGAAATTCCTTCGATATCCGCAGTCAAGGCAGTGGCCTCGTCGACCGAAGTGGCTTCGACAACGAAATACCCGAGCTCGACCAGCATGTCGCGGAAATGGCTGCGCAGTTCGTCGTTGTCTTCGACCAGCAGGGCGAGCCCTCCCTGCGCTTTCGGAGCCGCCCGGTAAGGCAGACGCAAAATGATTGATGCGCCGGTTGGTGTATTTGCCAACTGCAGATCACCGCCGGCCAGCTTAACCATGTCGTAAACCATCGGCAGACCCAGCCCCGACCCCTCGCTGCCCTTGGTGGTGAAGAACGGATTGATTGCCTTTTCTAGTGCTTCTTTTGAAAAGCCGGGGCCAGTGTCATTGACTGCGATTTCAATCCAGATGCGGCCAATGCTATGGGCGCTGACGGTGATTTGCCCCGAAGTTCCGCAGGCGTCGCGGGCATTCAGGATCAGGTTGAGCAAAGCATCCTGCAACATTCCGGGATCCAGCATCACCGGTTCGTCGGGCGTGTGGTCCAGAACACTCAGACCGACCCCACGCGGCAAGGCAGGTGAAGCGAGTAATTTGAGATCCTGCAGCAAGCTGTGCAAGTCCACGGCCTTTGGGCGCAAGGTGCGATTGCCCGTCATATCGGCGATCCGGTTGAGCAGCCTTCCGCCTCTGCGCGCCGTGGCTTGCGTCGCGGCGATCAGTTCGGCGGCCTCGTCGGGTAGTTCCATTTTTTTAAGCTTGCTTTGCATTCCGAGAATGATCGTAAGCAGATTGGAAAAGTCATGCGCCAGTCCGGACGTCATCTGTGCCGCTAGGGCCCTACGCCGGGACTGTTGCAAGGCGACGCGGGCTTGGGTTTCTTCGGTAACATCCATCGAAAGAACATAGACTCCGCCGGATTGGTCCGGAGTAAACGCCACTCTGATCCGGCGTTGATCGTGGTCTTCGGAAAACTCAAAAACCGTGTTCTCGCCCTTATAGGCAGCCTTCAGGTTCGGTTCGATCCGGGAAAATGCGGCCGAGCCCAAAGCCTGTGAGATATGTAATCCGACGATTTCCGAGGGTCTGCCCGGCATCACTGAACTGAGGCGCCGGTTGGAATAGGTATAATGGCCGTTTTCGTCCACATGGGCGATGTGGGCCGGCATCATCTCGGTCGTCATCCGAGTGCGGAGTTCGATTTCTGTCAACTGCCGCTTTGCTTCTTCCAGCGCGGTGATGGTTGCAGCCAGTTCGCGGTTGGTCGCCGAAAGCTCTTCTGCATGAGACAGGAGCTGATCCGACAGTTCCTCGGAACGTGCGCGCAGCAGTTGCTCAACCTGTTTGGTGCGGGTGATGTCGGTATAGACTGCAACCCAGCCCCCCTGCGGCAGTGGTGCGCCTTCGACCGAGATCACTTCGCCGTTGGGGCGCACACGTTCGATGTAATGGGGTTCGAATGCAAGCGCCTGTTCGACTCGATTCTGGACCAGTGCTTCGATGTTTTCGACTTCGCCATACTCGCCCTTTTCGGCGATGTAGCGTATCGTATCCGCAAAACTGGCTCCCGGTTGGGCAAGAGCGTCAGGCAGGTCGAACATTTCCTGAAACCGGCGATTGCAGACTGCAAGATTCAACTTCTGATCATAGATCGACAGTGCCTGGGCAATTAGATTCAGGCCGGCCGTCGTCATCGCCTTGTTGCGCTGATCCGCGTGATCCATCGCATCCCCCTGTTCAATTCGTATGCCTAACACCGGATATGAAACTGCGATAGCGATTTTACCGGTCATGAATACTGCAAAACAGGAGAGTTAACGGCTGTTCGCGAGCGGCCGATCGCGCTGTTACAATTCGTAAGGATTGGGAAAACATCCGGAAAAAGTTGACCGTAAAAAATGCGCTGTCCTTAATCGGGACAAGAATCGCCTTGGCGATCGGATCCGGCTCTTGAGGGGGAGCTGGTAGGGAGGAGATAGAGAATTGGCTCAGACGCAGTCTGGCGCCGAGGGGATGCAATCCCTTCCGGCGCTGCTTCAACGCAATGCGACACAATTTGCAGATGCCCCGGCTTACCGTGAAAAAGAATTCGGTATCTGGCAGTGCTGGAACTGGGCGGAGACCGAGAAAGAGATCGAAGCACTTGCGCTCGGCCTCATCAATCTTGGTGTGAACGAGGGCGATTTTATCGCCATCATCGGCCGCAACCGGCCTTACCTCTACTGGTCGATGGTCGCCGCGCAGTCGGTCGGTGCCATTCCGGTTCCGCTTTATCAGGACGCGGTGGCCGAGGAGATGGCCTATGTCCTTAGCCATTGTGGTGCACGGTTCGTGATCGCAGGAGATCAGGAGCAAGTAGACAAAGTCATCGAAGTTCAGGACGAGCTTCACCAGTTCGAACACCTGATCTATCTCGATCCGCGTGGCATGCGGAAGTATGACCACCATCACTTACATCAGTTCAGCCATGTACAGGAGCAGGGCCGAGCTGCATACGACGAGTGGATTTCAGACCTCAAAGCACGTCGGGCCAAGCTGACCTACGACAGCACTTGCGTGATGCTTTACACCTCGGGAACCACCGGCAAGCCCAAGGGCGTCGTGCTGTCGAACCGGAACGTGGTCGAAAGCGCCAAGAATGCCAGTGAATTCGACAAGCTGACACGGGACGAGGATATCCTCTCTTACCTGCCAATGGCGTGGGTCGGTGATTTCATCTTTTCAATTGGTCAGGCCTACTGGTGCGGGTTCTGCGTGAACTGCCCGGAAAGCGCAGACACAATGATGACTGACCTGCGCGAAATCGGACCGACCTACTTCTTTGCCCCGCCGCGGGTGTTCGAAACTCAGTTGACCAATGTGATGATCCGCATGGAGGACGCCTCCAAAATGAAGCGGAACATGTTCCGTCACTACATGGAGCACGCCAAGAAAGTTGGCGGCAGGATACTGGACGGGGAGCCGGTCAGCGCTGCGGACAAGATGAAATACGCGATCGGCAACATGCTGGTCTATGGCCCGCTCAAGGATACGCTGGGATTTGGCCGTGTTCGTGTCGGCTATACGGCAGGCGAAGCAATTGGCCCGGAAATCTTCGATTTCTATCGTTCCATGGGGATCAACCTTAAACAACTCTATGGCCAGACCGAAGCGACGGTGTTCATCACCGTGCAACCGGATGGAGAAGTGAGGGCAGATACGGTCGGAGTTCCCGCGCCTGACGTCGAGATCAAGATCGACGACAATGGTGAGATCCACTATCGGTCGCCGGGCACGTTTGTAGAGTATTACAAGAACGCGGAATCTACTGCCTCGACCAAGGATCCCGAAGGTTGGGTTGCCACTGGTGACGCCGGATTCTTCGACGAATCCAATGGTCACTTGCGGATCATCGATCGCGCCAAGGACGTCGGCAAGATGGCTGACGGTTCGATGTTTGCGCCGAAATACGTCGAAAACAAGCTCAAGTTCTATCCCGATATCCTCGAGGTCGTGCTGTTCGGAAACGGCAAGGACCGGTGTGTTGCGTTCATCAATATCGACCTCACTGCGGTCGGAAATTGGGCAGAACGCAACAACATCGCTTACGCGTCGTATCAGGAACTTGCAGGACACCCGAAGGTTCTGGAGACGATCAAGGAGCATGTCGAAACGGTCAACAAATCGGTGGCTGAGGATACGATGTTGTCTGGCTGCCAGGTGCACCGTTTTGTGGTTCTGCACAAAGAACTCGATGCCGATGATGGTGAAATGACCCGCACCCGGAAAGTGCGGCGACGGATCGTCGAAGAGAAATTCGAGGACATCATCAACGCCCTTTACGACGGGTCCGAAGAAATCTCGACGACCACCGAGGTTACCTATGAGGATGGCCGAAAGGGTTCAATCAGCGCCACGCTGACCATCTGCGACGCGGCCGTTGTGCCTGTAGCAGCCAAGATGGCGGCGGAATGACCGGAGCTGACGGGCAGGCTGTGACGCAGCAGAACCCGATGAACGGCAGGAAAAATTTCAGCCAGAAGAAGGGGCTGGTTTCGTGAAAGACATGGACGAAGGATACATCACAGACGACGGCCGCAAAATTGGCGGCGTCGTGATGGAAATGAAAAATATCACCCTGCGCTTTGGTGGGGTCGTCGCGATCAAGGACATCTCTTTCGACATTCGCGAAGGCGAGATCCGGGCAATCATCGGACCAAACGGGGCGGGCAAGTCCTCGATGTTGAACGTGATATCCGGCTTTTATGTACCGCAGGAGGGCGAAGTCTGGTTCCACGGTGCCAAGCGGCCGCCTATGCGACCCTATGAAGTTGCGCGGCAGGGCATTGCCCGGACATTCCAGAACATCGCGTTGTTCGAGGGTATGAGCGTTCTCGACAATGTCATGACCGGGCGCCTCAACTATATGAAAACAAATATATTCCAGCAGGCACTCTGGAAGGGAAAGGCTGAGGCTGAGGAGACGGAGAACCGGGAAGTTGTGGAACGGGTCATCGACTTTCTCGAGATCCAGCATATCCGGAAAACACCGGTGGCGCGCCTGCCTTACGGCCTGAAGAAGCGGGTGGAACTGGCACGGGCTCTGGCAGCGGAGCCAAAGCTGCTGCTGCTTGATGAACCAATGGCCGGGATGAACGTCGAGGAAAAAGAGGACATGAGCCGATTTATCCTCGATGTGAACGATGAATTCGGAACCACCATCGCCCTGATCGAACACGACATGGGCGTCGTGATGGATCTGTCCGACCGCGTGGTCGTAATGGATTACGGCAAAAAGATTGGTGACGGCACCCCTGACGAGGTGCGCAGCAACCAGGAAGTCATCGACGCCTATCTGGGGGTGAGCCATGACTGACCACCTGACAGACATGAGGGGAGGCAAGCATGCCTGATCAGTTGATTTTCGCTATGGAGGTCACCCTGAACGGCCTGATGGCCGGGGTACTCTATGCGCTGGTGGCTCTGGGGTTCGTCCTCATCTACAAAGCATCCGGTATCTTCAACTATGCGCAGGGTGTCATGGCATTGTTTGCAGCCATGACATTGGTTGGGATCATGGAAGGGCAGGTGCCGTTCAGCCACCTGATCAATGCGATCCTTGGCACGCATATCCACCATTTCGGTTGGCACGTTCCGGCATTTCTCGCAATTCTCCTGACCGTTGTTGTGATGGTGTTGCTGGCCTGGTGTGTGCAGCAGTTCGTTATGCGCCATCTGGTCGGGCAGGAGCCAATCATCCTGTTCATGGCCACGATCGGACTGGCCTATTTCCTCGAAGGCGTATCGGACCTGATGTGGGGTTCGGAGATCAAGAAGCTGGACGTCGGACTCCCCCAGGGGATCAACATCTGGATCGATGAAGCAACGCTCAACATTTTCGGCTACGGGTTCTTCATCGATAATCTGGACATCGTAGCAACCGTTATCGCGGCGCTTCTGGTGATCGCGCTTGTGGCCTTCAGCCAGTATACCAAGCAGGGACGGGCCATGCGGGCTGTGGCGGACGACCATCAGGCGGCCTTGTCAGTCGGCATCTCGCTGAACTTCATCTGGGTCATGGTCTGGTCGGTTGCCGGGTTTGTGGCACTGGTTGCAGGTATCATGTGGGGCACCAAGTCGGGTGTTCAATTCTCTCTGTCGCTGATTGCCCTGAAGGCATTGCCGGTGTTGATGCTGGGCGGGTTTACCTCGATCCCGGGAGCGATCGTCGGCGGGCTTATCATCGGTGTCGGCGAGAAGCTCTTTGAGTTTGCTATCGGCGCACCCTTCCTGGGTGGCGCAACCGAAAACTGGTTTGCCTACATGCTGGCACTGATCTTCCTCGTGTTCCGTCCGCAGGGGCTGTTCGGCGAAAAGATTATCGAGCGTGTGTAATATCTTGACCGCTGCTGGAGTGGCGGAAACCGACAGGCCGAGAGCCACGGAGAAGCAAAAACGAATGAACAAGTTGATTGCCATCGTGAACGTGATTGCCTGGTCGGGGTTCTGGGCCTTTGGCTACATCGCCTTCACCTCTGACGGGCTGACGGACCGGCAACTGGTTATCGCGAGCTTGTTGGCATTCGGCGGGTTCATTCTGGGAGTGGTCGCCTATCTGCGACTGGTCCGGGCTGCGGAGGAGAGCGGCTATGCGAAAAAGACAAATCAACTCGATGCGGCAGCGCGGGACCGTGCGCATTCTGAAGGGGGCCTGTAACTAATGTTCTACCGTGAAGCCGGGGACTTCAAAGTCTCCTACCAGCAGGACAGCCAGACCTTTCCGATCAGGTTTGATCGCTACCGCTATTACTTTGTGATGATTGTGGCGTTCGGGATCGTCCCGTTCATTATCAACGATTACTGGGCGAATGCGATTCTTCTGCCTTTCCTGATCTATGCCATCGCCGCGATCGGGCTTAACATCCTGACGGGATATTGCGGCCAGGTCAGCCTTGGCACAGGAGGGTTCATGGCCGTGGGCGCCTATTCCTGCTACAAGTTGATGACTGCCTTTCCCGACGTTTCGATGTTCATCCATGTGCTTCTGGCAGGAGGCATAACAGCCATTGTCGGTGTGCTGTTCGGGTTGCCGTCGCTGCGGATCAAGGGGTTCTATCTTGCCGTGGCAACTCTTGCCGCGCAGTTCTTTCTGGTGTGGCTCTTCAACAAGGTGCCGTGGTTCTACAACTACTCGGCATCGGGCCAGATCAATGCGCCGGAACGTGACGTGTTCGGAATCATCATCACCGGTCCCAGCGCGCCGGCATGGGCAACCTATCTGTTCTGCCTGATCTTCCTGACAGTCTGCGCGCTGATCGCGCGCAATCTGACCCGGGGCACCATGGGGCGGACATGGATGGCAATCCGGGACATGGACATCGCGGCCGAGATCATCGGGGTGGACCCGCTGAAGGCGAAAATGACGGCCTTTGCGGTCAGCTCATTCTTTGTCGGTGTATCGGGCGCGTTGTTCTTCGCGATCTATCTGGGGGCAGTTGAAGTCGGAGAAGCTTTTGGCATCCAGAAGTCTTTCCTTGTCCTGTTCATGGTTATTATTGGCGGTCTTGGCTCAATCTTCGGATCGTTTGCCGGCGCAGCCTTTCTTGTCTTGCTTCCGGTTGTCCTGAAAGTCGTTGGCGTGGATCTTCTGGGTTGGCCCACGGATATCGTGGCGCACCTGCAACTTGTCATCGTAGGGGCGCTGATCATCGTTTTCTTGATCTTGGAACCGCATGGGCTGGCACAGCTCTGGCGCGTGGCCAAGGAAAAGCTGAGGCTCTGGCCTTTCCCGCACTAAGCGGGGCAGGCAATCAATCGCGGGGTGGAGGAGCCCCGTTCACCATCGGATTACATCAAGGGAGGAATTGACCCGATGAAAATGAAACTCACCACGCTGGCGCTGGGCGCCATACTGGCCGCAGGCCCGGCTTTGGCCGAGCTTGTTATCCCCTCGCTAAGCTATCGCACCGGTCCCTATGCGGCTGGCGGTATTCCATTCGCTGACGGCTATGAAGATTACTTCAAACTGTTGAACGAGCGCGATGGTGGTATTGGTGGCGTTCCGGTTAAAGTGATTGAATGCGAAACGGGCTACAACACTGAAAAGGGTGTTGAATGCTACGAGTCGACCAAGGGCGAAGGCGCACTGATCTATCAACCGCTGTCGACCGGTATTACCTATCAGATCATCCCAAAAGCGACCGTGGATGATATTCCGATTCACACGATGGGCTATGGCCGGACCTCTGCCGCCAACGGCAAAGTTTTCAGTCACGTCTTTAACTATCCCGCGAACTATTGGGATGGCGCGTCGGGTCTGGTGAACTACCTGCTTGAAATCAACGACAACGACATCAAGGGCAAGAAACTGGCTCTGGTCTACCACAACTCGTCCTTTGGCAAGGAGCCGATCCGTACCCTCGAAGAACTGGCCAAGAAGCACGGCTTTGAACTGACGGCCCTGGCTGTTGATCATCCGGGTCAGGAACAGAAGTCCCAGTGGCTGCAAATCCGCCGTGACCGTCCTGACTATGTTGCGATCTGGGGCTGGGGTGTGATGAACCAGGTGGCGGTTCAGGAAGCCGCGAACATCCGTTTCCCGATGGAAAACTTCATCGGTGTGTGGTGGTCGGGTGCCGAACATGACGTTCTGCCCGCTGGCGATGCCGCAAACGGCTATAAGGCTATCACCTTCCATGCGGTCGGCAGCGACTTCCCGGTGTTCGACGACATTCGCACTCATGTTGTCGACAAGGGCATGGCCTCGGGCGCGGGCGACAATGTCGGAACCGTTCTCTACAACCGTGGTCTGTATGCGGCGATGCTTGCAGCCGAAGCCATCAAGGACGCGCAGGCGGCCAATGGCACCGGTGACGTAACGGCCGGAATGGTCCGCGACGCTATGGAGCAGCTGAACATCACCGAAGAGCGTATGTCCGCACTTGGCATGCCGAACTTTGGACCCAGCTTCCAGGTGTCCTGTGAAAATCACGGTGGATCCGGTCTGGTTGGCGTCGCACAGTGGGACGCAGCCAGCAAAACCTGGTCGCTGGTCTCCGACTTCAAAGCAACGGATGCCGAAGTCATTGGTGCGCTGGTTGAGGAAGATTCCAACGCATATGCAGCTGAAAACAAAATTGAAGCACGCTGCAACTGATCAGCCAAATTCGGCCTGAATTGCCGAAGATTGAACAAGAAGGGTGCGGCGGCCTCCGTTCGCCGCACCACAAAACCCCAATCGGGTGGGTGATCCTACTTACCTGCTAGAGGAAACGCACTAATGCTGGATGCAGCCAACACCACAGATCAGCAGGTCGACACCCTGCTTGAGGTCAACAATATCGAGGTGATCTACAACCACGTGATCCTTGTGCTCAAAGGCGTCAGCCTCTCGGTGCCCAAGGGTGGGATCACCGCCCTGCTTGGCGGTAATGGCGCTGGCAAGACGACCACCCTCAAGGCGATTTCGAACCTGCTGCATTCCGAGCGTGGAGAAGTCACCAAAGGCACGATCAAGTATCGGGGCACTGACATTCACCATTCCGATCCGGCAGATCTGGTGCGCACCGGCGTGATCCAAGTGATGGAGGGCCGGCATTGTTTCGAACACCTGACCGTTGAAGAGAACCTGCTTACCGGCGCGTATACGCGAACCGATGGCGGCGCCGGTATCCAGCACGACCTCGAGATGGTCTACAACTACTTCCCGCGCCTCAAAGAGCGCCGCAAGTCGCAGGCCGGGTACACGTCAGGCGGTGAGCAACAGATGGTCGCCATGGGGCGTGCCCTGATGAGCCGTCCTGAAACGATCCTGCTGGATGAGCCTTCGATGGGTCTCGCCCCGCAGCTGGTCGAAGAAATCTTTAACATCGTCAAGGATCTGAATGAAAAGGAAGGAGTGAGCTTCCTTCTTGCCGAACAGAACACCAACGTTGCGCTTCGATTTGCTCATTACGGATACATTCTCGAGTCTGGCCGCGTGGTGATGGACGGCCCTGCTGCGGATCTGCGGGAAAACCCGGATGTTAAGGAGTTCTACCTTGGTATGAGCGAAGAGGGCCGCAAGAGCTTCCGCGATGTGCGTTCCTACCGCCGCCGCAAACGGTGGCTGTGAGAAGGAGAGGGTCACATTATGACGACAACTCATTTCGATGCGCTGGAGACCCGCTCTGCAGATGAACGGGCGGCGGATTTTGCCTTGCAGTTGCCCCAGCAAATTGCCCGCGCCCAAGGGGTGGCTGGTTTCAAGGGAATTCTCAATGGCGTGGACCCCAAAACGATCACCAGCGCCGAGGCTTTGGCTGGTCTCCCGGTCCTGCGCAAGTCGGAGCTGAGTCGGGCTCAGGCTGAGCATTCTCCTTTTGGCGGTTTCACCACTAAACCCGCCACAGGGTTTGCACATATATTTCAGTCGCCCGGCCCGATCTACGAACCGGGCGGCGCCGAGCATGACTGGTGGCGTATGGGGCGGTTCCTGCATGCCGTTGGTATTGGGACGGATGACATTGTACAAAACTGCTTTGGGTATCATTTGACACCGGCCGGCATGATTTTTGAAAGTGGAGCCCGGGCGGTCGGGGCGGCCGTTCTGCCGGCTGGAACCGGTCAGACAGAGTTGCAGGTAACTGCTGCTCGCGACGTGGGTTGCACCGCCTATGCGGGCACTCCGGACTATCTGAAGGTCATTCTGGACAAGGCCGACGAGATGGGTGTGCGGTTGAGCATTGCTAAGGCCGCCGTCGGGGGCGGTGCACTATTCCCGTCCCTGCGGCAGGAATATGCAGACCGTGGTATCACCTGTCTGCAAAGCTATGCGACTGCGGATCTTGGTAACATTGCCTATGAAAGCCTGGCAATGGAAGGAATGATCATTGACGAGCATGTCATAGTTGAGATCGTTACGCCCGGAACCGGAGTGCCCGTTTCGCCCGGCGAAGTCGGCGAAGTTGTGGTGACGTCGCTCAATCCGGACTATCCACTGATCCGTTTTGCCACGGGTGATCTCTCGGCGGTCATGCCCGGCCAGTCTCCTTGTGGGCGCACCAATATGCGCATAAAGGGCTGGATGGGCCGTGCAGATCAGACAACCAAAATCAAGGGCATGTTCGTTCGCCCCGAACAGGTTGCCCAACTGGTCGAGAAGCACAGAGAAATCGTCAAGGCGCGTGTGATTGCCACCCGGCAGGGTGAAATGGATGCGATGACGGTTCAGATCGAAGCCGATGGCGGTGACGACAACCAGTTCGCGAAATCGGTAATCGAGGTGCTGAAACTGAAAGGTGCTGTCGAGGTTGTTGCGCCGGGCTCACTGCCCAAGGATGGCCTGGTGATCGAGGATCAGCGTAGCTACGACTGATCAGCGCCACCTGGCTGCAGACCGAAATACTGATAGGGCGGCCAAAATGGCCGCCTTAACCATTTTTTGGGGTCGCCGGAGGCATATCGCGGCTGATTTCGCACTGGCATTTCCGACAGAAATGGTCGATCTAAGTTTGACGCATAGCATCGATAGTGGCGAACGCGGATTTGATGGCCGAAGTAGAATACGCAGAACACGGCTCGCGCCGGCATAAAACGACGAGCACTCGTATACTGGGAGTACTGGCCTATGCGATTGCTGCGGCGTGCCTGCTTCCGATGCTTGCCGTCGTTTTGGCTGCAGTTACCGGTGGAACGGAAACCATTGCTCATCTGATGGAAACGGTTCTGCCCAGTTATGCACTGACGACGCTGGCACTGGTGGTCATCGTGGCAATTGGTACCTTCTGCTTGGGTGTTGGTGCCGCTTGGCTGGTGACAATGACCCGGTTTCCAGGTGCGCGGATCCTCGAAGTTACGCTTGTTCTGCCTTTGGCGATCCCGGCTTATGTGCTGGCCTACGCATACACCTTTATCCTTGATCACCCCGGTGTTGTGCAAACCACTCTGCGCCAGGTGACAGGATGGGGGCCGCGGGACTACTGGTTTCCCGAGATCCGATCTCTTGGTGGAGCCGCAGTCATGTTGATTCTTGTGCTGTACCCCTACGTCTACTTGCTTGCGCGGGCCGCCTTCTTGCAACAAAGCGCTTCGGCTTTTCTGGCGGCGCGGGCTCTGGGGGAAAACCCTTGGGGTGCCTTCTGGCGGGTGTCATTGCCTATGGCACGACCGGCTATTGCAGGCGGTGTCTTGCTGGCAATCATGGAGACAATCGCGGATTTTGGAACCGTGTCCTATTTCGGGGTTCCGACCTTTGCCACCGGCATCTACACAAGCTGGTTCTCAATGGCGGATCGTGCGGCTGCAGCGCAGCTTGCCTTATGTTTGCTGGGTTTTGCCCTGATGCTGGCGATGCTTGAGCGGACGCAGAGAGGAAAGGCCCGCTACTACCAATCCGGAAAGAAGCAATCGGGTTTGCCGCCAATCGAGCTGACCGGACTGAAGGCGGCGGGAGCATTTGTGCTTTGCGCAATTCCGGTTGTTCTGGGCTTCGCTCTGCCATCGGTAATTCTGTTCGACATGGGTATGAACTCGGAACAGAACATCGTCTCCAGCCGCTATCTGGGTTTCGTGCGAAACTCAATTCTGCTGGCCGGAACAGCCGCTTTGATAACGGTCGGAGCCGCAATTTGCGTTGGGTTTTTTCAACGCCAGCACCCCGGCCGCGCGAGCGCAACCGCAGCCTATCTGGCGCGGCTTGGTTATGCGGTTCCGGGTGGTGTGATTGCCGTGGGTCTGATCGTTCCGTTTGCAAATTTCGACAACATGCTGGACTCCTGGATGCGCGAGCATTTCGGCATATCGACCGGGCTTCTGGTCACTGGTTCCATTTGGCTACTGGTTGCGGCCTATATGGTTCGGTTTCTTGCTGCAGCACTCAGTGCCTATGAGGGCGGGCAAAGCACCGTTCATTCCAATATGGACCATGCCGCACGATCACTGGGGCAAACGCCGCTGGGCACATTGCGCAAAGTGCACCTGCCGTTGCTGACCCCGAGCTTGCTGACGGCTCTTCTGATTGTCTTTGTGGACGTGATGAAGGAGTTGCCGGCGACTCTCATTATGCGACCGTTCAATTTCGATACCCTCGCAGTTCAAGCCTATCGCCTTGCATCGGATGAACGGTTGGAAGGTGCTGCCGTTCCGTCGTTGGTTATCGTCGCAGTCGGATTGCTTCCGGTCATACTGATTTGCCGGCAGGTGGGGCGCAGGTAGCTTTTGATCCGGTTCACGAGCGGATCCTGCCGTTTCTTCAATCAGAACTGCATCCACCAGTATGACACGGTTGCGCCAGATCAGAGCCGCTTGAACATGTAAGTGGTGGGTTCAAGACGTTCATCAAAAGGATTGCGGCAATAGTCCGGAATCTCGCCTGCAATCTTGAACCCGAGGCTGAGATAGAGACTAAGCGAAGGGTCGAAACTGCGCGTATCCAGCACCAGAAGTTCCTTTCCCAGGGCCTGTGCCCTTTCTTCCAGAACCGTCATCAAGGCTCGGCCGAGCCCCTGACGACGCGCTTCTGGATGAACCAGTAGTTTGGCCACGTCCGCGCGATGCGGTTGATTGGGCATCATGTCCATGCCCAGTGTCACCGTGCCGACAACCCGCCCGTTCTGCCTTGCTGAAAAGAGTTCGTTTCGTTCAGGGGTTATCACGGGAAACACGCGGTCCTGCCAATAGCGGCGTGCATCTGCCTGATCGAAGGGAAGGACAAAGCCGACGCTGGCTCCGGCATGCACACAGGCATGCAAAATTTCTGTCAGATCCTCAAGCCTGTCGGGTAGAGAGGAAGTCGACTCGCGCACAATCATGCCAGCACCAACAGATAGCGTGCACCCTGATCGTCACTGGTCTCAAAGCTGCTCGGTCCCGAAAGGTGGTATCGCAGGCTGTCTCCGACGGTGAGGCTGTAGGACAATCGGCTAATTGTGAGGGTTAATGCGCCTTCCCGCAGTATTAGATGGTGCTCCTGACCCTGTCTGGGAGGTGACTCATATGTGATGCGGGTTCCGGGTTGCAGATGACACTCCAGAACCTCGCAAGTCAAACCCGGTGCCATTGGGGACACGGATCGCCGGGCAAAGCCAGACAACGGATCCGTCCAAACAGGCTGTTGGTCATAGGAGACCTTGGCGGCGAAGCTTTCCTCAACCGCAATGAGAAGCCGGGACACAGAAAGATCGTAGGCGGCGCAAAGCTGGCCAAGCGTTTCTGCCGTGGGACTGACTTCTCCATGTTCCAATCGGGAAAGCGATGCCCTGCTGATCCCACTTAATTCGGCGAGTTGATCAAGAGACCAGCCGCGTGAACTTCGAAGGCCCTTCAGGTGGTGGGACAGGCGTTTCGTCAGATCGCCAGGCATTTCACGAATCCGGGAAAAATTCTCAGATACGACTTTTTGGCACAAATGGGTGGTTTCGAAAACAAGAAAAGGGCGCAAGATCAATCTTGCGCCCTGAACATGTTCGTTTTGTTGGCCGATTACTTCCAGCCGACTTCGTTGAAGATCTTCTGAGCTTCGGGAATGTTCTTGGCAACGTCAGCCAGATTGACGTCATCTGCCCTGAATTCACCCAGGGCTTTGACCGGATCGGCCAACTCTACGCCAGTTACGGCAGGGAACTCGTCATTGCCTGCCGAGAAGTATAGCTGGGCCTGATCGCTGGCCAGATACTCAAGGAACTTGATCGCATTGTCCTTGTTCGGCGCATGTGCAGCCAAGCCACCGCCCGACAGGTTCATATGCGCGCCGTTGCCGCCCTGATCGGGGAACACCCAGCCGATCATGTCGCGGTCCGCGGACAATCCTTTGACATCCTTGCGGATGGAACGGGCGAAGTAATAGGTGTTGGATACAGAGATATCACATTCGCCAGAAACGATCCCGCGCAACTGGTCGGTGTCACCACCCTGTGGATCGCGCGCCATGTTGGCTACCACACCTTCGGCCCATGCTTTGGCAGCGTCTGCGCCAGCGTGGGTGACGATAGAGGCCAGAAGGGTCTGGTTGTAGGTGTTGCTTGAGGACCGAATGCAAACCAGACCTTTGTACTTTGGGTCGGCCAGATCGGCGTAGTTCATCGGGGGCTCGGCGACGTCGTTCTTGTCATAGAAGATGATGCGCCCGCGTTGGGAGTATCCGAACCACTGGTTGTCGGTATCCTGAAGATTGGCCGGGATACGCTCTTCCAGAATGGTGCTATCGACAGGCTGCAGGATGCCAGCATCTTTTGCGCGTGCCAGACGTGACGTGTCAACGGTCAAAAGTATATCTGCCGGGGAGTTGGCACCTTCGGCCTGCATCCGGGCGATGAGCTCGTCGGCTTTGCCTTCGATGCGGTTGATTTTGATACCGGTCGCTTCTTCGAAATCCGTATAGAGCCGTTCGTCAGTGTCATAGTGGCGCGAGGAATAGAGGTTTAGTTCTCCCTCTGCCGCGGCAGAGGTTGCGATCAGCGCCGTCACGGCGGCAGCAATAGAGTTTGAGGCTTTCAGCATGACCCGTTTCCTTCTTGAGAATCAATTTCTGACTGAAAAGATCAGATAAAGCATTGCGGGATATCCGCAAGAATAAACCGACAGAAACACTCGGAATAATGGTCGCGGGAAAGAGCTCGAGGGATCTCTCGCGAGGACAAAGAAAAAGGCCGCACTGAAAGCGCGGCCTCTTCGAATGAAAACAGTCTTTGTTCTTAGCCCTGACGAGCTTTGAACTTGCGCTGCGTCTTGTTGATCACATAGACGCGGCCTTTGCGACGCACAATCCGGCAATCACGATGCCGGTTCTTGAGCGAGCGGAGCGAGTTCTTGACCTTCATGGTCCTTCTCCTGTTCCTGTGGCGCGGGCCAGCGCCTTCTTGTTGCGGGTGCCGAGGTTTCGTATCCGAAACCAGGACAGTGAATTCATGGTGGGCGATACAAGGTTCGAACTTGTGACCCCTTCGATGTCAACGAAGTGCTCTACCGCTGAGCTAATCGCCCATGAATACCGCCGACAATCCCTGCCCCATCAAAGAAATGGGGCGCGGAAGACCGCGCCGGTAGCGGGGTCTATAAAAGGAGTCGCGCTGGGGTTCAAGGGCTTTTGATACGAGATAATTCCGGGCTATGCTCCTTTTTGAGAAGGAGATCCGATGCCACAGGCCGCATACTATCTTACAGAACCAAAAAAACGCCTGTCATCGGTGGTTTTTGCGTCTCCGCACAGCAGCAGCGACTACCCCGAGGACTTCGTTCGATCAACGATCCTTGACCCTAAGTTGATTCGGTCTTCGGAGGATGCCTTTGTCGATCTGCTGTTCGACGCAGCGCCTGCCTATGGATCGCCGTTTCTCAAGGCCGGCGCGCCACGGGCTTATCTGGACCTGAATCGGGCGTGTGACGAACTGGACCCGGCTCTGGTCGAAGGCGCACGGCGCAACGGGCACAATCCGCGGGTTGCCTCCGGGTTAGGGGTCATTCCGCGCGTCGTAGCCAACGGGCGACCGATCTATCGCGGCAAGCTACCCATGGCTGAGGCCAAGCACAGGCTGGACCGGTACTGGCATCCCTATCATCGCAAGCTGCAGGACTTGCTGCATGAGTCTCGTGAGATTTTTGGGCAGGCCATACTCATCGACTGCCATTCGATGCCACATGAGGCAATCGACGGGGTTTCACGCGGAATGAAAAGACGACCTGAAATCGTGCTGGGGGATCGTTTCGGAGCAGCGGCAGCGCGCGATATCGTTGATCACATTGAAGAGCTGTTTCTGTCCGCCGGTTTCGTGGTTTCCCGTAATTCGCCTTTTGCCGGGGCATACATAACGCAGGCCTATGGCCGGCCCTCCCGCAACCAACATGCAATTCAGATCGAGATTGACCGGTCGTTGTACATGGATGAACGTCAGGTTCGACCGAGTCCCGGGTTTGACGCCTTTCGTGAAACGCTGAACACCGTGATCTCCCGGATTGCGGCGATCGGCTATGACCAGACTCAAATGGCGGCGGAGTAGCACTTAGCGTAGCGCCCGGCCTTTCAAGATTGCCTCGGATCCAAACCGTTTTCGTATTTCGTCCGAAGCGCGTTCTGCCTGTGAGCGTTGATCCGCGCCCGGGTCGAGCAGATCACCTGATTTGTCGGCATCGTCTTCGGGGCAGAGATTGCTGATCCCGCACCCCAACAGACGATACGGGCCTTTGTCCCCGACCTGGTCGAACAAGGCTCGCGCGGTGCGATAGATTGTGTCCGCCATCTGGGTCGCATCGCGAAGTGACTGCCGACGGGTCAGTGTTTTATGGTCCGACTGCTTGAGCTTCAAAGTGACGACACGACCAGCCAACCCCTTGGCTTTGGCGCGGTCCGAAACCTTTTCGGCCATGCGCCAGAGATGGCCGTCCAGTATGCCCGGATCATTGGTGTCTTCGAAAAAGGTCGTTTCATTCGAAATCGACTTCATCGGCTCGTGTGCCGAAACCCTTCGGTGGTCTTGTCCGCGGGCAAGATACCACAACCTTTCACCCATTCCGCCGAATCTGGCGACTAGCGCTTCTTTTTCCCAGCGGAGCAGATCTGAAAAAGTCCGAATTCCGGCGCGGTCCAGCGATGCCTGGGCTGCCGGCCCGATCCCCCAGATCAGGCGCACCGGTTTGTCGTGAAGAAACTCAGAGGTCTCCGCTTTGCCGATAATCGAAAACCCGCGCGGTTTGTCGAGATCCGAGGCCACTTTCGCCAAAAACTTGTTGTGGCTCAGGCCGATCGAGCCCGTCAGGCCAAGTTCGTCTTTCATTCGGCGGACCAATTGAGCCAGCATCACGGCTGGCGGCGCACCATGCAAACGTTCGGTGCCAGTCAGGTCCAGAAAGGCCTCGTCGAGCGACAGCGGTTCGACAGAGGGCGTCAGCTCGTCCATCATTGCGCGGATCTGCTTGGATACTGCCGCATAGACTGACATGCGAGGTTTGATGACCACGGCATCAGGACACAGTTTGAGTGCCTGAAACATTGGCATCGCGCTGCGAACTCCGCGGATACGGGCCACATAACAGGCAGTTGAAACAACGCCGCGTTTTCCACCGCCAATAATGACTGGTTTGTCCTCCAGTTCCGGGTTGTCCCTTTTCTCCACCGAGGCGTAGAACGCGTCGCAATCCATGTGCGCGATCCTGAGCGAAAATAACTCAGGGTGCGACAGAACCCGTGGGCTACCGCATTCCGTACATCGGGATCCGGCAGTTTGGATGTTAAGACAGTCACGGCAAAGCGAAGACATCGGATACTCTTGGTTTACTCTTGCTGTTCTACAAAATTCTGACACGATGTGCTGTGCAAATTGACTGCTTCATTTTCTTTTCGGGTTGTTAGGCCAAATGTCCTTTTCCGGCGCCAAGCTGGCTCTTTTTTTGGGTCCTAATCTGTTGGTCATAGAACGGGACGACCTTCCCGACATTCCTTACCCCGGACATTGGGATTTACCAGGCGGTGGTCGTGAGGGCAGTGAAACACCCGAAACATGTGTGCTGAGAGAAACGCAAGAAGAAGTGGGATTACAGCTTTCGCAAGCCGATCTGGTATGGTCTGTCAGCTACTTGAGACCCCGAGGAACGGTTTGGTTCTTCGCCGCGCATCTTCCTCGAGGTGCAATAGCCGACGTTCAATTGGGCGATGAGGGACAGCAATGGCGATTGATGCCGCCGGGTGTCTACTGCGATCACCCGCTGGCTGTTCCGCATTTTGCTGAGCAGCTGCGCAACTACATGGATCGGCAAGAGTTTCCGTCTGCGCGTTGATTCCGGTTTGGAGCATTGCCCTGAGCGTCGCAAGATGGGGGTCTTCACGGAAAACCCCCCCGCGAATTGGGCGGGGGGCAGGTAGCGAACTACAGGAAGAGAAAGTTCGCTTGGGGAGTGTCTTTGGGACAGGATCACCGATCGCACCCATTGTGGGAAGCCCGCCAGAAAACAGGAGTCCGGTTTGTGCCTTTCCGGGCACATCCGGATCAGAACAGTTCAGACTGGATCTGGTGCTGATCAGACGCCGGTAAGCTCCTGTAGGATGTTCAGTGCGGCATCCCTGGGGCTAGTGGCCTGCCAAATCGGACGACCGACCACGATGTGATCCGCCCCGTCGGCAATGGCCTGTGCAGGTGTTGCAACACGTTTCTGGTCACCCAACGCAGCCCCAGAAGGCCGAACGCCAGGTGTCACGATCAGACGACCATTGGCTTCGGGGAGGCCGCGGATTTGAGCGGCCTCTTGGGGGGATGCGATCACACCGTCGGCGCCTGCTTCAAACGCGCGTGCCGCACGCTCAAGAACCAATGATTGCACATCGCCCGATTTTATTAGGCTGGCATCCAGATCGCTGCGGTCGAGCGAAGTCAGAATGGTGACACCGAGGATTTTTAGGTCCTTTCCAGCGGCACCTTCCTTGGCCGCGCGAACCACATGTGGATCACCATGCACGGTGAGGAAGTCCAGATCAAACTGGGCGAGTCCCCGCACGGCGGCTTCGACCGTGGCGCCAATGTCGAACAATTTCATGTCCAGAAAGATGCGTTTGCCGTGTTCCTGTTTCAGTTCATTGGCCAGTGCCAATCCGCCACCGGTCAACATACCCAGGCCAATCTTGTAGAATGACACCGTATCGCCAAGCTGTTCTGCCAATTGCAGACCTTGCAGGGCGTTGGGAACATCAAGGGCAACGATCAGACGTTCTTTGGACATGGTGCAGGTCTCCTGGGTTGGCAAACTTGCAGCCTTCTAATGATCATCGTGCGACAAGAAAAGAGCCAGGTGACTCAGTGGGCCCAGGCATTGATTTCGACCGCCTCGAACTAAGAGGTCAAATGTTATGCAAGTGCCGGTACCAGATCTTCAGCAAGGTTAACTGTATCTCTACCAGAGCGTATTTCGGGCATTCGGTTCAGCTGGCGCAACGCGTCCGCGACAAAGGCCCTTGCCCGACCCTGCGCATCTCCGTTTAGCCCCAGATCCAGTCGGCAAAACATGGTCACGATCTGGTCGCGAAGTGTCATGCACACATTGGCGCTATGACGCCCGGTCTGAGCGCAATAGGTGTAGTGTGTAATCTCGATATCTGTAACAAGCATGGTTGCCTCCGGCATTTTCTTCAACATGGCCCGAAAGCCGGTAAGAAATTGTGGCGAGGCTGTGGAAATATCCCGAAACTTCGATCTTTCCTCGTTTTAGGTCGCCGAACCTCTTGAAGCCTGACAGACATTTCCCAGATTGAATGCGAGGCCCAACAAATAGCGTGCCGCCGGGCGGGCGCTAAATCTTCTGGGCGCTTGGAAAAGGAGACAGGCATGGACTTGAACAAGTTCACCGAGCGTGCACGTGGTTTCGTGCAGGCGGCGCAGACGATAGCGATGCGCGATGGGCATCAGAGACTGGCCCCCGAACACATTCTCAAAGCATTGATGGACGATGATCAGGGGTTGGCAAGCAATCTGATTTCCCGCGCGGGTGGTAACCCGTCTCGGGTGGTCGAAGCGGTCGAAGCTGCCCTTGCAAAGCAGCCTAAGGTTAGCGGCGATGCTGCTCAGGTGTATCTGGACGGCCAGACCGCCAAGGTGCTGGACGAGGCACAAAAGGTAGCCGAGAAAGCCGGTGACAGTTTCGTACCCGTTGAGCGCGTTCTGATGGCTCTGTGTATGGTGAAATCCAAGGCCCGAGAGGCGCTGGAAGCCGGAGCCGTATCCGCCCAGAAACTGAACGAAGCCATCAATGACATCCGCAAGGGTCGTACCGCAGATACCGCTTCGGCTGAGGAAGGATACGATGCGCTGAAGAAATACGCGCGCGATCTGACCGAAGCCGCCAGCGAAGGTAAGATCGATCCGATCATCGGTCGCGATGACGAAATCCGTCGAGCCATGCAGGTGCTGAGCCGTCGGACGAAGAACAATCCGGTTCTCATCGGCGAGCCCGGTGTCGGTAAGACTGCAATCGCCGAAGGGATGGCGCTGCGGATCGTCAACGGCGATGTGCCCGAGTCGTTGCGTGACAAGAAGCTTCTTGCTCTCGACATGGGTGCCCTGATTGCCGGTGCGAAATACCGGGGCGAGTTTGAAGAGCGTCTGAAGGCCGTTCTGACCGAAGTGACCGAGGCCGCAGGCGAAATCATCTTGTTCATCGACGAGATGCACACACTGGTCGGAGCAGGCAAATCTGACGGCGCGATGGATGCTGCAAACCTGATCAAGCCGGCACTGGCGCGGGGTGAATTGCATTGTATCGGCGCGACCACCCTCGACGAATACCGGAAGTATGTCGAAAAGGACGCTGCTTTGGCCCGGCGGTTCCAGCCGGTATTCATTTCCGAGCCCACGGTTGAAGACACGATTTCGATCCTTCGGGGTATCAAAGAGAAATATGAACTGCATCACGGCGTTCGTATTTCTGACTCCGCTTTGGTGTCGGCTGCAACCCTGAGCCATCGCTACATCACTGACCGGTTCCTGCCGGACAAAGCGATCGATCTGGTCGACGAGGCCGCAAGCCGTTTGCGGATGGAGGTGGATTCCAAACCGGAAGAACTCGATCAGCTGGACCGCCAGATCCTGCAAATGCAGATTGAGGAAGAAGCACTCAAACTCGAGGATGATTCAGCCTCCAAGGATCGCCTGGAAACGCTTCAGAAAGATCTTGCGGAATTGCAGGAGAAGTCGTCGGAGATGACCGCGCAATGGCAAGCCGAGCGTGACAAGCTGGCGGGCGCCCGTGATATGAAGGAGCAGCTCGACAAAGCCCGTGCCGATCTGGAGATCGCAAAGCGAGAAGGCAATCTGGCCAAGGCCGGTGAGCTGTCTTATGGCGTCATTCCTGAACTGGAAAAAATGCTGTCCGAAGCTGAGAGCCGCGAAGAGAGCGGTCTGATGGTCGAAGAGGCCGTGCGCCCGGAACAGATTGCCGCCGTTGTTGAGCGCTGGACCGGTATACCGACGTCCAAGATGTTGGAAGGTGAACGCGAAAAGCTGCTTCGGATGGAAGACGAGCTTCATCGCCGCGTGATTGGCCAAAATGCGGCGGTCACTGCAGTGTCCAATGCTGTTCGCCGTGCCAGGGCCGGGTTGAATGATGAAAACCGGCCGCTGGGTTCGTTTCTTTTCCTTGGGCCGACCGGTGTGGGTAAAACCGAGCTGACCAAGGCCGTGGCTGATTTTCTCTTTGACGATGACACTGCGATGGTTCGTATCGACATGTCCGAATTCATGGAGAAGCATGCTGTTGCCCGGCTAATCGGCGCGCCCCCGGGTTACGTGGGGTATGACGAAGGCGGTGTCCTTACCGAGGCTGTGCGTCGTCGCCCGTATCAGGTCGTCCTGTTTGACGAGGTGGAGAAAGCGCATCCGGATGTCTTCAATGTGCTCTTGCAAGTCCTTGATGACGGAGTGCTGACCGACGGTCAGGGCCGCACTGTGGATTTCAAGCAAACTTTGATTGTGCTGACCTCGAACCTTGGCGCTCAGGCGTTGAGCCAATTGCCCGAAGGTGCAGATGCATCGGATGCAAGGCGCGACGTGATGGATGCGGTGCGAGCGCATTTCCGGCCCGAATTCCTGAACCGCCTGGACGAGACGATCATTTTTGATCGCTTGGCTCGGGCGGACATGGATGGGATCGTGGATATCCAGCTGGCCCGCCTCAAGAAGCGTCTTGCCAGCCGCAAAATCCAGCTTGAACTTGATGACGAGGCCCGTAAATGGCTGGCCGACGAAGGCTATGATCCGGTGTTCGGGGCGCGCCCGCTCAAGCGTGTGATCCAACGAGCTTTGCAAAACCCATTGGCGGAATTTCTGCTGTCGGGTGAGATCAAGGACGGAGATACCGTGCCAGTGTCGGTCGGCAGCGATGGCTTGCTGATCGGGGATCGGCTGGGAACATCCGATCGACCCAGACCGGATGACGCAGTCGTTCACTGATCAGTTCTCAGAATAGCGAAAAGGCCCACCAAATTTCGGTGGGCCTTCTCCATCTGGGATTGCGGTCGGGCGTTAGCCAACAAACAGAAAGTCACCGATATCCAGTGCAGAGATGTCGGTGTCGAGCAGAGTCAACCGTGCATTGCTTTCGATGGCCATCGTGATGACGGCGTCCGTGCCCGATTGCGTCAGAGTAAGATCGCTCAGATCGGTGAAGCCGAAGCCGCTAAAGACGAGCAGATCGATATCGTTCTCAAAATCAGTGATCGTGTCAGAGCGCATCCGGGTCTCGAAAACAAAGAAGTCCGTTTCGGATCCTCCGGTTAGCCTGTCGTCACCCCAGCCGCCGGCCAGTTCGTCGATGCCGGCGCCGCCTTCCAGAATGTCCTTGCCTGCCCCGCCGTCCAGCGAGTCGTTGCCTGCTCCGCCATACAGCTTGTCGTTGCCGTTGTCGCCGATCAGGCGGTCGTTTCCGTTCTTGCCGTAGAGGCGGTCGTTGGAGTTGCCGCCATTGAGTGAGTCGTTGCCTTCACCGCCATCGAGCAGGTCGTTGTCCGCGCCGCCGATCAGGGTATCGTCTCCATTGCCGCCCACAAGCTTGTCCTTGCCAGAGCCGCCATCCAGGCTGTCATTCCCTTCGTCGCCCGAAAGCGTGTCCTGGCCGCTTCCGCCCATGATCGTGTCATCGCCATCGGCGCCGCGGATCGAATCCGAGCCGAGACCGCCATCAATGAGGTCTCCCAGCGCCGTGCCATACAGTTTGTCGCCGGCGTCGGTGCCAGAAGGGGGTGGTGGAGGTGCCGCGAGAATGAAGTCGGAATTGCTCAGTTCGCCTACGGTCAGGCCGGTGAGATCGATACCGCTGGAGAAACCCGGGTTGATACGGACAAAGCCGTTGTTCTGAACCAGCGACATCTGCGAGATGTCAGAGATTCCTAGAGCCGAAACATCGATGCGGTCTTCGCCGACGGTGAAATCGGCAATGACATTGTGACCCGACCCTTGGGTGATTGCGAATACATCGGCCCCGGCACCACCTTCGAGCATGTCATTGCCGGGCCCGGCAATCAGCAGGTCGTCGCCTCCGCCACCAATCAGGGAATCATCGCCCTTGCCACCGATCAGGGTATCAGCGCCAAGCCCGCCATTGAGCGTGTCGTTTTCGTTGCCACCATCCAGATGATCATTGCCTTCGCCGCCGTCGAGAAGGTCGTCATTGTTGCCGCCGTCCAGCGTGTCATCACCAATGCCACCATAAACAGCGTCTTCGCCGTTTCCGCCGCTGAGCGAGTCATTCCCTTCGTCGCCGTTGACGATGTCGTCGCCGCAGTTGCCGATGATGGTGTCGTTACCTGCGCCGCCGCTGACATTGTCAGATCCGCCGAGCGCGTCCATGAAATCGTCTCCGCCCAGAAGCGAGACGGTATCAGAGTTCATGTTTCCGGTAATTGAGTCATTGTTTTCGGTTGTGATAATCGGCATCGGTCAATTCCCCTGAATAATTGTTCGCGGCCTGCAGAACGGCCTCAAGAAATGAACTTGTTGTGGTTGGGTGGAATTGGACGTCGCCGTCCCGAAATGTGCAATTTGTTTTGCCGAAATGTGGCAAAAAGCGGACAAATCGCCCATTTATTGTTTACGGGATGACGCCAATTCGCGCCAATGCGATTATCACATAAAAATTGGTCAACAATCAACTTGAGCAGTGCCATGGCGGAGCGCGGCTCCGCCATGGTTTTGACTTATTCTTCCCCGATCGCAGCTCGGGTGATTTCATCCAGCATGGCTTCAACTTCTTTCATTGGTCCGTCGGGCATCACCCTGTAGCCAATGATTGCCTTTTCCGGTGAATCCGGCATTTCGGCGATGAAGATGCCATAGGGGCAGTACTGAATATTCATCGGATCGATCTCCATCACCTTCCGCGACAGACTTGCCGAGCAGAAACTGTAGACATTCGCCTTTTTGAACAGAACGACATCGGATCCGACATCGGCCCTTGTCCGTTCGAGCATATCCCCGACATGGCTTACTGCGTCGATAACAAGCCCGCGGTCGACAATCGCGCTTTCCAATCCAAACTCCACATCGTCGAAGCTTTGATCGACTGAGTAGGTCACTGCATCTTGCGCAACGGCGGCCTGAGCCGCGAGTGCCAAGATCCCGGCCAACAAGAACTGTTTCATTTTCTTCCTCCTGAAGTGAACATGCTTGCCTTGCAAGCGAACTGGATCCCGCTCAGTCTGAATGGATGCGGTTGTGCGCACCTTGCGCTACATCAAACACATAGGAATGTATGCATGGGATTCGCGGTGAATGCGCTTGAGGCGCTGGTCTTTATTTTTGTCGGTATCATCGGACTGATTGCGCTGGCAGCAGTATTCTTGTTCTTCGTGGACCGCTTCCAGACCGGAGACGCGATCCGCCGCAACTACCCGGTGATTGGCCGTTTCCGGGGCCTGTTCACGGAGTTGGGTGAATTCTTCCGTCAGTATTTTTTTGCGATGGATCGCGAGGAACTTCCATTCAACCGCGCCCAGAGAGATTGGGTCGGGCGCGCAGCGTCCGGCAAGAGCAATACAGTGGCGTTCGGATCCACCCGAAACCTGAACGTTCCGGGTACGCCAATCTTTGTCAATGCGCCTTTCCCGCCACTGGATGATCAGTTTGCCAAGACCGAACCACTGCTGATCGGTCCGACGGCGAGAACGCCCTATCTGGCGCCCTCCTTCTTCAACATCTCAGGCATGAGCTATGGGGCAATCTCAAAGCCTGCTGTTCAGGCATTGAGCCAAGGAGCGAAAGAGGCGGGCATCTGGTTGAACACCGGCGAAGGGGCGCTGAGCCCTTTTCATCTTGAAGGTGGATGTGACCTTGTCTTCCAGATTGGGACCGCAAAATACGGAATTCGAGGCGACAAGGGCGGCATTGACGAAGAAAAGTTGAGGGCAGCGGCTGCTCACGATTCCGTTCGGATGTTCGAGATCAAAATGAGCCAGGGTGCAAAACCGGGTAAAGGCGGCATTCTTCCGGGCGAGAAGATTACGGATCAGATCGCCGCCATCCGTGGAATCGAAAAGGGTCGGGACAGCCTCTCACCCAATAGGCATCCCGAAATCAACAACTTCGATGACATGCTCGACATGATCTCATATGTGCGGGAGATCACGGGAAAGCCTGTCGGCATCAAAACGGTCGTGGGGTCCGAGGTGGTGATGGCAGAGTTGCTTGATGCGGTTGTCCATCGCGGTGAAGACTATGCGCCAGACTTTATTACTATCGATGGCGGAGAGGGCGGAACCGGGGCGGCTCCGATGCCACTTATTGATTTGGTGGGCATGTCTGTTCGGGAGGCGCTGCCGATGGTGGCTAATCTGCGGGATCAGCGCGGCCTGAAGGATCGTATTCGGCTGATCGCTAGCGGTAAGCTGGTCAATCCCGGCGACATTGCTTGGGCATTGGCGTCTGGGGCGGATTTCGTCGTGTCAGCACGGGGCTTCATGTTTGCCTTGGGTTGTATCCAAGCCCTCAAGTGCAACAAAAACACCTGCCCCACAGGGATAACCACCCATGATCCGAGGTTTCAGAAGGGGCTGGTGGTCGATAGCAAAAAGGGCAGGGTTGCCCGGTATGCGTATTCAATAATTCATGAAGTCGAGACCATAGCGCATTCAGTGGGTGTTGCCGAACCACGTTTGATGCGCCGCCGTCATGTGCGGATCATGCAGTCAAATGGACGCTCGATTCCGATGAACGAGATAATGCCAAGTTACAATCCCGTCTCTGAAATGTGAGATGAGTTGGATTGGCGCCTAATGCGCAGGTGGCTATCTGAGTCGAGACAAAGAAAAAACGGAGACCAAAATGGCGCAACGCTGGAAAAACGATCTGACTGACACTGACGTCACCCCGGAATTCGCATTTCTGAACCGGCGTCAGGTGATCGGCGGGTTGGCCGGGGTTGGGATCGCCTCGTTCGCCGGCAAGGCCAGCGCCGAAGAGCTCGAGCCAAACAACTGGGATGAGATCACCGGTTACAACAACTTCTATGAGTTTGGCACAGGCAAGGAAGATCCGGCGGCACGCGCTCATCTGATGACGACAAAGCCGTGGTCGGTGAAGATCGACGGAATGGTGAACAATCCCGGCGAGTACGATCTTCAGGATATCATGTCCAAGATGACCATTGAAAAGCGGATCTATCGATTCCGTTGTGTCGAGGCATGGTCGATGGTCATTCCATGGAACGGGTTCGAGTTGGCAGACCTATTGGATCTGGCAGGGGTGCAGGAGGGGGCGAAATACGTCGCATTCGAAACCCTCTATCGGCCGGAAGAAATGCCCGGCACGCGCTATCCAGTTTTGGACTGGCCCTATCGTGAAGGTTTGCGCCTTGACGAGGCCCGGCATCCGCTGACACTGATGGCGACCGGCATCTACGACAAACCTATTCCGAACCAGAACGGCGCTCCGATTAGATTGGTGGTTCCCTGGAAGTATGGCTTCAAGTCCATCAAATCGATTGTCCGGATTTCGCTGACGTCAGAAGAGCCGCCAACAAGTTGGAACATGTCCATTCCCAACGAGTACGGATTCTACAGCAACGTGAACCCCAATGTCGACCACCCGCGTTGGTCCCAGGCGACGGAACGGCGGATCGGCGGAGGATTGTTTGCCCGACGCCAGCCAACCCTGATGTTCAATGGGTACGAGGAGGAAGTGGCGCCTCTGTATGAGGGCATGGATCTCTCAAAGTTCATCTAGCGGAATGGATCTTGTAAACGCATACATACGAAAGATTCCGATCGGCCTCGTCTATGCACTGGCCCTGACGCCTGCGATTTTCCTGATCCATGCGGCACTGACTGGAGGGCTTGGGATAGATCCGGTCAAGAAGCTAGAGCACGAACTTGGCAAGCTTGCACTTCAAATGCTGATCTTTGGATTGGCAATCACCCCTCTACGGCGGTGGGCGGGAGTGAACCTGATCCGATTTCGCAGGTGCATTGGTGTGGTCACATATGTGTATCTGTGTTTTCACCTTCTGGTCTGGTTGGTTCTGGATGTTCAAATCCTAGACCAGATCTGGGGAGATATTCTGAAACGGCCATACATCACGATCGGCATGCTGGGCTTTGTGTTGCTGACACCGCTCGCATTGACGTCAAACAACCGATCAGTGCGACGGCTTGGCCCGAAGTGGCGGCAACTTCATCGTCTCGTCTACTTGGCAGCCGTTCTTGGTGGGCTGCACTACTTCATGCTGGTCAAAGGCTTTCAGCTCGAACCGATCCTATATTTGACCGTGATAATCGGTCTGCTGCTTTTGCGAGTTGTGCCGGCTCGCCGAATCCAAGCGGCGTAGCGACTCGATTCCAAGTCGGATTCGCCCGACTCGACATGCAGTTTGCGGGCCGATTCCACCCGCTTTAGTGGGTAACGCCAAAAGAGGATCTAAATATTGTGTGGTCTGCCCCGTTCAAAAGCTCCGTCCGGACGTCTTCTTGTCTGCTCCCTCTG